>CAMZEN010000033.1 GCA_947305775.1 uncultured Verrucomicrobiota bacterium
TCATGCCTGAAATGGTATCACAATCTGCAAGGCCCGTCAATCAGCCACCCAGTTTATCATATTATTTATGTTTCCATTTAGACTTTAGAGACGGTTTGTCCTTCGCGAGAATCCTTTACCTGCCAGCCTGCGGCTGCGATCGCATCGCGCAGACGATCCGACTCGGCCCAGTTTTTGGCCTTGCGGGCCTCTGCACGCTGGTCAAGAAGAGTCTGTATCTCTGCCGGGATCTCAGCCTTTTCAGCCTTTCCAAAGAATATCACACCCAACACCTCATCCATTCTGCGGAACACGCCAAGCACACTTCCGCCGCCATGCGCGTTGGTTTCGCGAACGAGTTCGAAAAGCGACGCGAACGCCTTGGGAATGTTAAGATCGTCATTCACCGCCGCAGTAAAGTCGTCCAAGTGCTTTTTCGCCCAATCTGGAGCCTCGCCCTCAGTGGCCTTTTCGACACACGCGTCGATCCTGGCAAGGGACTTTCTGGCGTCGTCCAACGCGCTGAATGCAAAGTTGAGACCTTGCCTATAATGCGCATTGATCAGAACATAGCGAATTTCCCGGCCAGTGTACCCCTTCTCCAGAAGGTCGCGTAGAGTGAAGAAGTTGCCGGCAGACTTGGACATCTTCTCGCCGTTGACCCTGAGATGGGCGCAATGCATCCATGTCTTGACGAACGGTTTGCCGGTCGCGGCCTCTGCCTGGGCAATCTCGTTCTCATGGTGGGGGAATAGATTGTCTATTCCGCCAGTGTGCATATCGAACGTCTCTCCAAGGTACTTCATGGACATCGCCGAGCATTCGATGTGCCATCCGGGGCGTCCGCGCCCCCATGGAGAGTCCCACCCTACAGGTCCATCAGATTCCTCCCAAGCCTTCCAGAGCGCGAAGTCGCCGACGTTCTCCTTGTCGTATTCGTCCGCCGCGCATCTGGCGCCAGTCTGCTGATGGTCAAAGTCTATGTGGGCAAGCTTGCCGTAGCCTGGGAATTTGCGCACATTGAAATACACTGAACCGTCATCACTCTTGTACGCAATACCCTTCTCTACAAGCTTCGAGACGAGATCTATCATCTCGGGTATGTGATCTGTCGCCGCAGGATACATTTCGGCCGGCTGTATGTTGAGCCTCTTTAGATCCGCGAAAAACGCATCCTTGTACGTCTTTGTGTAGTCGGTCAGCTTGACTCCGGCCGCATTGGCGCCGCGTATCGTCTTGTCATCGACGTCCGTGAGGTTCATTACCTGACGGATCTTCATTCCATTGAACTGAATTACTCGGCGAAGTATGTCCTCGAACGTGTACGCGCGGAAGTTTCCTATGTGCGCAAAATTGTAGACCGTCGGGCCGCATGTGTAGAGGCGTATTTCGTTGCCTTCAATAGGCGTGAGTTCTTCCGACCTTCTTGTTAGACTGTTGAATACCTGCATGACGTATATTGCCTTTCAGCCAGCTATCAAACCTAGCGATACAAGAGTGTTGCGCATCTTCTCAAGATTGGCGTCCGTCGTTTCGCAAAGCGGCAGTCGGAACGAACGCTCGATTCTGCCCATTAGCCACATGGCCTCCTTCACCATCACGGGATTCACGTCAATGAACAGATCATGGAAAAGCCTGTAGTATCTCGCGTGCATCTTGCGGGCACCCGCAAAGTCACCCGCCATGGCGAGGCGGACCATGTCGCCCATCTCTTTAGGTATTATGTTTGATGCAACGGATATGACGCCCTCCGCGCCGACTGAAATCATGGGAAGCGCCAGCGAATCGTCGCCCGAAAGAACGGTGAAGTCTGGCAGGACCGCCTTGATCGCCGAAACGCGGTCTACAGACCCCGCCGCCTCCTTGATGGCGATTATATTGGGATGTGATGCAAGCCGCACGACCACATCGATCGGTATTTCACGTCCAGCTCGGCCCGGAACGTTGTAGAGTATCACTGGCAGCCCCAAATCAGCGACTGTCATGAAGTGGCGGTAGAGACCTTCTGCGTTGGGCTTGTTGTAGTAGGGCGTTACCTGCAGCGTCGCATCCGCACCACCCATGGCTATCGCCGCCTGCGTAAGAGAAATAGCCTCGCTTGTCGAATTGGCACCGGTGCCGGCTACGATTTTCGTTCGCCCGGCGGCGAACTCGATGACTTTTGCGATGACCTCGTGATGTTCTTCGTGCGAAAGCGTTGGCGACTCGCCGCTTGTGCCGACGGCGCATATGCCCTCAACGCCTGCAGCGACCTGCTCTTCTACAATCGCCTTTAGCCGGCCATAGTCCACCGAGCCGTCAACGGTGAACGGCGTCACCAAGGCCGTGATAGTGCCTGATATTTTCATGACCGAATATTATATCATATTCTCCCGTCAGCTTGCCGCTGGAAATCTTCTGTTAGTGCACTGCCAACGCATAAAATACATAAAAGCCATAAAAAGGGACGATATATACCCCATAGCGGGATAAACTATGGCCCTAAATGTACGATTCCCAACATATCATCAGAACTTTGCGCGAAGACCGATTTCGAAAGTACGAGGCTCACCCACCAGACATTCGTAGTAGTGACGAGACGACTCAAAGTATTTCTCTCCAAAAAGATTCCTTATGCCGAGGGAGAGAGTCCAATTCTCCGGACCGCCGAACTTGGAGAGCGGCATGGATACGTTTACGTCGACTACATGGGACGAATCGAACCGCAGATTCCGGTTCACATATGCGCCGCGCATCGTAGCATAGCTCATGGAGCGAAATCTATATCCGCACCCCAACACTACATCCTTCAGCGGACCGGATGAAATCCGATATGATGTGTTCAACGAAAACGAATGCGCCGGCATGCACTCGAAATCGCGTCCAGGCTGCCTGGGGGACACGCTCCTGTCGGTGTATCTGTTGAAGGCATACATTGCCATAACGGTCCAATCATCTGAGATGTCGCCCGAAAGCGACAGCTCCGCACCGCGTGACACGACATGTCCGTCATAGCCCGTTACCATGCCTACATTGTTGATCTGCGGCGTGTTCTCCTGCTCAATGCGATATGTCGAGACCGCAAGCCAAAGCTTCTCCAACGGACGCAATCTTACGCCCCCTTCCCACTGTGTCGATCGCCACACCTCGGTTGGCGCCGAACCGTCTTCGCAAATGAGACCAAGCATAGGAGTGCGCGTCTGCGAGACGTTGCCGAAGAATACGAGCCATTCGAGCGGCTGCAGCGAAACGCCGACTCTTGGCGAAACTGCATCCGCCGCATTGTGCCTGTATCGCCTTCCGCCGGAAGAATACGCCTCCTGCTCGAAGTGATCGTACCGCACACCGCCAAGGAGCGTCAACCACCTCCATGTCACGGCGTCTTGCAAAGTCAAGCCGTAGCGCGGCACAGGCGCGCCGAACCCACCGCTTGACTCGCGATAGCAATAGTCTGGCTGGACTACAAACGAGTTCTTGATGACATCCTTCAATATGTCGCGGTCATATACCGACCGGACGAAAAGGCCGTAATTGCGCACCACCGACTTGGAGTCTGAAAAGTCGGAAAGCATATACTTGTTCCCGGAGCTCCATGTGCCTGTATCCAAATAGTCCTGGAACTCCGCGCCGGTGAATGCCGAATATGGTTCGCGCGTCGTCTGCTGCCAGCTCGAAACCATCATCGACGCGCCAAACTTAAGTAGCCAATCCTCCGAAACCTGCCAGTCCAGCCACGGATTCAACATGAAGTCTTCATATTTCGAACGATCGCCGGAACGACATGAAGACTCATACCATGAATATCCACCGCCAGGCCGACCGCGCCATACGGGGACACCTATATAGCTGGGCTGGTCTGTGTACTGAAACATCGTCTTAAGACCAAATGAAACCTCTTCCGATGGACGAAACACAAAACTCGGCGCAACGGCGAACGACTCTCGCGGTCGCGAACCTTTCTGGGATCCATTGCCCAAATATGCCGGCTCAAAACAGTCCACCGTTCCTATGATTCGCACTGCCGCCTTACCGTCAAGGAATATCGAATTAGCATCAGCCATGGCACGTTGCCTGAACGTGCGCCGTCCGATCGAGGTATTCTCCTGCAAACTGAATTCGTCCATGTCGAGCCTGGCGCTTTTCATGTACATGTTTATGGAGCCTCCTCCGCCAGAAGCGTTCTGCACCGCGCCTGCGCCACCGTTCAACGACCCGATCGGGCCCTTAACGACCTCAACATGGTCAATAAGGAACGCATCCATGAAAAGCCCAGCTCCGCTTCCGATCGGGAACATGCCATCCAGCATAGGAGTCGTACCTCCCATGCCGCGTATCGTAAAAGTTCCCGGCTGCCTGACAAGGAGCGACTTACCTCCCGTTTCTATCCCGGGAACCTGCCTTAAAAGGTCGTGGAGGTCTGTAGGATTGTGCTCGCCGATGAAGTCGGAAGTCAGAGTATCAACCACAATAGGCAACTTCTCTGGAGGGACATCGGTAAATGTAGCCCCGTTCACCGTCTCAGGCCGATACTTTGAAAGCGCCGAGCCCTCCACAACAACTATACCAAGATCGGCGACGGAAGTCTCGTTGGTTTCCGCAGCGCACAAGACGGCAGGGATGAGCGCAACGGACGCGATCACCACCATCTTTATGGTTTTGAATGCCTTCACGTACTGTTGAACGCCGCCATAGCCTAAAAGGTTCAGAAGTTTGTTCGTTAAAATCATCTCATGCCGACAAATCCTCCACAAAGGCGCAGGCATTGCAATCCGGGTGCGACTGCAGGCAATAGTCGCGATAAATCTGCAATAGCCCTTGCATCTTCAGCCCGTTTGAAGAATACAATCGCAAAGGATTGTGATCGCGCCCGAAAAGACGAAACGCCATGAGTCTCATCGGTTCGCACAAATCTTCCGGCGGAAGCCACTTCGGCGGTGCCGCCAGACGGCCTTCAGCCATTGCGAAAGGTACGACTATGTTCGTTATCACCGCCGCGGCACGGCCTTTCCCCATTAGACCGTCCTGCGAAAGACACTTGACCATCTCGCGCAAGGCGGAAGGAGAGAAATCCGAAGCATCCGCCAGTTCCATTGTCTCTGGCCTAGCGAACAGACGTGCAGCTGCGACAAGTCGAGCCTCCGGAGAATTGCTTGGACGCATGCCATGCCTCTCAACGCCCGCAAATTGCGCGGCGACAAGAAATGCGGAGGAGATGTTATCGGGCTCTGAACGGATGGCATCCAACGGCACTGCAGCCGCTACAGCACGGAAAGCCCTGGCGTTTCCAGAATACCCCAACGCCCCCATCGCTTCCGAATAGAAGGTTTGGAGCCTTCCGGCCGCACCACATCCCGGAGCAGATAAAAGCCTTCGCATTCGCGCAGCCTTGGCCATAAGACGGCACTCGCCGGACGCGACAAGCGCCGCGTCCGCGAGGGATGGATCATCCTTAATCCTTATATGGCATGGCCGCATCTCTATCGGAAGGCGCGCAAACGGATAGGCGCCAAGGTCGATTTGGTCCGGAGAGAATGCAGTATCCGCCGTCATGAAGCGTCCGATCCATATCGACACAGCCCCATTGGGCAATGTATCGGGAACCGGGCCACAGCCCCATGTTACATGCGCAACGACATTCCTGTAGGCCGGATCGTCGCCGTGTCCATGGGCTCGCCACCCCGAAGGCGAGAGATGAACCTCGACGTCGCCAGCCAAGCGGCGATCGCCAACATGCAGAACCGCTCCGCGAAAATCCGGGCCAGGCCCAAGATTCCAGTCGCCAGGATACACCACCCTGACAGGCAATCCGCAACGAGTTACCAGATTTCTCGGCCTCAGCGCATTATCGTACCATACCGCCTGCACGTGCCGCTCTGTAAGCGGCTCGTGCAGGCGGCGGCAGAAGATTCGGCTTGTTTCGCTTAACATGTTAACACCCCCAACGCACAAACCTTTCAGCCGTGCCGAATATATGTACGCGTTCGATATGATCGACCTCCGGTCGCCTGCATCCAGGTTCGCCGTACACCTCGACAACATCGAAACGGTATGCGCCATTCCACCGGTTGGCCTTTCTCCATGCATTGAACGCCCGCCGAAGATTGCGGAGTTTTCTCTTGTCGATACTCCTCAATCGGCGCTGGAATGGACTCTTCGCATTGTGCTGCTTGACCTCAACGAACACCATTGCGTCCGCATTACGGTCATAGGCTACAATGTCGATCTCCAGGCGTCTGTCTCGGACGCAGGGGTGGACGTTCCGCTCCACAATGACGTAGCCCTTGAGCCGCAATGCGGCGGCGGCCGTATCCTCTCCCCAGCATCCGTGCTCGACACCGATATTATTGACCTCAGGCGGCCGAAACATTTCGAATCCCCTTTGCGACATTGCCAACTTGCCTGGTCGTGCGCGGCACCCCGAAGCATATGAGGCCGATAGAGTTTTCAAGCGCTATGGCAAGGCCATACGCCTCCGCGGCGGTAAGCAGTATGTGAGCGGAAGAATCTTCCTCGCTCTTGTCGTTTGAGTTTCGGTAGACTTCCAGCGAATACGCCTGTACCGGCGTCACAATATGCCTGAGCACTATCTTTGCCGAATACTTGGAAGAACGGTGATAGAGCCCCTTGCCGTCGTCTATAGACTCGCACTCCCCACGAAGCACCTGCAACATCTTGCAGATGTCGTTAAAGCCGAGTTTGACGGTTATGCGCCCCTCCCAATTGAATGTGGGATATGTCTTCACGGGTCCGCGCCTGTCGCCTACGGTCTGCTGGGTCGCCAGCATCAGCATGAAGCATCCGTCCTCGTCATTGGTTGCCGGATGAAGCTCCATCTTGATCGCGCAGCCTGTACCGCTTGCATTGGCATGGTATATTGCGAACTGTGGCTGGTATGACGTTTGCGCGGCACCACTGACCGCAACGCCATCCCCGGAGTAGTCGTTTGTCCTGTCGTTCATATCATTTCCCTTTCTTGGTTTGTTGTGTTTGTTGTCTATCCGGCACGACACCCGTCATGCCAGAAATCCACTTTTGTCGTCAAGCTGCCTGTAGCCGGCAGCCTCCATTATGTCGGATTGCGAGACCTCGTCAGCCCCTCTAAGATCGGCTATCGTCCGCGCAACACGCAGTACGCGGTCGTAGGCACGAGCCGAAAGGTTCAGTTTCTCCAGATTGCGCCTTAGCTCGTCCTGCGCCGCGGCATCGAGCCGACAAACCGCAGGAAGGTCGCGGCTGCGCACGTCAGCATTCGTATGCACGCCTGGCATATCGCGGTAGCGCAATGCCTGTAGCCGCCGCGCTTGGACGACCCTGTTGCGTATCGTTGCGCTCGATTCGCACGAAGGCGCACGTTGAAGGTCCGCCAGAGGCACCGACGGGACGCCAACCTGTATGTCAATTCGGTCCAGCAGCGGGCCTGAAACTCGACGCTGGTACTTGAGTATCTGAGACTGTGTGCAACGGCAGTCGTGAGTCGGATCGTTGTAGTACCCGCATGGACATGGATTCATCGCGGCGACCAGAATGAAGCTTGATGGATAGTCGTGAGCTGCGACGGCGCGAGAGACGCATACATGTCCATCTTCCAGCGGTTGGCGCAAAACCTCCAGTGAGGCACGCGGGAACTCGGCGAACTCGTCAAGGAAAAGCACACCTCTATGCGCTAGCGACACCTCCCCTGGAACCGGCTTCGTGCCCCCGCCCAACAGCCCTATCGAACTGACGGTATGGTGCGGCGCCCTGAACGGACGTCGCGTAACGAACATGCCGCCGCCCTTCGCCGCACCCGCGACGGAATGGATGCGCGAAACCTCAAGCGCCTCATCCACGGTAAGCGGAGGCAATATGCTCGGCACCCTTCTTGCTATCATCGTCTTGCCTGAGCCAGGCGAACCGATCATCAGGATGTTGTGCCCGCCGGCGACTGCGACTTCCATTGCACGCACTATCGTAGACTGGCCCTTCACATCGGCATAGTCCTCGCCGTATGGCTGGCCTTTCCCTACAAGCGCCGCGATATCGGTGAACACAGGCCTTATCGACAGATTGCCGTTGAGATACTCTACCGCTTCACGAAGGGTCCTGACCGGCACAACGTCTATTCCATCGACAACGCTGGCCTCTTCAACGTTCTCCGTCGGCACAAGCACCGCCCGGCGGCCTATGCGCTTCATCTCCATCACTATTGGCAGGATTCCATTAACTCGCCTGACCTCGCCCGAAAGCGCAAGCTCGCCGACTATGCCATACTCATCCAGGTGCTCGTTCTCTAGACGGCCCGTGGCCTTCACCAGACATACGGCTATCGGCAGTTCGTAGATGGGACCCTCCTTGCGCACATCGGCCGGCGCAAGGTTTACCGTCACCTCATACTCTCGCTTAGAACTGAAACCCGAGTTCCTGAGCGCCGTCGAGACTCGATCCTTCGCCTCCTTTACGGCCTGATCGGGCAGGCCCACTATCGCGAACGAACTTGTGCCTTCGTGCGAGAAGACCTCGATCTCAACGGTTCTCGCATCCACTCCGCAAACCGCACCTGAATAACATTTTGCCAGCATTTCGGTTCCTCCTTTGCCTTGTTGTCGTTACGCAACAATTATCGCAAAAGATTTTGTCCTGAATGTTACGCGAATGTTACGCGAATGTTACGATTTCGTAACATTCGTTTTTTGAAAATTTGACGCAAAAGTGCATTTCACCCTTATGGCACAGGGGTAAAACGCACATCGCAAATTCAATTTCCGAAAAGGCGATTTTTGTAAGAGTTTGTAAACGCGGCAAAAGGACGGCTTTAACGGCCGATGTCTTTTGCGATCTGTGCCCTGAGTTCCTCCACAGAGGAAAACCTTCTTTCAGGGCGGATGAAACGCGTGAACGACACCATTGTTTCGTCGCCGGGAGCTATCTGCGGCACAGTGTCGATGAAATGCAGTTCAAGAACAGGCGAGTCCCATGCATTCTCGCCGAACGTCGGCGCCACGCCATAGTTCGCTATTGCCGTCACGCCTAGGGCCGAGACCTCATATACGCCGTGCATGAGATCCAGACGAAGTCCGTCAAGCCTGAAGTTTACAGTCGGATACCCAAGTCCGGAGCCAATGCCCTTCCCTTGGAATGCGACACCGCGAAAAGACCACTCGCGTCCAAGCATCGCATTAGCATCCTTCACCTTGCCCGCTTCAAGCGCAGCACGTATGCGTGTAGACGAAATACGCTCGCCGCCGTACACCGCATAAGGAACGACTTCGACAGAAAAGCCGAGCGAACGCAAAAGAGAAGCATCGCCCTCTCCTCCGCGACCGAAGCGCCAGTTTTCCCCACAGAACACAATGCCGTCCTCGGCCGCGGCAGAGAGACGCTCTCGCGCGAACACCTCGGCGGGCAACTCGGCAAGCTCGCGAGTGAAGTCTAGCGCGATCACCTTCTCCACACCGCATGAGCGGATCGCGGCGATTCGGCGGTCTGCGGTCATCAGAAGCCTTGGCTCCTTTTCGGGAGCGAGAACCGAAAGAGGGTGGTTTTTGAACGTAAGTGCGGCGGACGCCCTTTCGAGGATAGCCTGATGGCCCAGGTGCACGCCGTCGAAGAAACCTACCGCAAGCCCGCGCCTAGCGAAATCACGCATGAAGGGAAATCCTTGATGTCTGTTTCGAGAAGCCGGTCGAACGGTATTGCGTCTTCGACCTTGAACTTGCCTACACGAACGCGTCTCAGGCTCTCAAGCGCGGCACCGCAGCCGAGCGCCGCACCAAAATCATTGACCAGGGTGCGAACTATCAGCCCCTTTGTGCATGTCACTGAAAAGGGAAGCTTCGCGTCCTCGCCGATGTCGCCGACATCGAACTTGTAGACATGCGCCAGAAATGGCTTGTGCTCTCCGGTGTCCGCCACTTCGTAACTCGCCGAGCCTTCGCGGCGTACGCTGCACCAGCGGCTCTCGGTCTGGAATACATCGCCTTTGAATTCGGGGAGCGCGGCAGACATGCCATCCGCGAAAGATGCGCCCCATCCGCCATCGGGCATCGAGCCTCCCGTCCGCTCGCCATGTATGTCGTGGGTGTTTGTCGAAATGCCGAGGCGCATCACGCCCTCGAAAGCGCGATCGGCACCCATTACGTCACCGACGAACTTGTTTGCGTCGTTTACGAGCAAGACCATCAGCCCGGACGCCATCGCGTCCAGAGAGCCGCCATGACCGACTTTCACTAGGTTGAACTTGCGCTTGACCGTTTTCACGACGGACGAAAACGCGATTCCGGCTGGCTTGTCGACGAGCAGGAACCCGTCCAGGTCCTCAAGCATTCTGAGTTGGGTTAGATTCGCCATCTAGCTTGGAAAGTATAGCAAGAACCTCGTCGCCCTTTTCAAGAGAGCGATCGAGCTGGAAAAGAAGGCGCGGCGTGAACTTCAGCCTGACCTCGCGGTTGATGATCTGCTGAAAACGCTTCGCATTGTGCTTAAGATGGTGTAGGGCGGTCTCTTTCAACGCATCGTCACCAAATATGGAAACCTTGACGGTCGCGTCCCTGAGATCCTTGCCGCACTTCACGTCCGTTACAGTGATGAGCCCAGGCGCGACTGTGTCGCCCTGCATCACCGTGAACATAGACTCCCCGATTACGCGCTTCAGGAGGCTGTTCACCCTCTCTAATCTATCTACTGACATGGGCGTATTATATCATAAATGCCGCGAGCGCATAGCCGAGGTCGCTGCGACAAGGGAATAGCGCGTAGCGTTCTTGCGTCCACCGGTCAGCTCCGGCGGCATGGGTTCGGGGATTGTCCGCGCAGAAACCTCCACCATGTAGACTCCGCCCTCGGCTGAGTCTACTTTCACGCCTTCGACATTGTTGAGACGGTCCGGGCCGTCCAGCGAATTAGGCCAGAGGACATTGCCGGACGGGGACAGCACGCGAAGGTCCAAATCGTTCACAAGCTGCCCGGCGGCGGCCATCTCGGCCGGAGCATCCGCATAGGCGAGGACCACCGAAAGGCGGTCGCCCTTTTTCACCCTCAGCCCGAACGCGACGACCTCGCCTTCGGCAATCACCTGTGCGTCGCAGACATCGACCCTGGTGCCGTCCGCGCCGACGCTTCGCGCAACGTCCACCATTCCCCAACCCTCGACCGGATTGGGCGATGCGGACGGTATCTCACGCCACGCCCCTTCGCCATACTGTCCGGGTGCGAGGCTTCTCGCCCCGGCAACGAGCAGCGCCTTTATGGTCGCAGCGTCTGGATTTTCCAGTCCCTTGTGCACAACCAGCCATTCCCTGACAAGCGCCGCCGCGCCGGCGACGAGCGGAGCCGCCATGCTGGTTCCGTTCTTGTAGTGGTATGACCCCTTGAGCGGACGCCGCATTACGCTTGATCGGGCTGCGCATATCATGGTCGCAGGCGCGATGATGTCCGGCTTGATGCGTCCGTCGTCGCAGGGGCCGCGCCCCGAGAAAGCCGCCATTCCGGGCGAGACGTCCGCATACGGCTTTGCGATGTCGTCACCCGAGATCGGTTCCGCCGGATATCGGCTCTGGTATATCTCGCCGTAGGTGTGGCCCGCCTCGCGGGCGTTCTCCGCCCCGCCGACTGCGATTATGTTCTTTGCGGTCGCCTGCGAGTTGAGTGAATCGAGGTCCACCACCCCGTCGCCGTCGCCATCTATCGCATCGTTGCCGGAGGCGAACAGCACCAGAAAATCAGGATGCAGGAAGCAGAAGCGGTCGATTACGCGGCAGTCCTCGACATAGACACCCAACAGCTCCGCACCGTCCGCGTCGTCGTCGCGTCCCGATCCCCAGCTGTTGCAGTGTATCTTCGCGCCAGCTACCTCGCCTTCGTTGGTGTATGCCTGGCGGAAAAGGTCGGCAAGGTCCGTGGGACGCGCCGTGCCGCCCTGCTCGTCGCAAAGGGACTGCATGATCAGCGTCGCCTCGTATGCTGGACCTTTTATCCTGCCGCCGGACATCGCACCGTTGCCGAGCACGCTGCCGCAGATGTGGGTACCGTGTCCGATAAAGTCGCTCCAGTCGCCAGGACGCCCTATCGCGTAGACGCGAGATACGCGTCCGCGAATATCCTCGTGAAGCGTCTCAAGGTCGCCGTTGTCGAGGCCGGTGTCCGCAACGGCGACGACCTGTCCACGCCCCGTAAGCCCTTCGACGCCGTTGGTCTGGGGCCAGATGGGTCTTACGTTCATGGCATCTTCTCGGCAGGAGCGGTCGCTGAGAGGCTTGCTGATGTTGACGACCGAAAGGTCCAGCCAGGCCACCTCGTCCCACGACGCCACGACATCGAGCGCGGACGGCGAAAGGCGGGCACGGACGATCTCACCCGCATCGAAGACGACCGAGCAGCCTTCCATCGCGCGGATCCGATCCGCTACGCCGGAGCGGCTGGACTCGTCGAACACAACGACAAGAAATTCGCGGTTGGGCTCGCCGCCGGAAGCAACCCGTTTGTCGGTCGGCAGGTAGCGGCCGAGGTACGAATGCGGAAGGCTTTCGGCTATGCGCCCGAGCGAACGGGCATCGGCCTGGATGAGGTAGGCGTTATCCGGCAAATAGCCGTGTATCTTCGCGCCGGACGCCTCAAGACGATCCCGCCACTCGCCGGTTATCGGACCGGACGACTGGACGATCCATGCACCTGCGGTTAAGTCGCCGGGCCCTCCACAATCTGCGGCAGGATCAATTGTGCGCGTGCGAAGTCTTATCTGCGCACCATCCGCCCTGCAGACGGCAAACAGGCACGCCGCCATAAGCGGCACAAGAAGCTTGCATGTGTTCACACGCGCATTATAGCATAAACGGCCTACTTGCAACCAACCATGAAGAAAGCACCGACTTTTGTAGACGCCATTTTGACAATGCTTGGGAGAGTGGGTGTCTCGCGTTCCCAATGTGGGTACGACAACTCTTCAAAGGCTTTTATGCTACTCCCCACCCCTTGACGCCTTGGTACGCACCAAAAGTTACAAAGTACTAGTACTTTTGATCAAAAGTACTAGTACATTTGCACAAAAGTACTAGTATATTTGCGCAAAAGTACTAGTACTTTGTAATCTTCCCTCGCAAGGAAGACGTTTCAATGGCAAGAGGCTCATGAACATTTGGGGAGTGTGGGTATTTTCGTCAGCTTCAGCAAGTCCTCGGCATCGGCAAGGTCAAAGTGAAGATGCAGCCGTGAGGGGAGTTGGGGCCCACCGCTAGGTTGCCGCCCATTGCGCGGGCATATTCGAGCGAGGTGCAAAGGCCTATCCCGAAGCCGCCTTTGCCGGACATGAGCGCAGTCCTGGCCCGCCAGTACCTGTCAAATGCATGCTTCATCTGCCGCGGCGTCATCCCCTGCCCTTCGTCGGCAAGCTCGACGGACACGAAGCCGTCAGCCGCGCCAAACCTGACGGAGACGGCGCCATATGGCGCGGCATATTTGAGATCGTTCCCGAGGAGGTTCCACAGCACCTGCGTCGTCAGCTCCAGATCGGCGCACACTTCAAGCGAACCGTCGCCCGACACCTTGACGGGGCCCGACACCTCCTCGGCATAGTCCGCCGCAAAGATCTTGTACGCAGCGGCGAACGCGTCCCCTATCCTGAACGTCTTTTTCGCTGGCGTCTTGCGCCGCCCGCCAAGCGAAAGGAATTCCCTGATGTTCTCGACAAGCCGCAACATGCGCTCATTCATGTTCCTTGCCTCTTCCGCGTCGCTTCCGATCAGGAAACGCATGCCGACCAAAGGCGTCGTAAGGTCGTGCACGGCTGCGGCGAGAAAATCATCCCTGGTCTTCGCGTAAGAAACGAGGCTGAACACGGCAGACGCGGTGGCGGCAACAAGCGCAGCCATCAAGAGAGGAATCGTCATCCATAGCCAAAAAGCGTAATCGATTTCCTCGATGCCGGATATGGCCGCATAGACGAACCTTTCGTCCCGCACCCACACCATCCGGACAGGAGACGCATGAGCTTTCAGCCTGATTCCATGCCAACCCCACGCGCCGGTCTTGCGCTTGCCGCCGCGCAAGCTCCAGTCCTTCCACGTCATCGTCGCCGGGTAGCGGCTCAACGCCCAATCAGGGGCCTCGCCCACCATCCCCTTTCCGTATTCCCACGTAAAGTCGCGCTCGACCTCGCCTTTCTTCAATCCCTCCGCGAATTTCTTGGACTCCTCCTCGGCGCGCGCATGTTCTGTCGCGGCGATCCTCGGCACGCTTGCCAGCAGGAAATAAGCGCTGAAAACGACCAGTGCGGCCGTCGGCAGCGACAGCAGCAGGCAGTGGCGAAGGAGCCGGGTATCCTTCATACACCCATCAGCCGCCGTGCCGCCGCGAACTCGTCCGTCAGGTCGATTTTGCGATTGTCGTCCAGGTATCCGCCACTCCTGAGGTTTTCGACGAAGCGACGGAACTTGTGCCTGCCGGGATTTAGGTTGTCCAGGGCGAACACCTCGGCCGAGCCGAATGTGCAGGCCTCCGAGAGCATGCCTGTGGACTCTGCGGTTACATAGAGCCTCTTTGCGAGCTTTACGAACGCCGGTATGGGGTTGAAATGATCTTTGGAGTAAAGCAGCTTGTAGTCGAACGGGAAGGAATCGACGACCGCCTCCACATCGGCGGGAGTCCTTCGCGAAGTGGTCACCCAGAATTCGCAATCCTTGTTTTCCGCGAATATGCGCTCAAGCGTGCGCTTCATCCAGTCCGCCGGCATCGTCGAGCATTTGTTCGGTCCGCCGACAATCACCGCAACGGCATTCTCCTTTTTGGGGGTGTAGCGTTCGCGAAAGGCAACGACGCCCTTCTCGTAGAACGACTCGTCGTTCGCGACAAGGTTGGCGGGTATCTCGACTATGTTCGCCCTCTTCGGCGGATTGTCGAAGGACGGCGACAGGATGCAGTCGAACGACCCCAGGTCATATCCTCTCGGCGTGAGCACTACGCCGCACTTCACGCCCAGCTTCTTTGCGAGCGCCTTTGCCGCATAGAACGTGCCGGACCCGGTCCCTATGACGGCCTTCACTTCGCCGGACGCGAAACCGGCAAGCTTCTCGGCGTCCTCAAACGGCAGAAGCGTCCTGACGCCAAGCCTGTCGAGCGCATAGCTCGCCATCTTGAAAGCCCTGCTTCTGAACTTGACGGGCACAAGCTCAACCTCGCAGCCAAGCGCTCTGGCGAACGCCTTGGACTGGTTCTCGTGTCCGGCCTTTCCGTCGGTAAGGACTATTGCCTTCATTTCTTGGCCTCCGGTTGTTTTGCGTCGGGCTGCTTGGCTTCTGGCGCCTCCACCGCAACCTTTATCGGCTGTATGCGTGCGGTCTTGCGCAGAACTGACTTGAGAAGATCCTTGACCGCCGCGCGCATCTGTCTCTTTGCGACGCCCATCGGAGCCTTTATGGTGCAGCCCGCCGCCTTGCGGTGGCCGCCGCCGCCGAACTTCGCGGCGAGCACGGTGGCGTCCCAGTCGCCGCGTGTGCGGATTGAGCAGCGCGTCTCCTTTGTGCGGTCAGGTATCTGGTAGAAGAACAGGGCAATTTCGTTGCGGACGACAGACCTAGGTATCTCAATGATGTCCTCCGCATCCGCTTTGGTGCCGCGGACGGCCCTGAAGTCATCGCGCGTAAGCGACACTTCGGCAACCTTGCCGTTCTTCCAGATGTGAAGCGACCGCCATGCAGTGCGCTTAAGCGCGATCGCCCTCTTCGGGAACGTCCCGTAGATTATGTCGTTTATCAACGCCGTCCTGACGCCATACTTCAAAAGGTCTCCTGCGGCGCGCATGGTACCCGGCTTCGCGGAGTCGTAGGCGAAGCGTCCGGTATCCGTCACGATCGCCACCCAAAGGGCCTCGGCTATCACCGGGTCGAGCTTCCATCCCATCCATTTTGCGAAACGCCAGACTATCTCGGCGGCGGACGACGCCGTGGGGTCGATTATGGACGCCTTTGCAAACTCGCCCGTGGATGTGACGTGATGGTCGATGCAGACCAGCGGCAACTTCTCCGCGAATGGCCGCGCCTCCGGGGGAAGGCGATCCAAAGCGCCGCAGTCGACGGCCAAGAACAGGTCGAAGCGCTGACGCTTGAGCTTCCGCACGGGTATCAGACCGTCAACGCCGCGCAGAAAGCCAAGCTTGCCGAGAGCGTTGACGTCGGCCGTTGCGAAAGCCTGGATCCCGGCATCGTTGAGCATCCGCGCCATCGCTATCATAGACCCCAGCGAGTCGCCGTCCGGGCTGAGATGCCCTGATATAAGCACACGCTTAGCCCCTTTCAAGAGGGACCAAACAGCCTTGTAGTTCTCTATGTCTTCTGCCATTGTCAATAGATGAACAGCATCGAACGGTACTTGGGCAGAGGCCATTTGCCGTCGTCCACAAGTCCTTCCAACCTGTCCACCGTCCTGCGGAGGTCTTCCATTTGTTTGATTATGGCCGTGGGCTCACCCTTTGCGACGGCCTTCTCGATTCGCTCGCACTTCACATGAAGATCGTCCAGTCCCGCCCCAAGCTTCATCGACAACGCCTTCAGACCGGCTATGCCGACCTTCAATCCGTCGCGCGTGGCGCGGCCAATCGCCGTGGCCAGGCGGCTGAACTCGTCCGCAACGACAGGACGGATCATCGAACGCGCTATCTCCAAAGCGACCTTGCCTTCGATAAGCACGCGGCTTCTGTAGTCCGCCAACGCGATTTCGTGGCGGCTCGCCATCTCACCCTCGGTGAGCACACCGTACTTCGCAAAGAGTTTCTTGTTCACCGGGTCTTCGAGGGGCGCTATCGCCTCAAGCGTGTTGCGAAGGTTGGGCAAGCCCCTCTTTGCGGCCTCCTTGGGCCATGCGCTTCCATACCCGTCGCCGGAGAAAAGCACCCTCTTGTGCTTGCGGATAAGACGCTGCAGAAGCTTTTGAAGCTCCTCGTTGAAGCGCGTGGCATCGTTCCCCACAAGGGCGTCCAGCTTGTCGCAGATGGCGTCGATCGACTCCGCAACGATGGTGTTGAGCACCGTCTGGCTCTCGGCGCAGTTCTGCGAAGAGCCTGGGGCGCGGAACTCGAACTTGTTGCCTGTAAAGGCAAACGGGGACGTTCTGTTGCGGTCCGTCGCATCACGCGGTATCGGCGGCAGCGCGTCAACACCTATCTTCATGGCGGTGCGGCCGGTCTTGCGCTCGGCGTGTCCGGTTTCGATCTCCTTCATGACGGATGTAAGCTCGTCGCCGAGGAAGATCGATATTATGGCGGGCGGGGCCTCGTTGGCGCCAAGGCGATGGTCGTTGCCTGCACCTGCGGTGGACATCCTGAGGATGTCGGAATGCAGGTCCACTGCGCGGATGATCGCCGAAAGGAACGTAAGGAAGATCGCATTGTCGCGCGGATTGTCGCCCGGAGAAAGAAGGTTCTTGCCGCCATAGGCAATCGACCAGTTGCAGTGCTTGCCCGACCCGTTCACGCCCTCAAACGGCTTCTCGTGCAGCAGGCACACAAGGCCGCTGGCCTCTGCCGTCTGCTTGAGCACCTCCATTATGAGCATGTTGTGGTCCACGGCCAGGTTCAGGTCCTCAAACATCGGGGCAAGCTCGAACTGCGCCGGGGCAACCTCGTTGTGGCGCGTCTTCGCGGGGATGCCAAGCCGCCACAGGCGTTCCTCGACCTCGGTCATGAACTTGAGTATCCTCGGCCTTATCGAGCCAAAGTAGTGGTCGTCAAGCTGCTGGTGCTTGGCCGGCGCCGCACCGAAGACCGTCCTGCCCGTCTGCAGCAGATCTGGGCGCTTCAAATAGAATTCACGATCTATGAGAAAGTATTCCTGCTCAGCACCCAAGGTTATCGAAACATGGGCCTTTGGCTTGCGAAACTTCTTCATCAGCCGCTCCGTGGCGCGCGAGACCGCCTGGATGGACCTCAAGAGCGGTGTCTTCATGTCAAGCGCCGCGCCATTATAGGAGCAGAATGCAGTGGGTATGCAGAGGGTCGCGCCATTCTCATGGCGTTTTATGAAGGCGGGGCTGGTGGGATCCCACGCGGTGTAGCCGCGCGCCTCGAAGGTCGAACGAAGGCCGCCCGAAGGGAACGAGGACGCGTCCGTCTCGCCGCCGATCAGATTCTTGCCGGAGAACCTCAGAACCGCCTGTGCGGGGCCGCTCGGCTCGAGAAAGGCGTCGTGCTTCTCGGCGGTGCCGCCTGTCATCGGCTGGAACCAATGCGTGAAGTGGGTTGCGCCGTTTTCGACGGCCCAATCCTTCATGCCGTGGGCAACCTCGTCCGCAATGGATGGGTCGAGCGGCGTCCCTTCGCGCATCGTCGCGATGAGTTTGGCGGCGACGGCCTTAGGCATGTGCTTAAGGATCGCCTTCTCCGAGAATACGTCGTCTCCGTAGTTTTTCATTGGAAATGTATTATATCAAAAACAGCGGCTGTCTTGTACCTATGAAGCGATACATGGGCCGTTACTCGTACCTCAGGCAGTCTATCGGGTTCAGCTTGGACGCCCTCCAGGCCGGATAGAAGCCGAAAAACACGCCGACGACCGCGCTGAAGGCAAAAGCCGCAATCGTTGAACCGGTCTGAATCAATATCGGCCAGCCCTTAACGGACCCGATGAACTCCGCGCCCGCAATGCCTACTACAACGCCAACAGCGCCGCCAACCGTAGACAACACGACCGCCTCCAACAGGAACTGCATAAGGATGTTCGCAGGCGTCGCGCCGATCGCCATCCTGAGGCCAATCTCCTTAATTCGCTCGGTAACCGAAACGAGCATGATGTTCATTATGCCTATGCCGCCGACCAAAAGCGATATCGCCGCGACCGCCGTCAGGAGAACCGTCATAAGCCCCGTCACGGACCCGATGGTGTTCATGATCTCCGTCGTGTCGCGCGTCTCGAAGTCGTCGTCCTGATAGTCCGCCAGATGATGACGCTGCCGCAGGAGCGCACCGACCTCGCGCTTGGCCTCGTCAAGATCGTCCATCGAAATGAGCGATAGGTTCATCATGTTTATGTTGGCGAATTTCGACCTCTGCAGATAGCGCTGCACGCTTGTGTAAGGCGCCATCACGACATCGTCCTGGTCCTGGCCCCAGTTGTTCGCCCCCTTTGAGCCCAACACGCCGACAACCTTGAACGTGATATTCTTAAGGCGTATCGTCTTGCCGATGGGATCTTCATCCTGGAAGAGGTTCTTCTTGACCGTGGTGCCTACCACGCAGACGCGCGCCGCACGCTTCTCCTCTTCCTCGGAGAAGAAACGCCCCTCTTCCACAACCCAGTTGCTGATTAGGACTATGTCCGTGGACACGCCCTGCACGTTGCCAGCCCAGTTCTTGGAGGCGTACATCATCTGGACATTCGAGCGCACCTGCGGGCTAACCCCCTGCACAAGGTGCGAAAGCTCCTTCTTGATGGCCTCCGCATCGCCGGCCGTCATCGTCTGCCCCTGACCCATGCCACCGGAGACGGGCCCGTGCCCGCGCCCTTCGGGGAACACCATTACGAGGTTGTTGCCCATGGACGATATCTCCTTGACCATCATCGTCTGGGCGCCCTGACCTATCGCCATCACCGCAATGACAGCCGCGATGCCAACTATTATGCCAAGGCACGTCAGAAGCGACCTGGTCTTGTTGCGGAATATCGCCCTTACCGCGACTTTGAAAATCATCCACATGCTCATGACAAGGCCTCCTTCACAAGCTGCGACACCTGCTCGGTCGTCTTCATTCCACCTTCGCCGTGGTCGTCGCACATCACCCTGCCGTCGCGCATCACGATGTGGCGCTTGGCGTATGCGGCGATGTCGTCCTCGTGGGTGACCATCACTATGGTGATGCCTTCATGCGACAGCTCGGTAAAGAGATTCATTATCTCTATTGAGCTTTTCGTGTCGAGGTTGCCGGTGGGCTCATCGGCAAAAACGACCGGCGGGTTGTTCATGAGGGCTCGCGCTATAGCAACGCGCTGCTGCTGTCCGCCGGAAAGCTGCGCCGGCGTGTGCGAGTGGCGGCCGCCAAGCCCGACGCGCTTCAAGAGCTCAAGCGCGCGCTTCCTGCGCGACCTCAGCGAAAGCCTGCCCATGTACAGGTCGGGAAGCTCCACGTTCTCAAGCGCGCTCGTCCGCGGCAGAAGGTTGAAGTTCTGGAACACGAACCCAAGCTTCTCGTTTCTGATGTGCGCAAGCTCGGTCGCCGTTCTTGCCGCGACCTCCACCCCGTCAAGAAGATACGATCCTTTCGTGGGAGTATCGAGACAGCCGAGAATGTTCAGCATCGTGGACTTTCCGCTGCCCGACGAGCCCATTATCGCAACGAATTCCCCGTCATCCACCGAGAGGGATACGCCGTCAAGGGCGTGGACGGGCTCGTCGCCGAGCTCATATATCTTGTACATGTCCCGTATCTCGATAAGATGCTTTGTGCCCATTGCGGTACTCCTTGAATTACTTGCGCTTCGAAAGCTTCAGCCACACCCTGAGGAGTTCGCTGACACTCCATGCCTGTGCGGTGCACCCCTTCTGCGCATGAGGCGCATCGCCGTCCGCGATTTCGCTCATGTGGCACATGCAGCCCGTGTTGAGGTTCTCGACCGCCGTCGCCAAAAGCTGCAGCGCCATCTCGCGGGACTTGTCGCCATATGCCGCAAGCGCCTCGGCGTAGAGCGGGAAAGGCCACGCCCACACCGTTCCGTTGTGGTACGCAGGCTTTCTCATGGTGTCCTCGTCACCCTCGTAAGCGCCGCAATAGAGGAAATGCGCCGCATTAAGAGAGCGTATTCCGCCAGGCACCAGCAGCTCTTCCGTAGCGGCGAGTATGGACTCGTCGTCCAGAATGCCAAGCGACAGCAGGAAGAGCTGATTCGGCCTTATCGTGCCGTCGGGCAGCGCGTCGGCCGCGCTTTCGCCGTCAGGGGCGGACAGGCAGTCGCGGTAGCCGACACCTGGCGCGGGAACCTTGAAGTACTTTACGAGCGACGCCTTGGCGAGTTCCGCCGCCTCGTTGCGGCCCAGATACCTCAGCGCCGATATCCACAGCGCCTGTATCTCCACGGGATACCCGTCGCGCGGCGTGCACGCCGGGTAGTTGGTGTCCATCCACGTAAAGTGGCTTGGACTCCACACCAGGCCCGAGTCTGGATCGACCTTGATTCCGTTAGGCGTCCCTTTGATATATGCATCGACAATCTTTTCGCATGTGGCCCGCAGCCCGGCAAGATGCTTGTCGCTGCATGTGTCGCCGCCGAAGAAGTCCAGCGACATCTGTTCGCTGTCGTCACCCGTGCCGGTAGCGCACAGAGCCTCCTCGAGCTCCTGTACGCACCGTATGAACCAAAGCTGCGCGTCGGTCGTGTCGCGGTTGCCCGCCGTGTCGCCGTAAATGATGTTGGGCAGAGTGCCGTTCTCCTCGAACGCCGCGAACGCCTTCAGAATCTTGATTGAGTCCGCAAACCTTCCCGAGGCGATCATGCCGCGCATGAATATGAACGTATCCCGGCCCCAGTCCAGGAACCACGGGTAGCCCGCTATGACGGTCTTCAAGTCGTCGCGCTTGACGATGAAAAGGTCGAGCGACTGCCGCAGGGCCTCGACCACAGGCAGCGTCTCGCAGGGTACTGGCGCGTTTGCGGGCGGCGTCGCCCCGTCCGAGGCGAATATCTCGTACTGCGACGCGTCTCCAAGGCGCCCCGTCATCGTGACGGATTCGCCAAGCTTCATGTCTGCGGATATCCAGCCGGGGCTGAAAAGGTCGCCCGTGCCGTCCTGCCCGCGCGCCGCCTCTTCGGGATGGGGGATGTTGTATTCCCACTGCGGCTCGTGGTGGTAGTGCCCGTTTTCGATGGACATCGTGAACTTGTCGTCGTACGGCTTGAACACGAAACCTTTGCCGTCGGGCAGCGGACGCGACGCCGATGCAAACGCCTTCTCGGCACCGGCATACGCCTTGGTCGAAGAATGAAAGCTCCTCCATTCTATGTCGGGCCTGAAGACAAGCCTTACCTGATCGCCCACATCGTAGTCGCCTGCGTTGAAGCGCGTCACCTTCAGCCGCGCGGCGTTTGCGCCGTCGGCAAGCGAAAGCTCGAATGCGAACGCAGTGTCGCGACCCATGCCGCAAGGCACGTGGAAGTCCCACCTGGCGAAACGTCCGGCGGGATCCGCCCTGAATCGGCTTATGCACTGGCTGTCTAGTTCGCGCGTGTAGCCTTCGCGCTGCAGCCAGCAGCGCGTGCGCGTCCACAGCACCAGCCTGTCCGAGGGAACGTTCGGGTTGGGATTCGCCGCGAGAAGAGCATCGTACTGGCTTGCTATCTCGCCCCATCCGAGCCGAACCTGCGCCGCGGCGCCCGCCCCGTTGGAAAGCACCGTGCGCGAATGCGGCGCGTGGCGTATCTCGTCGCCCTCCATGGTCAGCTTCACCTTGGCCTGGCGCGAACGCGGCGGAACCATGAACTTGGAGTGGACGCGCTTGGATCTGCCCGGAGAATAGACGATGATGAAGAAATCAAGCTCGCGGCACCTGGTGCCGTCCCCCTTGTAGTGCGGGGTTATGAACTCGACGCGGTGCCCCGAGCCGCTTCTGCTGACGCGAAGGGTGCGCCCCGTCGCAGGGTCGATTATGCGCATCCTGAAATGGTGCTCGGCCGAAACCTCCACGCGCTCGTTTTCGGGCACGCAGACGATCCTGTTGGCGTCAAGAGGGAACCGCCAGTGAAAGCGGCACTTGTTTTTAACCGGCTTGTTCACTGGCACCTGCGGCTCGGCCCAAACCTCCTTGCCCTTTGACAGCGCAGTCTCCACGGCAAGGCTCTTGACAGGGTAGAGGCACATGACCTCGCCAGGCACAAGCGCCACCCCGTTCGCCGTCGAGACAAGCCTGCGGGTCACCAGATCGTAGCCCCTCTTGGCGTCGAACGCGCTTTTCTTCCATTGGACTCGCGCAGGGGCAGTGGTGTCGAGGTTCGCAATTACCAGCATTCCGTCGCGAGCGACGGCCAGGGTGTTGCCTTCGCCCTCCGTAACCACCTCTAGATGGGTCTCGCCCCTGAACGACGGCGAATGTGCGAGTATGTAGTTGAGGCGGGCTATGAGGCTCACCATGTTTCTCGTGGCCCCCCAGTTGAGGTCGTTCTTGCCGTGCACGTCGATCTTCTCGCGGCAATACCACTCCACGCCGTTTGCGATGCCCCACGCGCCCTGCCAGCTCAGAAGCGCCGCGAGCTGCACCCTCAACCGCGCATAGCACTCGCCGCTCTTGGCGAGACGGTCGTTGTCGTGCGTCTCGGCGAAATGGACGAGCGTTCCGTACTTTTCGCTTCGTGCTATGGCCTGCGGCAGATACCATTCGAACGAGCCCCTGTCGTAAGTCTGGAAAACCTCCGAGTACGCCCAGTCGAGATTCGCCTCGGCAAGCAGTGCATCCGTAACCTTGAGCTCGCCGCCAAGACCCTCGAGCATGAAGACCGTATCGGGATACTCCTCGCGCACGCGCGACACTATGTACCCCCACGTCTTAAGGGGAATCATGTATCCCGCATCGCACCTGAAGCCATCTACTCCGTTCCTGCACCAGAAAAGGAACACGTCAGCCATATACGCCCTGAGCCGTGCGTTGGAGTAGTCGAGCTCGACAAGATCTGCCCACTTGACCCCCCATGCGCCAGGGGAGATGAATCGGCCATCAGGCTCCCTGTGGAACCAGTCCGGATGATGCGTCTGCAGCGTCGACGCCCATCCCGTGTGGTTCGCGGGCAGGTCCACGAAGAAGAGTCCCCTTCTGGAATGCACCGCGTCGATGAGCTCGCGGAACTGATCCATCGGCGTCGCATACTCGTCGAACTCCGCCATCGCGGGATCGACGCTGTAGAAATCAAGCGCCGCGAACGGGCAGCCGTATTGTCCCATGACCGCATATGTAGTCGGCACCGGGAAAGGCGGCAGGGTCTGTATGATGCCGAAGCCCATCTCTCCCATGATATGGTCAAGGCGCCTCGCTACTTCACGGAAGCTGCCGAACTGTCGAGGGAACACTGTGTAGATGGAGTTGTTGGCGCAAATCTCCGCGCTCTCCACCTTTATGTGGGCGTTGGTGCCGTCGGGCCATTCCGGAACGGACGACCCTTCCGGGAAGAAGCACGCCTTGCCGGAGAACAAACCGACCTCGTCCAGTAGTATCTCCGCGCTGAACTCGCCGGGGGCCACCTCCTCAAGCGGAATGTCGGTCCACGCCTTTGCGAGCGGAGTCTCGCCGCGCTCGGTCTCGGCGATTATCTCGCGCCGCCTCACACGAGCATGACCGATGTTGGTCCGGAACGCCGCGCGCCCCGCACGGGGGCTGTCAAGTCGCAGCGTCACCTTGAGTGTGTCGCCACGCCACTTCAGCAGAAAATCGCCTGTCTTGGGAGTTTGTGTCATCATTGTCGTGGCTCGCTCGCTTGGTTTTGTCACCCGTGGCGGCGCATCTGGCGCGTCATGGGCGGGTCAATCACTTCAGGAATAAGCACCTCTTCCTTTTTCGCCGTCTTGCGGCGTATAAGCCACATCTGCACGATCGAGAAGAGGTTCGAGAGGAACCAGTAGAGCGATAGCGCGGACGGGAAGGAGTAGAACATAACGAGCATCATCACCGGCATGAAGATCGTCATCATCTTCTGCTGGTTCTTGTCGCCTGACGAGGGCGTGAATGCGCTCTGGAGTCCGGTCGAGACCGCCATGAGGATAGGCAGCACGTTCAGCCCGCCGAACGGGAACCAGCTCGTGAAGAGGCCTTCAGGCTCGGAAAGGTCCGCAATCCACAGGAAAGGCGCATACCTCAGTTCGACCGCCGACCTGAGGACGTTGAAGAGCGCGATGAACACGGGGATCTGTATGAGCATCGGCAGGCACGAACTCATCGGGTTCACCTTGTGCTCCTTGTAGAGCGCCCAAGTCTCCTGCTGCATGCGCTGGGGATTGTCCTTGTACTTGGTCTGGATCTCCTTCATCAGCGGCTGGATCTCCTGCATCTTCTTCATGCCGACGGTAGACTTGTGCGTAAGCGGCCAGAACAGGAGCCTCACCAGAACCGTAAGCAGTATGATCGCAACACCGTAGTTTGGTATCAAAGAGTTGAAGAAGTTGAGCACCCACACGAGCGGATAGCAAAGCCAGCGCCACATGCCGAATTCCATTACGTCCTTCATCCCGAGTCCCCACAGCAGCGCCTGCTTCTTGGGGCCGACGTAGAAGACGCTGGTCATGCCGTTCGCCGCACCGGCATCCAAGACGGCCTTGGCCGAAACGCTCTCCGGCCTGTAGGCGGCGACCCCTAAATCGCGAGAGATCACGGCGTTGAAACCCTTGCTCTGTGCGGTCGACGAGACAAGCGCCGTAACGAAGAAACGGTTCTTGAGTGCCACCCAGGTCTGTGCACCGGGATACATCACGCTTGCCGACTTAGGCAGGCCAGCCGCGCTCTTCGATCCGCTGCATCCGCCGGAAAGACCGCCGACAAGATAGCCCTTCAGCGGAGAGTTTCCCTCGCAGTGATGGACCACGCCCGGTTTGCCCTTGCCCGCGTCAAGCGCCCAGCTGTCGACAGAGAGAAGGTCGTTCTTGCTCGACCCCATTGTCATGAGACCGAGCGAAAGCGTAGACTCGCCCACTACCGACGAATCTTCGTACGTAACGAGGTAATCGTCGCCAAGGCTCACCTTGCGCGTTCTTTCGCCGTTCGAGAACGTTATGTCGCGCTCGCCCTTTGAAGCGACCGAATATCCGACGACCGCGTCGCCAAGCTGACCAAGGGGATTCTTCGAGAAGTCGAATTCGACAGCGGGATTCCCCTCTCCGACGGGTCCGTTGCCCTGCGCATACTTCTTAAGCGTCGCCTTCTTGACGACACCGCCCCATGTCGAAAGCTCAAGGCGCAGCTCGTCGTTTTCGAGAACGACAATCTCCTCCGGCTCAGCCGGCATCGTTGCTGCCGGAGCGGCGACAGGCGCCGCCGCCTCAGCTACATTATCAACGGCCGCAACCGGCTCCTGAACCTGCGGCTGCTGCGCGGCGACGGCCTCGGACCGAGCCTTTGCGTATTCGGCGCGTGCCTTCGCCTCCTTGGGTGATTGCACGAAAAGGTACCAGGCGAGCACTCCACCCAGGATGAGACAGATTATCTTCTCAGTCGTGTTCATTTTATCTAACCTTCCTAAAATCGTTTTTCCACCGGCCTTTCGCCGGCACGGGATCATAGCCATGCGCGCCGAAGGGATGGCAACGCAAAATCCGCCACAGCCCGAGAAGCGTCCCCTTAAACGCTCCATGCACTCCAAGCGCATCTATCATGTAGTTCGAGCAGCTCGGCTCAAAACGACATGCGCCGCCCAACAACGGCGAAAGCACCACCTGGTAGCCCCTGACCAACATAGTCAAGAGCCACGCAGCGGGACCAAGCCTGTCATTCGGCGTCAATCGCACCCCCTGCGCATCAAGCGCAGCATCTCGTCCTTAACCTCAGCGCAGTTCCTGCCCCTGAGCGCGGCGCGCCCGATGAAGACCCACTCCGTGGACTCCGGCGCGTCACCGTCCTTCACAATAAGCCTGAACGCTTCGCGCACCAACCGCTTGGCGCGGTTGCGGTCCACGGCATGGCGGAAGGACTTCTTTGAAACAACAACGCCGGCCATTTGGTCGACGTCGGTAGCCGAATATCGCCACGCGACAAGGAGACGTCCCTTTACGGAACGCCCCCGGTCGAAGATACGGCCATACTTCGCGCCGGGGAGTCGCGTGGACATCAGGAGCCTCAGACCTGCGTCAGGCGCTTGCGACCCTTCGCGCGACGGCGCGCAAGAACCTTGCGTCCGCCCTTCGTCGCCCTGCGGGCGCGATAGCCGATTTTCCTTTTCCGCTTGATCTTAGACGGCTGCCATGTCATCTTCATACTTTGATTCCTTTCAACTCAAATGCAAATTGAGAGTGAATTATATCATATTACCCCGCTTGTGCGCAAGTGCCATGGCCACATCTATTCGATCGTGACCGCTACGCTGTCGAAGCCCTTTACCGTCGCAGTGCCGTAGCCGATGCCTTCGAGAAGGAAGCCCTTCACGGTGACCGAGGTAGCCTTTAGCTTGCCGTTCAAATCGGTGTAGACCTTGAAGGAGCCGCTGAAGGTACCGTCCTTCGCCTTGTAAGTGAGCTTAAGGCCGGACGGGTTATCGCCCGCCTTCGAGTCGTCAATCACGCCGTTCTTCATCGTGATCTTGCCCGCCTTGGGCAAGGTCCACTTCGTGCCGCTCTTCGTCACAGGGACATAGTAGGGCAGGTATCTTGTCAGGACCGTGCCAGGAATATATGACCAGAGCGGGGCATCGATCGGGACGCGGAACGCCGCGCCATCGGCAAGCGTCCCGGCACCGCCCACTAGGACGCCTTCGCCCAGTCCCTCCACCGTAGCGGTTTTGCCATCGCGCGAAAGCCAAAGCACAAACGAGAGGTTGGCCTTCGGTGCGGCAATGGAAGCGCAGCACCACTCCTCGCCTACGAGCAACACGGTGCTTGCGGAAACCTTCGTTCCACTAGTAAGGGTTCCGCTAACATTCACCTTGCCCTTCGCTGCGATGCTAACGCTGAGAGACCCGCCGTCCCAGATTACCATTAAGGAACCAAGCCACTTGGAGATGGCAGCGTTGGCGTCAGCCACTTCACCCTTGTCCTTGGAGGAGAAGAAGTTGCGGAAGCCGTAGATCGCGTATGCCCCATAATAGCCAGCGAGCCCTTTCGAACCCAGCACAATCTCGCACACCTCGCCACCGACAAGTTCGATCTCCGTCGGGACATAGAACGCGATTGCGGCCTTGCCGCCGCTGGCTGCCTTGAGCGTGACCTTCTTAGTGCCGACGACGACAGTTGCGTTTACCGACGCCTTTCCGTCCTTCTTGCCAGGCTTCCCGACCTTCACCTGTATCGTACCCTTCACGTTTCCATCCCCGTCGGCAAGGTACCCATTGTATTCGCTCGCCGCCGTGCTCGGCACGGCATCAATATAGACAGGTTCTCCGGATTCATACTTTACGTAACGCGCAAACACATCGCCCATAGGCCAAGTCGCAACTCCGCCAACACTACCGAACTTCCATCCGTCCGTACCCTTGACGATGTAGACCTCAGCATTTTCATTACAA
Organism: uncultured Verrucomicrobiota bacterium; assembly: GCA_947305775.1. Classification (GTDB taxonomy): domain Bacteria; phylum Verrucomicrobiota; class Kiritimatiellia; order RFP12; family UBA1067; genus UBA1067. Next base: position 28,098 of record CAMZEN010000033.1, read on the forward strand.
TCAGCAAACAGCGAAGTACTCCGACTGACAAATGAATCATTTGTGCTCAAGTCAAGCGAGGGAGCGTTGCCAGCGAAATGAATGCCCAGCAACGACTCACACGACTCAAACGATGCTCTTGCCACACTACGTAAAGATGCCGGCAGATAAATGTCAGTTATACGGGTTCCCATAAATGACTGTTTGCCAATGGACACCACCCCATCAGGCAAGCGTACTTCGCCAGACAGATGCGTATTTGCAAATGCACTGTGTCCAATTGTAGTTACGTTGCTACCAAACGAAACTGCCTCAAGATGACTTCCGACAAACGCACCTTCCGCAATTGTAACGAGGCTTTCAGGCAGCTTGACTGAACGCACATGCACACCTAGCTCCCACCATGCGCGGTGAAACACGTATTTACCAATCGCCGTAACACCTTCAGGAATTATCATGTCCACAGGTCCTGTGCCGTCCCAAGCCGTGACGACGCCATTCACGATGGTAAGACCCTGTGCAGGAAAGAGCGGATACGGCATACTGTATTCAACAGGTGCCCAATTCGCATAGAGTGTAGTCTCACCGGTTTTGCCCCAGTCACACACACTCGCATCGGATGCCATGTAGTGTTGCGCCCCGCCTCCGCTCGTGGCGGTGGCCACCAATGCAACAAGTGATGCTCCAATTCCGACTATCCATTTCTTCATCTGTCTTACCTCTTCCCCTCTTGTTGTAATCAGACTCGGTGTGGGGAACATAACACCTCCTCCGATTCATCGGATGGGGCGTGTAGGAAGGCCCTGAAAGACACACCAGAGAAGGCAAACCTGCACGGAAGGCAGTGTCCTTCTATTGCGTCTTTCGGAATTAAGCTTACTACACATTCATCCGACGCTACCCAAACACGGATTCGGTTACTACTTTTCCAAACGCGGGAAATCTAGCATTCCGAATCAAGACGACACATATCGCCTTTTCTCAAAACATCACTATTATACCACAAAGGAACCGAATTGTGCGGGAAGAAATTTGGCCTTGTGATGTCCAGAAGCTAATGCAAGTTTCTCTTGCAGTTACCTCTTGGTAATACT
>CAMZEN010000034.1 GCA_947305775.1 uncultured Verrucomicrobiota bacterium
AAGGGGGTATTTGAACTTTTGTTAAAGTTTTTCACTATGCAACAGTTTAACCCCACAATCGCAATATTTTAGACACATTCACCAGAGGAAAATTGGGACTGTCCCCGCATGGGAGCTGCGCCACCATGTCATTCATCGTCTTGATCTTCAAAAAACCGAGCACCGGTCCATGTGACTTCGTCGTACTCCTCGGCAGTGGACTTGCGCCATTTTCGCAGGAACAACTGCGCCGGCTTGCCATACGTCTGTGTGAAAATCATCCGCACACATGATTCGGACGGGAGAAATTCGGCAACCGTTCCATGCGCTCCCCCATGGCCGATCCATCCGTCTCCTATCTTGCAAAAACCGAACGAATACCATTCTTCGACATTTGGCGGCGTCTGCTTTGTGGAAATCAGCTCGATCGCACCTTCGGTCATCACCCTGCGGCCGTCTTCAGCCAACCCGCGGCAGTTCAGCATTTGGTAAAACTGCATCATATCAAGCGGCGTTGAAAAAAGTCCGCCACTCGCACTCACATGACTGCCCACGCCTTCAAACGGCGGTCGTACAAGCTTGCTTTCAACACGGCTGCAACCGCCGGTATCATGCATTTGATAGACAGTGGCCGTTCGCTCCAAAAGCTCCGCAGAAGGATGAAATGTAGTATCGATCATTCCCAAAGGGCGGAAAAACACTTCGTCAAGCAGCTCTTCCAGTTTCCTCCCTGTCTTACGCTCGATAACGGCCGCGGCGATTTCATAGCTCGGGTTAGAATATATGAACTTTGTGCCGGGAGGCGCCTTAAGCGGCAATGCAGCCATCTCCAACGCGATATCCACCGAATCTTGCGCGTTCAGACCCTTTTGGGACATCGATGGACTCAATGCCGGGAATCCCGCCGTCATGGAAAGGCATTGACGCAATGTAATGGACGACTTCTCGCCGGAGAATTCGGGGAATGTGTGCGATATTTGCTCATCTAGATCGATCTTGCCGCTATCTGACAGCACGGCGGCCAAAGCGCCGACGAAGCTCTTTGTCATCGAGCATATCCGAAACACCGTTTTCACTTCCATCGGGCGCGAAGACTCGACATCGGCCCATCCAAAACAGGACCAATCCTCATGTCCAAGCTCAAAAGTGTACGCCACATATCCAGGGCAATCGCCAGACATGACAGACTCGCGCAAATAATCTTCGTAGTCAATGTCTTCTTGGCAGCCACATGTGAAAGCCAAGCATGCGCACAGCAACGCAACGACAATGCAACATGAATTCCCTAAACGATTTGTCAGCTTACCCAAGACTTCAAACATAAACAACTCGCATCCCCATTTTTCAAAGCAACGAACTACGGATTTTTCACGGCGTTAACGGCGTTAAAAGAGTTGAATGAATTCATCGCGGCATCAGGCCCGTCGCGGAGTATGGCGGCGACAGCCTTTACAGATTCAGCGACGACCTGGTCCATTACCTTGCGCGCCTCCGGCGAGAATTTGCCGAGAACATGACCTATCACATCGTCTCGATCCTTGCCTACGCCAAGCTTAAGACGGATAAACGACTGCGTGCCAAGTCGCTCTATTATGCTACGTATTCCATTATGGCCGCCGCACGATCCTCCTTTGCGAATGCGCATGCGGCCTAAAGGCAGATCGATATCGTCCTGAATCAAGACAAGATCGTCTGGCGAAGAATTAAAGTACTTTACGACGGGCGCCACCGATTCGCCGGAAAGGTTCATGAACGTCTGAGGCTTTATGAGAATCACGCTTTGACCCGCGAAGACTCCACGCGCCATTAGACAGCGAAAAGCCTTCTTGGGCTCCCAAACGGCCCCAATCTCAGAAGCAATGGCGTCGACCGCCTCAAACCCCGCAGAATGCGGGGTGTCGGCGTACTGCGCGCCAGGATTGCCCAGGCCTGCTACGACCTTCATTCGTGATTGAAGAGGTCGTTTATGGACGCGTTGAAGTGAGTGCGCTTGATTGCCTCGCCAATCAACGGCGCAACGGAAAGCTGCGTCAGCTTGAACGGCAACTTCGACGGATCGAAGCCCTCGCGAAGCGGAATCGTGTCGGTAACAACAAGTTCGTCAAGCTGCGTTTCGTTCATCAGGCGCTCCACGCCCTTTGCCGTGAGCGGGAAGTGAGAGACGAAAGCATGCACGGACTTCGCACCGTAGTCGCGGCACATCTTAGCGGCGGCGGAAAGCGTTCCACCAGTCGCCGTCATGTCATCGATCATGATCACGTCGCAGTCCTTGACGTCGCCGACAACGCTGAACGCGTCCACGGTAGAGTCGCCCGTACGCTGCTTGGCGACGATTGCAAGTCCGCAGGCAAGCTTACGGCTATAGCCATAGGCCGTCTTTGCGCCGCCCGTGTCGGGAGAGACCACAACCGGTTTGGCCCAGTGCTGGTCGCGGATGTACTTAAGTATCACAGGCTCAGCCTTGAGGTGGTCGAGCGGTATGTCGAAAAAGCCCTGTATCTGGTTCGCGTGAAGGTCCATCGCCAAGACGCGATCAGCACCGGCACACTGCAGCAAATTGGCGATAAGGCGCGCTGTGATAGGCACGCGGGGCTGGTCTTTGCGGTCCTGGCGGGCGTAGCCATAATATGGGAGCACGGCCGTGATGCGTGCGGCAGATCCGCGGCGCAAGGCGTCCATTATGATGAAAAGCTCCATATAGGCATCATTGGGGTGCGGGGAGCCCGACTGTATCACGAATACATCCTGTCCGCGAACAGGTTCGATAACCTGGCAGAAGGTTTCGCCGTCGGGGAAGTGCTTGATGTCGATCTTGTTGAGTGGCTTTCCGAGATAGTTCGCTACCTTTTCGGCAAGGGCCAGATTGGCCGAACCCGAAAAGACCATGAAATCATCTCCGAACTGACTGTTGCTCATATCCGTTAACTCCTTTCATACGGTGGTGGTGAAACTCTTGCGTCGAAATCGTCCTGCGTCCAATGGCGGAAGTCAGACTCGATCCTCGCCTGAAGGTACTCGCGATAGCCCTCCTGCCAAATCATCCATGCGATCATGATGGAGACGAAGCCCCATCCGCCGCCATTGAAGATCGACCACAAGCCACGAAGGCCCAGGACGATGGCGAACGCACGACCAACCCACATCGCCACCAGCGTCGCCTTCTCGCGGGACATGAATGCCCGCATGACAGAGCGGAAAATGCGCCCGCCATCCATTGGGAAGCCCGGCAGCAGATTGAAACCTCCAAGCATCACATTCATCCAGAACGTATATGCCAATACGCTCCTAAGCCAATTGTTTTCAATCCTGACGCCAAAGACATCCAGCAGCAGCACAACACCCGCAATTGCAAAGCTGACAAGCGGACCCGCCAAGGCGGTCAAAAGCTCCTGCCATGCCTTGCGCGGCAATGATGTTAACGAAGCGCATCCGCCAAGGAGAGATAGCGTGATATCCCTCGTTCGGTAACCGAACGCACCAGCCGTCAATGCGTGGCCAAGCTCGTGCAAAGTCACAGAAATCGCAAGGACTATTGCAGCAGCAAGACCAAAACTGAACGAATGGAAGTCTGTCACAAAAATCAAGAGCAAAAAGACAAACGAGAGATTCACATAGATTGGAATCCCAAAAAGTTCGCAAAGCCTGTATTTAGCCTGTAGCATTGAAAAGTATTATATCAAAAATCGCCGCGTCTTGCCCAAGAGTCCGCTAAGACCGGAACCTGACAGGAGTGCGTACCCGTGAAAGGAATCGCAGGTGAAGGAATATAGGCACTATTGTCATAAGGCAGCACATGACATCCGAGACAGGCATCGAGAGCCAAACACCAAATGCATGGTCCTCCAGGAAGTACGGCAGGAACCAGGCGGTCGGCAACAGGCATGCGCCCTGGCGCAAGGTCGAAAGCACTATCGCTGTCCTCGGCCGCCCGATGGATTGGAAGTATGTGGTAGCCACAACATTAAGGCCAATGCACCACAGCATGAAATTCGCAATCTGAAGATCGCGCGCTGCAATCGTCAGAAGAGCCTCATTTTCGGAGGACACGAATATGCCGGCGAAAATACGCGGGAACGGCGGCACGCACTGCAGAACCGTAGCGATAATGCATAGGGCCGTAGTCACCGCAAAGCCGAGAACAAAGGCATCCTTGACACGTCGATAGTTCCGCGCACCCCAATTGTAGCCGATTATGGGCTGTATGCCCTGTTGTGCGCCAAGGATAGGCAGAACAACTAGAATCATGACGCTCTGAAATACTCCGAGCGAAGCGATCTGGGTGGTTGCGGCGGCCTCGTCTACCGCCCACTTTGCGAACGCCGCCGGTAGCACGACGTTTATGAGCGAGCCAAGAAGCTGCTGAAGGAATGGCGCGAATCCGATGCCGCAAGGCTTGGCCAGTAGTCCCTTGTGGAAGCCTATTCGTCGCCAGCGGAAGCGAACAACGGAGCGTCCCGAAAGATATCTGAAAAGAGCGAATGCACAGCTTGCTGCCATGGCTATGTTTGTCGCCCACGCCGCGCCAGCTATTCCCATTCCGAAGCCGAATATGAAAATTGGATCTAGAATAAGATTTGTTCCGAAGCCGACAATCATGCACGTCATCGAGCCAAGGGCACTGCCTTCGGCGCGCATCATGGCGGAGAACCCGAAAGCAAGGTGGGAGAACAGGTGGGAGAACAGCACTATCTTAAGGTAGCGCCGCGCACATTCGAACGCTTCCGCGCTAACACCGCCGCCACCGCACCACCCCAGCACGGTATCGGCATTGAAGAATATGATAGGCGGCAATATGAAGAAGAATGTCAGCTTGAACGCGACCAGCTGCCCCAGAAGCTTTTCGCACGCTATGCGGTCGCCTTCACCCAGCTTTATTGACATGGCGGCGGCGTGGCCCGCGCCTACGAACACGCCGAACGCCGCGAAAAGCATCATTATCGGGAAGACAAGCGTAAGCCCCGCCATCGCCGCCTCGCCGCATCCCTGCCCGATATAAAAGCGATCGACTACTGAATATAGCGCGTTCAGCGACATCGCGACGAGCGCAGGCCAAGAATATTTCAAAAGGAGCTTCGACAGATGACCTGTCGCAAGCTCCTCCAGGTTTTTCTTCGCTCCTGCGAGATTCGTCGCCATCAGAAGACTATCGTGACCTTTGGCAAGGCGGCACGGATGCGCGCCATCTCCTCTGCCGAAAGCCTGAGCCCGCCTAGCTGCAAAGTCACAAGGGTCTTCCAGCCGGAAAGGTCGTCAGGCAACTTCTCCACCCGCGTTTCGGAAAGGGACACGTTCTCTAGTCCCTCCTTGGAGACGAGCCATACGGGAACTTCCGAGATCGGGTTCTGCGAAAGGTCCACGTCCGTCAGCGCCGGAAGGTCCTTCAGTGTCTCGGGCACTGCCGTGAATCGGTTGCCCCTAAGGTAGATACGCCTAAGTTTCGCAAGCGCCGAAAGGTCAGGCAATCGCGAGAGCCGATTGTTGTTGAGCCTGAGCCACTTAAGGCCAGTCAACGTCGCCAGCTCCGGCGGAAACTCCGCAAGCTCGTTGCGGTCTAGGTTGACATAGTCGACCAGTTCCGGATTGAGCGCCCCACTATGGGCCGAGAGATCCTTAAGCGCACTGTCCTGAAGATACAAGCGGGCGCCCTCGGGAACCGTCTTGTAGGCCGGGGTCGGCTCGTCAAAGCAACCCGCCGCCAAAGCGGCGAGCGCTGCGACTGCGATCGTACGCTTCAACCCGACAGTCCTCAGTTGCCGGCTGCGACGATACCGGCGAAGTCAGCCGCCTTGAGTGCCGCGCCGCCGATGAGTCCACCATCGATATCCTTCTTTGCGAGAAGCTCCGCCGCGTTGCCGGGCTTCATGGAGCCGCCGTACTGAATACGAACGGTCTCGGCGACATCGGCACCGACGAGCTTGGCCAGAGTTGCGCGAATGAGCGCGTGAACCTCCTGAGCCTGATCGGGAGTCGCAGTCTTGCCGGTGCCAATTGCCCAGACCGGCTCATAGGCGATCACAAGGCGTTCGCAGTCGGCGGGAGTTACATCCTTGAGGCCGACATTCATCTGACGCTCGATCACTTCGACAAGCTTGCCGGCTTCGCGCTCCTCAAGCGTTTCGCCGACGCAGACGATGGCGGTAAGCCCTGCGGAGATGACTGCACGTGCGCGCTTGTTCACGGTCTCGTCCGTCTCGCCGAAATACTGGCGACGCTCGCTATGGCCGATGATGACATACTTTGCTCCTGCGTCGACAAGCATGCCTGTCGAGATTTCGCCGGTGAACGCGCCCTTCTCCTCCCAGTGGGCGTTCTCGGCACCGATTCCGACATGGGTTCCTGCGGCGGCCGCAACCGCAGCCGGAATGTCAATGGCTGGCGTGCAGCAGACGACCTCCACATTGGTGAACGACTTCGTCGCCTCAACCACTTCCTTGACGAGTGTGGCCGTCTCGGACGGCTTGACGTTCATCTTCCAGTTGCCTGCTATGATTTTCTTTCTCATTGGTTCTCCTTACTTGTTTGTTTCAAATTTCCTGTGGCTGACGCCGGCGGCCTTGAACATCTCCACGACAGTGTCGAGAAACGCATAGTCGCCACCGTAGACAACCTCTTTTATCCCTGCGTTGATTATAAGCTTAGCACAGGTTAGACATGGCGAAATAGTCACGTATATGGTCGAACCGGCTATGGCGACACCGTAGTAGGCCGCCTGGCATATTGCGTTCTGTTCGGCATGGGTGCAGAGACACTCATCAAGGTGGGTTCCGCTCTTGACGTGACCGGCGCAACGCGGGCATCCGCCGTCAAAGCAGTTCTTGACACCGCGCGGCGTTCCGTTGTAGCCCGTTGAGAGGATGTGGTTATCCTTCATTATCACGGCACCGACATGGCGACGCGAGCAGTTTGAGCGTTTCGCCACAACCTGCGCGGTCTCCATGAAGTAATCGTCCCATGACGGACGCGGATCGATCTTTACTACGGACATTTCGTTATATTATACCATATTTTTCACTTCGGGCTGGGGGAAAGGACTTCGCAGCCGCTGTCGGTTATGAGAATCAGGTCTTCAATGCGAACACCGAGGTTGCCTTCAAGGTATACGCCAGGCTCTATGGTCACGAGCATGCCTGGTTTAAGGACCGTCTTATCGCCCTTCCTCGCCGCAGGAGCCTCGTGAATCTCCAAACCTACGCCGTGACCAAGCGAATGTCCGAAGCTCTTGCCAAAGCCTGCATCCTCTATTATCTTGCGAGCGACCCTGTCGAGGCGTCCGCATGTCAAGCCTGGTTTGGCGGCTTCTATCGCTGCCATGTTGGCCTTAAGGACGAGTGCGTAGATCTTCTTGTACAGTGCGGAGGGGCGCTCGGGCACTATATTGCGCGTCATGTCGGAGCAATATCCGTCAAGCTTAACGCCCATGTCCACAAGAACAGGATCGCGTCCGTTCCATACTGTGTCATCCGGCACATGGTGACATTCCGCCGCGTTGGCGCCGACACATACGATGGTATCGAACGCCTCGCCTTCGCCGCGCTCAATCATCATGTGGCGGATGATGCGCGCCATCTCCAGTTCGGTCATGCCAGGCTTAAACGACTTCTGCGCATCCGCCCAGATCTCGCTGTTAAGCTTTTCTGCGGCACACAGCTTCTCGACTTCCCAAGAGTTCTTAACCGACCTCAACTCCTTCACGGCGCCATCGATGTCAATGAACTCGGTCTTCGGGTAGGCCTTCTGGAGCTTAAGGAATCGTGCATGGGAAACGGTCGGCTCGTAGCCGACTTTGCTCCCGACGATCTTAAGGCGCTTCAAGTCGACGACCTTGAGCGACGGGGCTATGCGGTGCACCATAGGCACATAGCGGAAATCGGTGTAGAACCGTATCTCGCTCTTGCCCTTGCGGATTTCCACCACGAGCGCTGCGTTATCGCAGTCGACTCCCGTGAGCGACCGTATGTTCGCTTGATTGTACAGTATTGCGGCGTCGAGATTGCGGCTACGGACGAGTTCGACAAAATCGTCCAGCCTTGTCTGGTATGGATTTGTGTTTTTTTTCATTGCAGTATCAAGGTCGAGGGCATCTCGACCTGCTCCTTTGTTTCAAGCGTTTTGCGTCCTGCGAAATACGATTCCGCGAACGCGTCCACCTCCAACGGTTCTGCCTTCTCAGGCGACGGACCTCTCGCCGAGTTCTGCTCGCGAAGGCTCCGAGTCATGAATACGGCGAAAAGCGTCACCGCGCTCAAGACGAGCGCAATGGCGAACATCCCTACGGCAAGTTCCACCATAGCCTGTCCGCGTCTAGTGGCCATGGGCTGTGCCTCCTGCGCCGCAATCGTAACCGCTTGTCGGACGGATGCAGCTCTTCGAGTTGTACTTAAGCCAGATCTTGCCGCTTGAGCGGAACATGGGACTATCCCATCGCCGCAGCTGCGCACACCACCAGCAGCCTGACGGCGCGGCGAACGGTCCGCTCTTGAAATAGATTGGAAGATGATTCTTTACGTGATCCATCCAATCGGCATCGGCGGTCGAGAGATCAGCACCGCCGACGGAGTCCATCGGCACGAGGCGCACATCCCCGAACGCGGGCGTCACGAAGTTCCTGAACGCAGTTACGGGTGCGACTTCTCCATCAAGATTCTGAACCGTCCCGAACGGCTTGGCAGCGCCTACCCATACCGTCATGCCGCTCGTGTCGTCCACCAGGTCCTTAAAGTCGCCAATGACGCGACAGACCGCCGCACAGCCCCTTACATCATACTCCTCCTTGACGGCGCCTTTCACCGGAAAGCGGTTCTCTCCATACGGATCCATCTCCCACCAGGTGCGCCACATCTCGTCGAAGAACGCCCACTCTTGATTAGCGATCGCTATCTCCGCATCGCGTATTTCTCTAGGATTGCATCCGGCTAGATGCGAAAGTATATCGCACCATTCATCATCAAGCTCGTCGATCGCATGGAACTCAAGGTGAAGCGGATATATCTCGCAGTTGTCGCAGCGACGCACCGCCGTGAAATCAGGACGCGGCATGTTGCTGGAATCACGGTCCAGCAACCATTCGCCGTTGAAATGGAACCAGCACCAGCTTCGTCCGGCAATTGCATTGTAGAACTGCTTGAAAAGCAGTGGGAAGCACTGCCACGCGTCGAAGAACTCAACGTTTTCAGGCCCGGCGACAAAACCTTCGCCCAGACTTCCGACGTACGTCTCCAGCACATCGGCATATTCCGACCAAGCTCCTTCCCAAGGCGGGGGATACAGATCGGTGTCTATGGCGAACAGACGTCGCACGTCCATGACATGCTCGTTAAGAATACGGCGCATCCCGCCGCAAGGGTCGCTTGTGATGCCATTGGCGCGAGCCGCCTCAGAACCGACGGAAAGTCCCTTCATAGGCTCGAGAAAGCAAATGCGCCTCTGCTCCTCCATTATCCGCGCACATTCCTCGAAGTCGCCCTCGAGGACAGCCTTGATATGGTCGATGTTTAGACGTCCGATGCGATTGAGCAGCTCCCCCTGGTATTTTGCTACGGCAAGCGCGGCAGCATCGCCCGCATTCATCGCACGGTTTTTTGCCCTTACAGACAAAAACACGCTTACGTTCATCACAGCTATCACAACGACCGCCAGGAGCGCCGCCGCAAGCAGAATCGCTATCTGTCCTCGCTTGGCCCTCACAGTCCCGCACTCCCCATGTAGAGCGAGCTGTTGTCCTCTATGGAGGCGCGGCCTTCGAGATCGAACCACTCGTTGGCAAGCCCGATGCGCACGTCGCTGCAAGAATCGGCGTCCACCGATAGCCGTCCCCAGCCTTCGTATTCGAGCGCACCGCGCGCCACGGCCTCTACCGGGGTTGCCATATATATAGGAATGCGTGCGCGCTCCATTTCATAGTCGAACTCGTCACCATCTGGCCATATGCGGCGTCCGCAAACTGGTATCGCAGCCACACGCGCAGACTTCAGGCACATAAAGTCGTTGAACCCTACAGCGCGCGCACGCGCCACGCGCATGGCGGCGTGCTCAAGAAGTATCTTGCCGGTGAGCATGTGCGACAGGCGGAAGAGAGCCAAAAAACCAAAGACCACCACGATTGCCGCAATCATGGTCTCAACCATCGACTGTCCGCTTCGTCCGCGGATAGGCGACATCATTCGCCAAGCTCTTTGATTGTGCTCGAGTTTATGCTGTCGGCCGCGCTCTTGGCCTTGCTCCCCTCTTCACTAGACAGGGCATCGGTTGCACCCGCAAATTTCTTTGCGGCCGCGCGACTGAAGTACGTGACGACGCCTATCAAGGCCATCGCTATCAATCCGATGATGATGGCGTACTCGACCATCGTCTGACCCCTGCGCATCTTCTTAATCATTTCATTGATCCTTTCGCATTTTACGGACAATCACTTGAGACTAGCGCCTCGGCACGGCTTGCAGACTTGCGCGCGGACGTGGCCAAGATCCCTAGTACGGCAGCCACAACAAGCAGCGCCGCGACACACAGGACATACTCGACCATCGCCTGGCCCCTTCTTCCGCATTTCCGCATGCAATAAGTATACCAAATCCCGCCAAATTTCGCATGCATGCGCCAAGGGCTGTGTGCATTGCCGCAGAACCTAGCGTTTTTCCTTGACGCCAAGATCGCTGAGGCGCATGGATATTATGCGCGAGACGCCCTTCTCCTGCTGCGAGACGCCGTATACCAGGTCGGAGCCTGCAATCGTATGCTGGTTGTGCGTGATGATAAGGAACTGAGACTGCACAAGGAACTCCTTGAGCTGCTCGACAAAGCGGCCTATGTTAGCGTCGTCCAGCGCCGCATCAAGCTCGTCCAGCATGCAGAAAGGAGCCGGCTTGATCATGAAGATCGAAAACAGAAGCGCCACCGCCGTCATTGTGCGCTCTCCGCCGGAAAGCAACGTAACCGACTGCGGACGCTTGCCGGGCGGGCGGGCGATTATGTCTATGCCGCATTCAAGCGGATCCTCCGCATTTTCAAGCAGGACAAGTCTCGCCTCACCGCCGCCGAACAGCTTGGTGAACATCGCCTGGAAGTTCTTGTTCGCCTGCTCGAACGTGGCGCGGAACATTTCGCTTGAAGTTGTGTTCAGATTCGTAATGAGCTCGAATATCTGCGCCTTCGCCGCTATAAGATCCTCTTCTTGAGCTTTTTCGCGGGCGTAGCGCTCCTCAAGTTCACGGCATTCGTCAATGGCGACCATGTTGACCGGGCCAAGCGCCGCTATGTCGCTCTGCAACTTCGCTACACGCGACTCAAGTTCGTCCATCGGCGGCACGATGCCCTTCTTCCATTCCGGATCCGGCTCGCGCATTACCGCGTCGGCGAAAAGGCCGTACTCGTCCTGCAGGTGTTCATATACGTTCTGGCGGCGCATGGTCGCCTCGGCAGCCTGAACCTCGAGCTTGCCGCGAAAATCCCTGGCCTGGTCAAGACCTGCCCGCTTCTCCGCCACAGACCTGTCGACCTCGGAGATCTTAGACATCATCTCACCGCGACTTGCGCGAGCCTCGTCCATCGCGGCGTTAAACTCTGCCGCGCGCGCTTTCAAGTCGTCAAGGCTCGACAGGAGTTCGCCCGACTCCTCTGTAAGGCGGCGTATGGATTCCTCGTATCCGCGTATGCCGCTTTCGCGCCCCTCGATCGCACGAGAAAGTTCGTCACGACGGCGGTGCGCGGATTCCCTCTGCTGACCGATGAACGAAATCTCCTGCTCCATCTGGCTGGCCGCGATCCGCCTCTCGGTAAGCGCCTGCGATTCGGAAACGCTGGCGGCTTCGAGCATGCGAAGTTCGTCTTCACCAGATGATACGCTGTCAAGCAGCGCGTCACGTCTGGCAAGGGACTCCTCAATGTCCTTGGCGAGCGATTCGCGACGGGCCGTGTCGTCTGCGTTGGCCTGACGCACCGATTCCAGTTCGCGCCGTGCGGAGTCGAGCCGGGCCCTGACGGACGCAGCATCCTTGGCGGTCATGGACTCCTCTCCCTCCGCCTGCGCTGCCGTGCGCCGCGCCTCGGAAAGCCTCGCTTCACACTCGTCTAGCCTCTTGGAAAGCTCCGATACCTTCTCCGTCCCGTTGGCGAGAACATCCTGCGAGTCGGCGATCTTGACTCGAAGGTCCTTGAGGGACTGTTCGACCTGCGTAATCGGCGACTTTCTTCCCGAAGACGACGCGACGGACGCGCTAAGGCCCCACAAGCCATCCTTTCCGTCCACCAGCACCACGTCGCCCAGAAGATCCTCTGCAATGGATAGTTGCTCTTCGGCCAGCGTCACATGTTCAAGAAGCCTGTCGCCATCCGATACCGACGCACCCTCCCGTCTGGTCTCGACCGCAACCATCCTCACATCGCCATCGTTGCCTTCAAGGATGCCCTCCAGGACGATCTTCGCCTTGGCTTCATCCTTCATCATCTCAAGCTGAGCCTCCTTCGCGGCAGCCTCGCTCTGCATTTCGCCAAGATGGTCGCGCGCCTCGTCTATGCGGCGCCTAAGATCGTCAAGTTCACCCTTTACGGACTCACGCGATTCTTCGGCCTCGCGCTCCAGCGCACGAGTGGCCTCGGCGCGCTTGCGTATCTCAGCCAAATGCGCTTCTGCTGCGGCGGCGGCAGCGCCAAGCTGGGCTTCTTCAGAAGTAAGACGCTCCGTCTTGACGATTGCTTCACGAGCAGCAGCCTCCATCCGCGCCATTTCGTCTCTAGCGGCTGCGGCGCGACGGTCGCACTGCAGGCTCTCGGCTCTCGAAGCCTGCATTTGCACCCTAAGGCCGTCAATCTTCTCCTGCGACTCGCGGAAAGTCTGCTCGCTCGCGGCAAGGGCCTCCTGCGCAGCAGCCAGCGAATCATTGAGCAGAGTCGCCTTTTGATCAAGCGACTCGATCTGCATGCCGATATCTTCCAGCTGACGACGAGTGCCTTCGATCTCGCGTCCGTCGCGCTCGGCGAATTGACGATACTCCTCTATGCGCTGGGCATTTACGCCTATGACCTCGTTTGCGCGGCGGTAGGCACCTTCAGCCTCGGCCTGGCTTGTCGCCAGCGTCTGCAACCTCTCCTCAAGGGTGTGGATCTCCTGATGCAGGCGCTGCTGTTCCGCTTCTGCCGCGACAACGATCTCCGTAGCCTCCGAAATGGCCTTCTCGATCTCCTGCCTGTTGGCGGCGTTCTGCTCAAGCGACTGGTCGAAGTCGTGAATCTTGTTCTTGGAGACGTATATGTCGAGCCCGCGCAGTTCGTCCCTAAGTTCCTTGTAGCGTTGCGCCTTGCCGACCTGCCGCTGAAGAGAACCTATCTGGCGCTTCATCTCGCGCAGCACATCCGCCTCCCTCAGCAGGTTCTGCTCGGTCTGCTCGATCTTCCGAAGGGCCTCTTTGCGGTCGGCCTTGAACTTCGTTATGCCGGCGGCCTCCTCGAACACTGCGCGGCGGTCTTCGGGGCGGGACGACAGAATGGCGTCGATTTGGCCCTGAGCCATAACAGAGTACGAACTCGTGCCGATGCCCGTACCCATGAAAAGGTGCTGAACGTCCTTAAGGCGACAGGCCTGCTTGTTTATGAAGTACTCGCCTGAACCATCACGGTAGACTCGCCGCGTTATGGTCACTTCGTGGTACTCGGTGCCAAGCTCCTTTTCGCACTCTGCGAAAGTTATCGAGACCTCGGCCAGACCAAGGGGCTTTCGAGTGTCGGTGCCGTTGAATACGACATCTACGAGCTTTGAGCACCTAAGCGCTGTGGGACGCTGCTCGCCGAGAACCCAACGGATCGCATCGGAAACATTGGATTTGCCGCAACCATTCGGCCCCACGATGGCTATAAGCCCGGGGTCGAATGTAAGACGAGTCTTGTCGGCAAAGCTCTTGAAGCCGACAATGTCTAGCTGCTTGAGATGCATCTACGCCAAGTCAGAAGCTGGCGTTCACAAACGGCATCACAGGAACGTTGAACAAAGGCTCGACGCAGACAAGGTTGAGCAGGCCGATCTGCACACCCGAAAGCTTGTCCGCGCCATTGAACAGACCGATCTGGACGCCCGTGATCTCTTCCGCAAGGTTCACCGCGCCGAGTTCTAAGCCAACGAACCTGTTCATGCAGTTGAAGCCGCCGACCGAAAAGCCCTGTCCGTCTTCCTTGACCAAGTTCGCGAGCCCACCGATCTGCCATCCGGCGAAATTGGTCGTTTCCCAGTTAAGCAGGCCCGCCTGCACGCCGGAGAAAGATACGTTGTAGTTGAGTACTCCGCCGAGCTGAATGCCGCACGCCGGCTCCGCAAAGACTAGGTTGAACGTGCCGAGCTGCACACCATGGAAGTTGCCGTGATCGACGTTTGCAAGCGCACCGAACTGAATGCCGCTTACATCCTTTGCCGACCAGTTGAATGCGTTGGCCTGAACACCGGCGAACTCACCGTCATTCTTGCCGACAACACCGAAATCGATGCCGTATACATCACGGTTCCAACCGAAGAATCCGCCAAAGCGCAGTCCATAGATATCGGTGTCGGTGAACGGCAGCTGTATAGGAGCCGCGATGCCAACGCCCAGCGGCGACCACCGCCACGAACGCTCGACCCTTTCGTCTTCTGCGACTGCTGCAAATGCTGCGAGACCGATCAAGGCGGCTGCCATCAACTTCTTCATGAACGCACTCCTTCGTTTTGGTTTCCTGTTTTTTGCGGAGGGGCCGCAGAAACCGACCCAACCCTTCCGATAACTGGTGATATTATACTCTATTCCCGTCGACACCGTCAACCCTGCGCTTTGCGACGCAACCTTCTTCCAAGGCCTTGTGCAGGCGAGAAACGTCGTTCGAGGCCAAAGCCGACCGGAAGTCGTCCAGCCTCGCGATATAACGATCCAGGACGGGCAGCAGAGCCTGCCGGTTGAGTGAAAACAACTCCGTCCATATGTCAGGATCAGGCGCGCCCACGCGCACCATGTCGCGAAAGCTTCCGGCGGAATAGCCGACATGGTCCTTTGCCAGGTCGTCGCGCACGTATGCAGACGAAATCAGATGGCATAGCTGGCTCGTAAAGGCTATCATCTCATCATGATGCGCAGGGTCGGTGTACACCACCCTCGTGAAGCCAAGCTGACGGAAGAGACGCTCAAGCATGTCCAGCGGAGTCCTTCCGCACGATGGGAACGGAACAAGTATCATCGAGGCACCGTCGAACAGGTCGGCACATGAGTTGGCCCACCCTGTCCGCTCCTTGCCGGCCATGGGGTGTCCGCCGACGAAAACGAAGTCTTTGGACAGCGCATACTTTTTCATCTCCTCGTACACAAAGCCCTTGATGCCTGTCATGTCCACAACTACCGCGCCTTTCTTTAGACGCGGCGAAACAGCATCGACAACCTCCACTACCGCAAATGGCGGCACCGCAACAAAGACCACATCAGCGCACTCAACGCGCGGCGTTTCGCCTTTATCGTAGGCCGATGCGTCGTGGCCGGCGCGTATGGCCGCCTTTGCCAGCGAGCCGCCGATGAGTCCCCTTCCGATGATTGCGATTTTCATGGGCGGTATTATATCAAATGGGAGCGCCGAGGGCGAAAGGTCCGGACGAGTGTGCGTGGCACACCGCCAGGCCAAGAGCATCCGCCGCGTCGTTCTGCGGCTCCTCTGGGAGATTCAGCAGAACCTTTATCATACGCTGTATCTGCTCCTTCTCCGCAAGGCCGTTGCCGCACACCGCACGCTTCATGCGGCGAGGCTCGTATTCATAAACCGGCAACCCCGCATCCGCCGCGGCGGTCAGCACAGCGCCGCGCGCCTCGCCAAGAACAAGCATCGTACCCGCGTTCTTGCCGTAGATGACCGACTCTATGGCCATCACATCCGGCGAGTGCGCGGCTATGAGCTCCACGACCTTCGCATGGATCGCCTTGAGGCATCCGGTCAACGGAATCTTCGGCGCGTTCCTTATGTTGCCGTAGTCTATCGCGCAAAGGCGTGAGCCCTCTACCGAAAGGACGCCGTAGCCCGTAGAGCGAAGGGATGTGTCGATTCCAAGTATTGTCACCCTAAAGCCTCTTCCTGGCTGGCAAGAAACTCGCCTGCGAGCGCAAGCCCCTCTACAGACTCGAGTCCGCCGACCGCGTCCGACAATTCGCTGCGCGAAATCGCATATTCCTCGGCGCCTTTCCTGTGGACGAACTCAAGCTCGAAGTCGCCCGGGTAGTTGAAAAGCGTAAGCACCATCTTCGCGATGACGCCCATTGGCGGCAGGTCGATGTGCTTCGCGGCGAAATGGTAGCTAAGCGTAGTGCCTACACCCTTTTCGCTCTTGAGGGAAAGCCCTCCCTCGCACTCCTCGCAGATCTGCTTCAGGATCGGAAGCCCGAGGCCAACCTTGCGCTTGTCGTGCTTGCCGGGCTCGGTATAGAACGGGTCGAACGCGCGGCGCTGGGTGGCGTCGTCCATGCCTTTCCCGTTGTCCGCGATCGTCACGGATATCGTCTCGCCGTCCTCGACTAGCGAGACGGCGACGCGCTTCGCGCCCGCCTCAATGGAGTTCTGCGCCGTATCGGCTATTACATCTGCAATGCTAGCGTGCATGAGCATATTATACCAAATCCGCCTGTATTTCCGCCATCGATTAAAAACTAGGAAGACGGGAAGTCGGCCCGTCGAAGCCACACTTTGCCAATCTCAACCCATTATTGATATAATTACGCCAATGGTAACAATCAATAAAGCAATCGGTGTGCTGCTGCCGTGCCTTGCGTCGCTCCCGCTGTGCGGTGCGGAGCTCGACCTCTCGGGCGAATGGACCTTGCAAGGCGAAGATCGGTGCGGCAGCAGGCTGGAATGCCCCGCAAAGGTCCATGGCGGAGTCCACGACGCGCTCCTTGAGGCGCGGCTCATAAGCGATCCATACTGGGGCTCCAACGAGACGAACGCGCTATGGATCGCCCGCCGCGGCTGGACCTTCTCGCGCACATTCACCGTAGACGACTCATTCCTCGCGCACGGCGACATCGTCCTTCGGCTCGAAGACTGCGACACGTTCTGCTCGATCAGGATCAACGGACGCGAGGCCGGGACGACCTCCAACCGCTTCCGGCGCTACGACCTGCCAGTGAAGTCGCTGCTCAAAGCCGGCGTGAACACGATTGAAGGCGTATTCAGAAGCCCTGTTGAGGTTGCAGACGAGCTACGCGAGGCATACGGGCGGCCATACCCGATGGGAAATCCGATATGGGCGCACAATCAGGCTCTCATCCGCAAGCCCGCCTGCCACGCCGGGTGGGACTGGGGTCCGGAGGTTGAGACTATCGGCTTTTGCGGAACGGTTAAGCTATTGGCATCCAACAGGCCGCGCATCGACTACATCCATACCACCCAAACGTTCACGGACGACCTCTCGCACTGCACCCTTCTCGTCTTCGCAGACCTTTCGGACGGCACGGCCGTCACGAACCGCATCGAAATCGACAATCCTCCCCTCTGGTGGCCGAATGGGGCGGGAGAGCAGAGATTCTACGTGTTCACCGTAAACGTAAACGGCGAAAAGGTTACGCGGCGAATCGGGCTTCGCAAGCTTGAGGTGCTGAACGAGAGGACTGTATCCGAAGACGGCAAGGACGAACTTTCCCTCGTCTTCCGCATTAACAACCGGAGGCTCTTCATGAAAGGCGCAAACTGGATTCCATGCGACGCGATCGAGTCGCGCCAGACGCCGGAGCGCTACCGCGACCTCCTTGAAAGCGCGGCTTCCGCTAACATGAACATGATCCGCGTGTGGGGCGGTGGACAGTACGAAAAGGACTGCTTCTACGACATATGCGATGAACTGGGGCTCCTCGTGTGGCACGACATGATGTTCGCGTGCGCGGCGTATCCGGCGGACGATGCGTTCCTTCGCGAGATCGAGGGCGAGCTCTCGCACCAGCTGCGGCGCTTGAAGGATCATGCGTGCATAGCTCTTTGGTGCGGCGACAACGAATGTCTCGGCGCCATAAAATGGTACCCGGAGATCGAGGACGACATCGACTTCTACCGAGCGGCATGGGTGTCGCGCTCTAAGATGCAGGGCGAAACGGTCGCCAGGCTAGACCCGGGGCACACATACTGGCCGAGTTCGCCGTGCTGCGGTCCAGGGGACTTCGGCGACGCTTGGAAGAACGACTCCAAGGGCGACATGCACAACTGGGACGTGTGGCACGAGAACGCGCCGTTTGAGAAATACCGCGAGTACCGCCCGCGCTTCTGCAGCGAGTTCGGCTACCAGTCGTTCCCGTCGCCGGAAGTCGCGGCCACCTTCTCTTGCGGGACTGGCGACGAGTTCGAATGGCACCAGAAGAACGCGGGCGGCAACAAGCGCATTCGCGAAACGATGCTGCGCCTCTTCGGGCGCGCAAAGGACTTCGAAAGCGAACTCATCCTTTCGCAGTTCCAGCAGGCGATGGCGATAAAGACGGCGGTGGACGCCTGGCGCGCCGAAATGCCGCGCTGCATGGGTACGCTCTACTGGCAGCTCAACGACGTATGGCCCGTGGCGTCGTGGAGCTCACTGGAGTACGGCGGCAGGTGGAAGCCGCTCCATTACGCGGCAAAGAGGTTCTTTGCGCCGATCTCGGTCATCGCGAAGCCGGATGGCTCAATCTTCGGCATAAACGACACCGCGCGGCCTCTCGCCGGGAGACTCACCGTGGAGCGCTGGGCTTACGACGGACGCGCGCCTATAAGCGTCGAGGCATGCGATGTATCGCTCGCGCCGGACGCTGCGACGCGGATCGGGTCGTTCCCGACCTGCGGCAAAACGTCCAAAGATCCCTCATTCGTTGTGTTCATCCTCTCCACAGCATACAAGACTGTCTCGAACGAGTGGCATTTCTCCCCATTTCGGGATTCGCCGTTGGTAAAAACGGAGGTATTCACGGAGACGGACGGCTTCAACGTGAAGCTATCTGTTGAAAGACCTGCATTCTTCGTGTGGCTGGACGTCCCCGGCGTTCGCGGCACATTCAGCGACAATTGCATAACGCTTCTCCCTGGTCGTCCTGCAACCGTCACATTCCAACCCAAAGGCGCACATCGCCTTACCGCCGAAGAGTTCAATGCCCGCCTTACGATCCGCTCCCTTTCAGACCTTCTCTCCCCTGCGCAACCAAGTATGGAATAGACCTACCCCAAACGGGAGGCGAAGTCGTCGTAGCCGAATGTGCGGAGCGTCTCGACGGAGCCATCATCGCGCCTTATGGCGATGTCGGGCAGGTTCAAGCCGTTGAACGTGTTGTTCTTGACCATTGAGTATATCGCCATATCCTCGAATACGACTTGGTCGCCTTCGGCAAGCGGATGGTCGAAGGCGTAAGTGCCTATTTCGTCCCCGGCAAGGCACGTCGGCCCACCGAAGCGGTATGAGAACTTAGACCCGCCAGTGCCAACTACTCTCGGGGTGTATGGCATTTCAAGTACGTCCGGCATGTGGCATGCCGCACTGACATCCAGAATCGCGTTCGCGATTCCGTCCTCACCCTTGGGCTGTATCTCGAGGACTCGCGCCTCCAACGTCCCGGCATTCAGCGCCACAGCCTCACCTGGCTCAAGATAGACCTCTAGATGCGGATGCCTCGCACGAAAGCCATTCAGCATCGACACCAGCCCTTCCACGTCGTAGCCGTCGCGCGTTATGTGGTGGCCCCCGCCAAAGTTGACCCATTTCATCTGCGCAAGAAGAAAGCCGAACTTCTCCTCGAAGCCCGTAAGGACCTTCTTGAGCTCATCCAGACCCTGCTCGCAGAGACAGTGGAAGTGAAGCCCCTCAAGTGTTGAGAGTTGAGAGTCGGCAGCTGAAAGCGATGCCTTCAAATCGACAAGCCTGGTGCCCAGACGCGACGACGGACGGCACGGATCGTACGCTGGCGTAGTCGCTACTGAGACTTCAGGATTTACGCGAAGTCCGACCGAAACGCCTTTCGCCTTAGCCATCTTACCGAACTTACCAACCTGCCGCGGCGAATTGAAGACTATGTGGTCGACAAGCGACAAAAGTTCGTCCATCTCGTCCAGATTGAACGCCGGTGCGAAGACGTGCGTCTCGCCGCCAAAGTTGTCGTGTCCATGCCGCGCCTCGAACAGCGAGCTGGCTGTAGTGCCCGCGAGGTAATTGGCGCACAAAGGATACGTCGCCGCGCAAGAGAACGCCTTCTGTGCGAGAAGTATCTTGACACCTGTCCTGTCGGACACGCCCTTCAGGACTTCAAGGTTGCCGCGCAGCTTGCGCTCGTCGATTACGTAACGCGGCATCAGTCAACCTTGACCGGATCGAACGTCTCCTGCCACGGAAGGCCCTGGACGTTCAACTCTGCCATGAACGGATCGGGATCGAACTCCTCGCAGGTGTGGACGCCATTCTCGGTCCACTTGCCCTCAAGGAACATCTTCGCGCCGATCATCGCCGGGACGCCGGTCGTGTAGCTGATGGCCTGCGAGCCGACCTCTGCGTAGCACTCCTGGTGGTCGCAGACGTTGTAGACGTAGTAGCTCACGGGCTTGCCGTCCTTCACGCCCTCGAAGATGCAACCGATGTTGGTCTTGCCCTTAGTGCGAGGACCAAGAGATGCAGGGTCGGGAAGAAGTGCCTTCAAAAACTCGATCGGGACGATCTTCTGTCCCTTGAAGTCAATCGTGTCGATGCGCGTGAGGCCCACGTTCTCAAGACACTTGAGGTGCGTAAGGTAACTCTGGCCGAAGGTCATGAAAAAGCGAATGCGCTTGATGCCCTTCAGGTTGCAGCCCAAGGACTCGAGCTCCTCGTGGTGAAGCAGGTACATGTCCTTCTTGCCGACCTGGTCAAAGACATACTCGCGCTTGATCGCCATCGGTGCGGTCTCGACCCACCAGCCCTTATCGAACGCCTTGCGGTTCTCGACGGCTACCTCTGGCTTGTCGTCCTTTGGATCGGCCACCCAGTACGATCCCTTCGCGGCAACCTCGCGGATGTTGATCTCGGGGTTGAAGTTGGTCGCAAAGGGATAGCCGTGATCACCGCCATTGCAGTCGAGGATGTCGAGGGTGTGTATCTCGTCGAAGTAGTGTTTCTGCGCGTAGGCCGAGAACACCTGGGTGACGCCGGGGTCGAAGCCGCAGCCGAGAATCGCCGTAAGGCCCGCATTCTCGAACTTCTCGCGGTACGCCCACTGCCAGGAATACTCGAAGTGCGCCTCATCCGGCGGCTCGTAGTTGGCGGTGTCGAGATAGCTCACTCCGGCCGCAAGGCAGGCGTCCATGATGGCGAGGTCCTGATACGGCAGGGCAATGTTCATCACAAGGTCGGGTTTGAACTCGCGGATCATCGCCGTCGTCGCCGCGACATCCATAGCGTCAAGCTGCGCGGTTGTAATGATCGTCTTCTTGCCATCCTTGCCAAAGCCACGCTTCTCTATGTCTGCCTTAATCGCATCGCAACGCGGCTTCGTGCGCGAGGCAATAAGAAGCTCGCTGAAAACGTCAGGGTTCTGGGCCATCTTCGCAGCCGCAACTCCGGCGACTCCGCCGGCACCTATGAGCATTACTTTTGACATGTCGAGTGTTTGATTTTATTGTTTTATCGCAAGAAGTTCTTCACGAAGCAGTTTGCATGCAAGCGCGGTGGAGCGCCCCGATGGGTCCAGCGACGGCGAGAGCTCCACATTGTCGAGCGCGACGACATTGAAACGCGAGAGTATCTCGGTTATGGCCGAAAGAAGCTCGACGAACCTAACGCCGCCCGCCTCCTGAGTGCCGGTGCCGGGAAACTCGGATGGGTCGAGAACGTCCAGATCGACGGTAAGGTACACTGGCGTTCCGGACGGCAGCGAAACCTGCGGCAGGGTCTTCATGGAAAAAGGCTCCGTAGTCACGTGCCCTTCGCGCATGAACGCAAACTCGTCGCGCGTGCCGGAGCGGATCCCGAACTGCCAAATGCGGCCATCTCCAAGAATGTCATGGCAGCGGCGCATTACGCAGGCGTGCGAGAGCCTAACTCCTAGATAGTCCTCGCGCAGGTCGGCGTGCGCATCGAAGTGGATGATGCATATATCGGGATGTTTCTTAGCAACAGCGCGGACGGCGCCTAGCGTGACGAGGTGTTCGCCTCCGAGGAGAAACGGCATCTTGCCGGCGTCGAGAATTTCCGCCGCCTTCGATTCGATCATCTCGAGCGCGCGGTCCGGCGCGCCGAACGGCAGCTCGAGATCGCCCGCGTCGTGCACACGCACATCAGTCTCGAGGTCTCGGTCTTGGTACGGCGAATATGTCTCGATGCCGAACGACTCGGAGCGGATTGCGGATGGACCGAATCTCGTTCCTGGACGGAAACTCGTGGTCGAGTCGTAGGGAGCGCCGAACAGCACGACCTTCGCATCTTCGAAACTATTGTCTGCTCCAATGAAATCCATGGCTCGATTATTTCTTAGAGGAGGTCATTTGACCAGGTAGAACATGTTGGGAGCGCTTGTAGGAACCGTGATCGTCGCAGTGCCGTCGCCGTTGTCGACGGGCGGGTAGAGCGTAAGATCGACCTGCTCCGACGCTTCGGTGACAGGCAACGTTGGCGAACGGTATATCTTTATGGTCGACCAATCCACATGAGGATTGGCGCTAGACACGGTAATCACTACGCTGCTGGAAGTGATCGATATGGACACGACCGAAGGGTTCGCTTCCTTGGAGATTGTGCTCGCCAAAGCATCGTGCCCATCGACTTCGACGGCATAGTCGTTGCCGTTGGCCTTGAACTCATACTTGCCGTCGGCTATGTAAAAATAGAAGTTTCCGCTTGCATCGGCCTTGTCCGAGACAGGCTGGTGATCGTCTGCCAGCTCCAGCGTGACAGGGGCGCTTGGGCTGAGACCGGGAACAGTGACGCGCCACAACTTATTGCCGCCGGCGTCCATGCTCTCAGGCGGCTCGTCGGTTCCGCCCGATCCGCAGTCGACGACGACATCTTTTTCATATGCGGTACTCTGCTTTGTGTTCGCGTAAGGGTAGTCGGTGGTGAAATACTTGCCGTTTACGGAAACAACGCGCGCATGGTTCGTCGGGGCAAGCCATATGCAAACGCGGCCGTCATCATCCGAATAGATGTCGTTGAGCCCGAATCCGGCCGGAAAATCTTCGCACGAAAGATCTACTGGCGAGTTCGCCGCAAGGTTGGTGAACGTGATGCTGTAGAGCTGATCGCCCGACTCGTTCACCGGTCGCGGTGTGACGCGATCTATGTGGTCTTGTTGCGGAAGAACCGTACCTCCTGTTACCACGAACTGCATGTATGTGTTGCCAGTAGTACCGATTGTATTGCCAAGGCTCTTTATGAGATCTGAATAGCTCTTCGAGCCGCCAAAGCCGCCGGGCTGCCTCGGATCGTACCCGCCCCAGGCGAGGACTGTGCCGCCCTCTACGGAAACCGCGCGGTTGGGCAGTTTGACACCGCCTTTGCCCGCACCTATGCCAGCAGCGTTATCGCCGCCATACGCCCTTACAATGCCGCCCTTCACGACTATGCCGTCGGTCGGGATATTGTTGCCGTTGCCGCCGCCAATTCCGGCGGCGTCTACACCGCCATACGCCATTATCTCACCCGACTCTATCGTAATGCGCCCCGAAGTCCCTTCTGCTTCATATGGGCTCTTAAGCCCATTGGAGCCAATGCCTGCGGCTGCCTTGCCGCCAGTTACGACAAGCTTGCCGTCGCCCGACAGTACAAGCGAGGCGTCTTTCGCAACATGAATGCCTGCGGCATACTGCGAAACGGCCGTTACCGTGTTGGAGCGCGAGATGGTCATCGCGACATCGTTCTGTATTACAATAGCGGACACATTTGTTAGAGCGGACCCACTCTTCATGTACATTGCCGTAAGCGTAAGCCTATGGAGAATAACGTTCTTCGCTCCGCCTTCTGGAACAAGCACATGGAAGGCTCCGTTCGTGGAGATGCCGTCCAGCTGGGCATCGCCGGTAAGCGTAAGCACCTTTGTGTCCGACCTGTAGCTCCAGACGTCACCGCTTATGCTTTCGGAACTTGTGACGATCGTGCCGTTCACCGCAAGGAAGTCCACCTGCGTCACCGTACCGTCGCCGCCAACCGTAACGCAGAAGACGAACTCCTCGCCATTCTCCATGGTAATGTTGATCGGGAGCGACTTCCCGTCCGTCGACGGCACCCACACGCGCAGAATCCCGTCCGCATTGGCATAAAGGTCCTTCTTGCCATAATAGGCAAAGTAGGCGATGCCGAACGTGATGTCGGCGACTTTTCCATTCGGGGTCTCGAGATCGAGGTCCAGCGGAAATACGTTTTCGTTCAGGTTGTTCAGCGCTGCCGGAGAAACACAGTTCTTTGCAGTGTATATCGCGCCACCGATGAACTTGACCGATATCGCCTGGCCGAGGCTCGATCCGCTTCCTATGAGGCCTTCCGCGCCTGAAGCGGTTAACGGGAATACCGTGCCGCCCGAAACCGTTATGGCCTCGCACGACCCCCAGGGCGACGCGCCGATGGCCGCGCCGCCTTCTCCCGATGTCGCCGTCACCCTGCCGCCCGTAATCGAGATCGAAACGTTCTTCTGCGAGGCCGTGTTGCTGTCGCCGCAACCTATGCCCGCGCCGTACTGCCCGCCAACGGCCGCAATCTCGCCGCCGTAGATGTTTATCGCAATGTTTCTGCCGTCTTTGCCGCCGCCGATGCCGGCCGCGTCATCGCCGCCCTTGGCCGCAATCTCGCCGCCGTAGATGTTGAGCGTATAGCCTGTCGAACCGGAGCCCGAACCCGACCCTATTCCGGCGCCCTTCGCACCGCCGGTCGCCTCGACATGGCCGCTGTCGATCGCCACTTCGCCGTTCGACATATCTTGGCCGCCGCCGATGCCGGCCGCTTCGCTGCCGCCCTTCGCGACAAGCCAGCCGTCGCCCGTCACCCTCAACCTGCCGCCGTCCTCGACCTGCACGGCCGCGCAGCGGTTGCCGCCCGACATCGTGTTCGTCGCCGCCAGCGTCATCGTCACGTCGATCGGCCCGCCCACAAGAAAGGCCGGCGAGCTCGTGTCGGCCGCGCACGTTACCGCGAGCCCTGTCAGATTCGCCGTGAGATTCGCCTTCGCGCGCATCGTGAACTCCGACGTGCTGCCGTGTATGCTGTACGGTGCCGCGTTGGTAAGGTCGATGTTCAGGTCGACGAGCTTCCACGCGCCCATGGTCACGTACGCGGCATCGATGCCGTCGATATACACGCCCGAAAGCCACTGCGCGGCCTCGGCCCAGTCGTAGACAATGTTCGCGCGATAAGGCTCGCCGTCGACAAGGAAGTAGTTCCACCCTTTCGGGAACCAAAGATGCAGCTTGCCTTCGCGATCAGCAAAAACGTCTTTGTCGCCGTACTCGATCTGGCCTCTCACGCGGTAGCGCGCGAGAGGCGCGAGACCTTCGACTGTTACCGGGTAGACGGCCTCGCCGAGCGCGTTCGTCGCGGCGGGGCATACGGACGCCGTATTTGCGACTACGGACCCGCCGCCTATGACAAGCTTGCCCGCAGATTCTATGGAGGACTTGCCTATCTTGACCAGCGTCTCGGCCGACTGGAAATCTTCCTTAAGCACCGTTCCGCCGGTTATCGTCACGCTGCCGCACTCAGTGTGCTGCGCCGGTCCTATATCGGCCGCGTATTTGCCGCCCGAAACGAACACCAGCCCGCCCGCTATCTCAAACTCGCCGCCCAGCTTCATCGCAAGGCTGTATGTCTCGCCTACGCCTATCCCGGGTGTCGTGTCGCCGCGCGATATGGCGTGCACTTCGCCGCCCGCTATCACAACCTTGCCGCACTCCTGCCTGAAACCGGAGCCTATCGCCGCCGACGCCTTGTCTTCGCCTTCGCCGCCGTATGCGTAGAGCACGCCTTCGCCGTCCAGCGTCACGGTGGCGTTCTTCTGGACGTAGACCGCCGCGCTCGGCACAGTGGCGTAGAACTTGTTGGTCTCCACCGTTTCCAGCCGGACGTTCCTGCCTTCGGCAACGGTGAACGGAGCCGTTTCTGCGACGCGCGTTCCGTTTATGACGAGGTTCGAGGCGACGACCGTCAAGTCTTCCGCAGCGAGAACGCCCATGACCTCCGTCTCGCCGCTTACGCAGAATGTGCGCGTCTCGACAAGCGAAACCTGGTTCGTGACGTCCGAATGCCAACCCGGTCCGGCACCGTGGGCCGCGTCGCGTCCGTCGACGAGAAGCCCGGTATCCTGGTACTTGACCGCCGTAGCGTCCGCGTCGT
Source organism: uncultured Verrucomicrobiota bacterium (assembly GCA_947305775.1). Lineage (GTDB taxonomy): Bacteria > Verrucomicrobiota > Kiritimatiellia > RFP12 > UBA1067 > UBA1067. The sequence goes on from CAMZEN010000034.1 coordinate 26,255, forward strand.
CCACCCATGCGATGTACTCGACCGCCTCCACCGAGCCGCCCTTCTCGACCCCGACCATGAAATCGTATCTGCCGGACGAAAGCCAAATGTATATCTTGCCGTCTCCGTCCGCGAACATCGCCTCCGTCGCATAGTCGTGCACGTCCTTTACATACTCGGATTCCCGCGTAATCGAAACTATCCTCGCTCCTGGATCGAATCCTTCGACCGTCACCATGTAGACCGCCTCGTCCGCCACGTTCACGGGGCGCCTGCCGAACGCTTCGAAGCCCGTGTGAAGCGACCCGCCCTTGATGAGCACCTTTCCTCCCGTCAGCCCGTCCGCACCGCCCAATGCGGACATCGTGCCTCCCGCTATCGTAAGCGTCTTGCCGGCCGCGGCCGTGAACGGCGCCTTGCCGGTGTCGTAAGTCGCGTCGACCGTCAGGTTGCTAGCGATAAGAACGCAGTCGACGCCCGCAGAAAGAACTTCGTTCGTCGTCGAGCCCGAAACGACGAAAGTCTGGCTATTCGTGAATACGACCGTCTCGCTCGCGAAGTCGTAGCGCCACCCATTGCAACCTAGCTGCACGACAGATTCACCGTCGATTGCGAGGTCTGATTGCCACAGGCGCGGCGTTGTCGGGGCGTCTTCGACATCGGCGACATAGGCGACGCCGTCTATGAAGATGTAGTGCGTCCCGTTCGGGAGCCAGATGTATATGCTGCCTTGCTCGTCGGCCAGGACGCAGTCGAACCCGTACCCGGGCAGGGTCGGTATCTCCACGCCGGCGACGAGGCTCTGCGGTTCAAAACCACCGACCGTCACCATGTACAGCTTCTCGCCCGCGCCGTTCACCGGGTGAGGGTCTATCAAGCCGTTGTAGGGCGACACCGAGCCGCCTGTTATCTTTACGCTCTTGAAATCCTCAAAATCGCTGCTGCCGATATCGCACGAACTGCCTGACGACTGCCCATGGCTTCTATGGGCGTAGACGGTGCCGCCGGCAATCTCGAGTTCGCCGCTTGACAGAGCCCCTACACTACCCGAGTCGCCAACGCCGATGCCGGGCGAGTAGCTGCCGCCATAAGCCGAGATCCCGCCGCCCTCGATGCGCATCTTGCCGCATTTTATGTCTTTGTTGGAACCAATGCCGGCGGCGCGTTTACCGCCTTGCGCCGTAAGCGCGCCGGCACCGGCGATTGTGAGCGTCGAGCCTTCGGGCACGCTCACCGCCGCCGCTTCGACGCCGGCCTTGAGATTGGCCTGACAGCCCTCGAGAAGTTCAAGCCGCAAAGAAACACCGCTCTTGACGGATATTGGCGAGACCTGAGACGCGCTACTGAAGTCGATGTCGAGCGAGGTGTCGAGCTTCAAGGTGCTGTCAGCATCGACGCTGATGGCGATCTTTTTCGTCGAGCCCTTGACGGTGAAAGGACCCGCGTTCGTTATGTAGAGCATGCCGGTCTCGTTCCAGTACCAGCCGGGGCGCGCGAGGCACGCTATGTCTTCGCCGTTTACGAGAAGCCCCGTCTCAATATGCTCCCTCGCTTCGCGGTGCTCGCCGTTGACGCGCGCGTCCCACGACTTCTCGACGCCGCCCGACGTGGACTTGAAGTTGTAAGTGCCGTCAGGCAGCCACAGCCAGGCCTTGCCGTTTTCGTCCGCAGTGGAATACTCGGAACTGTACGCGCTCGCCAAGCCGGACCACGCGACCGCCGCGCCCGGCTCGAAGCCCGGCACCGACACCGCCCACAGCCTCGGCGGATCGCCGGTCTGGAACAAATATATTCCGCCGTTCCCGCCGACGACCCCCGGCAACCGCCCCGCGCCGGGATGGAAATCGACTGCTGAAGCAGCGATGAATATCTTGCCGTAGTCGGTTATCCCCGAAGCGAAACCGATGTCACGCGCGCCCTTGCCGCCTGTCGCGACAAGCGCGCCCTGGCCCGCAAGGACGATTCGGGCGTCGGACTCAAGCATGATGCCGGGAAAACCGGCGGCGGAACTGAAACTGCTATGCGAACTGGTGTTCACTATCACGTAGGAGTGCTCCGCAAGCGTAAAGGCGGCCACGCCGGAGCGGTTGCCGGAATCTATCGAAACCCCGTCCAGCGTCAGTATGCAGAATCCTGTTGAAGGCGGCGCCGCTCTTATGACGATTTCACCGTCGAGCGACGAACCGGAGATCGAATACGCTGACGACGCGCTCAACGTAAGAATGCCCGACGCGCTGTCGTAGTTCCAGCCTTCGCCGCTGCTGCTCGCCCCCGGTATGATTCCCGCGCCGTTCACGGTCAGGGCGGCAGTGCCATCTTCAAGCTGCCACTTCGCATTCAGCGTGAGATTGCCGACATGGTCGTATTCAGTGCGGAGCGACGCGCCATTCTCATCGTAGTAGCATGTATCGCCCGAATACCAGCCCTTGAAAACATATTTGTTGCGCGCCGGCAGTACGGGCGCCGCCGGCATCGCGTAGCCGAGCTTGACGTCGTGGACCTCGTTCGTCCTCCATTCGTCGGAGAAAGTCAGCGTGTACTCGATCGAATAGTGGGTGTAGGCTGTGCTGAAATAGCCGTTGCCCGCAACGGACGTGCCCGGACCCCTGTAGGTCCAAGTGTTTGGGCTGTCCGAGCCGTGGCTGGCGCCGTCGCCGCCGTTGCCGCCCGTCACGCCCCAATGGGAGACGCCATCCTCCTGCGAACCGCCGCCGTTGACGTAGCCGGATCCGCCGCCGCCGCATCCGCCGCGAGAGTTGTCGTCGTCCTGGCCCTGGGCGACCTGGTACGTGGCGCCGCCGCCGCCGCCGCCGCCGCCGCCGCCGCCGTAGCCGCCGCGACCATAGCCGTATGCCCAG
>CAMZEN010000035.1 GCA_947305775.1 uncultured Verrucomicrobiota bacterium
GAGCCCTCGCGCTTGCGGGGGTTTACGAGGTCGCCAAGGCGCCCGGAGCGGCGTTCGACGCAGGCGCGGAGGTCGGGTGGAATCCGTCCGAAAAGCGCGCCGAGGCGGACGGCGCGGTCAAGCTCGGCCACGCGGTCGCGGCGGCCGCCGCGACCGACGCCACCGTCCTCGTCAGGCTCTGCCAGGGGATGAACTGACATGGTCAAGTCCGCCATCGAACACATGCGCGCGATGCAGGCGCGGTGCCTCGCCGTCGACGCCGGCTACACGGCGTCCGGCGGCGAGGCGCGCACGATCCGCGCCGTGGTCGGGCGGACGGTGTTCCGCGCGATGGACGTGGACGGCGTCTGGACGCGCATCGAGACGCGGGACTTCATCGTGCCGAAGGAGTATCTTCCCCTCGAGCCGCAGGCCGGCGACGAGATCGAGTTCCTCGGGCGCACGTACGAAGTCCTGTCGCCCGCCGGCGAACCGTGCTGGCGGTGGAGCGACGCTTTCCATACGGCGTACAGGATTCACGCGAAGAACACGGGAGGATGACGTTATGGCCGAAAAGGAAGAACACAATCCGGGGATGCCGCCGGGCTTCCCCGAGCTGTGGGAGGGAGTGACGCGGGCGAGGATGGACATCGCCGAACTCAAGGGGATGGTCAAGATGCACTTCACGGACTCCTCGCACCACACGCCGCCCTGCGCGACGGCGTCAGGGCTCCAGAAGACGCTTCACGCGGCGATGGGGGCTGCGATAATATCGCTCCTCTCCGCCGTGGCGACGCTCGTCTTCGAGGTGGTCAAGGGAATGTCGCACTAGCGGCGGAACGGGAGTCGAAACATGGTGGACATCATCAGCCTTGCGCACGGCGTCGCCGAGCGGATTATATCCCCCGAGCGAAGCGAGCATTGCGGAGCAATGTCGCTAGAGGGGTGCGAGGCGGACGTCGAGCTTGCGCCGGAATACTCGCTCAAGGACGTGAAGGAGCGGACGCGGATCGTGGTCGTTCCCGTGGGTATCAAGCACAAGATGCTGGCGCGTGGATTCCGCGAGGACTTTCTCACCGTGCAGGTGGGCGTTCTCAGGAAGACGACGGAAGACGAACTCGTCGACCTCGTCAACTACGTGCAGACGCTTGCGCTCGACTTCCTGCACACGACCGTAAAGGGGGCGAAGTGCGTCGAGGCCAACCATGCTCCGCTCTACGTCCCGGACCACATGAGGGAACGCCGCCAGTTTACGGGCATAATTGAACTCCTCTTCAAGGAGGTCAACGAACATCGCGTGGCGGAGGGTGCTGGGTGAAGTCGGAGGTCGAGTTCGACGAGGACGGCCTTGTCGCTTGGATGGCGAGGGCAAGCCGCGAGTTCCTGAAGCGCGCGGGCGCATACGTGCGCCGCGTCGCGCAGCGGAAGGTCGTGACGAGCCCAAAGCCGTCGCAGCCGGGGCAGCCGCCCCATTCAAGGCATGGACTCTTGAAGCGAGGACTCCTCTTCGGGCTGGAGCGGGACGGCAAGTCCGTCCTCGTCGGACCCGGCTTCCGGTTCGTCGGCGAGTCGATGTCCGCACACGAATTCGGCGGCAAGTACCGAAAGGAACGCTATCCGAAGCGACCCCTCATGGGGCCGTCGCTCAAGGAATCTGCGCCCCGCCTCGCCAAGATGTGGGACGGAGCTGTGAAGTGATTTGAACACACAAAGGAGAAAACCAAATGGCATACAAACTTGGACTTGATGCAAAGCTCTTCCACGGGGCTGCTGGCGCTACCGCCAACTCCGAGATGAAGAACTGCAAGGACGTGACGCTGAACCTGGAGACCGGCGAGGCGGACATCACGACCCGCGCCGCCGAGGGCTGGCGAATCACGGCGGCGACGCTGAAGGACGCGTCCCTTGAGTTCGAGATGGTCTGGGACACGGCGGACGCCGGTTTCAAGGCGATCAAGAACGCCTACTTCAACAACACGGCTATCGCCCTGTTCGCGTCCGACGGCGACGGAAACGGCCTCGACGCCGACTTCGTGGTGACGTCGTTCTCGCGCTCCGAACCGCTGGAGGAGGCGCTCACGGTGAGCGTAACGTGCAAGCCGACGCTCGTCTCGCGTGCGCCGACCTGGAAGGACGGAGGCGGCTCGTAACCGGGCCGCTTCCTGAATGAAACATCCAAAGGAAAGGAAACCGACACATGAAGACCTTTACCGACAGCAAGGGACGGACTTGGGAAGTCGAACTGAACATCCGGCAGATGAAGCGAGTGCGCGACACTCTCGGAATCGACCTGGTGAACGTCATTTCCGCAAACAAGGACGGGAGCGTTTCCACCGACACGCTGGAGCGCGTCGCAAACGACCCGATCCTCCTCGTCGACATACTGTGGGTTCTCTGCGAGGGACAGGCGAAACCGGCACCCCTGCTAGCGCATCCGCCTGACGGCGGACAGCCTGCGGCTGGGGGATACGGCGTGACCGATTTTTCCCAGGGTACCCGCCGCTTGTCGGTGGTCGCGACCCGTGGGGAAGCGACCAACCCGAAGCGAAAGCGAGGGCGAGCGAGGAGGCTGTATCTTCGGAAGGCGGTCGACCTCGCAAGGAAGTACGAGAGGGAGAGCGCGGAGGTTCTCAAGAAGGTGCTGGAAAGCCCCGAGTTCGAGGAGCGTCTGAAGACCTCCTTGAAACCGCCTACCGGCTCGCTGGAATCTGCGGAGTCCACCCCGACGGACTGACGCTCCGCCAGCTTGCGCTGATGGCCGACGGGCGTGCGAAGTTCGAGTGGGGAATCGCGTCGTCGCAGATGGCTCTCATGGCGAACCTCCAGCACGATCCGAAGAAAGGACAGCCGTTCAAGGCTTCGGACTTCAACCCGTTTGCCCCGAAGGAGAGGAAGATAGTCCTTCGAGGGGCCGACATGAAGGATGCGCTCATGGCCGCGTTCGTGAGGAGGCGGTCATGACGGATTTCGTAAGCGCGGCGTTTGCCGTGGAGCGGCTAAAGGTTCTCGCAGGCGAGATTCTGAAAGTCGCTGCGGCCCTGCGGGAGAGGCATCCGGCAGAGTACGAAAGTAGGGAGCGTCTAGGGATGCTCGAGTCGGTCGCGGACGATTTTCTCGAAAGCGAAAAGGAACAGGAGGTAGCGGATGGCTGCGACGGCTAACATAAAGGCTGGCAAGGCGTATGTCGAGGTGACCGCCGAGACCTCGCGCTTCCGCAAGAACCTCGCCGGGGCGCAGGCGGAGCTTCGCGCCTTCGGGAAGACATGCACCGCGCTTGGCCGCGACATGCTCGCCTTCGGCGGTGCGTTGTCGCTTCCTTTCGCGCTCGCGGAAAAGTCGTTCGCAGGGTTCGACGACAGGATGCGTCTCGTCCAGGCATATCCCCCGAACGCCGCAAGGCGTGAGCCGCGAAGCGGTGGCTACAGGGGTGTGACGAACGCGACAGGCGAGGCTTTCGACAGCCTCACCAAGACGTAACCGCCGCGCAAGCGGGGCAAGCCCTGTGGGCTTGCCAACCCTCGCCTATGGCGATGGCGAGCGCAGAGGCTGGGTTGCAAAAGTAAAGGTGTGTCTATACGGCAAGTCGCGGAAATCCAAGGTTTATTTCGTGGCAAAGTAGCGGAAATCCAAGGTTGAAATCTGGATTTTCGAGACGAAAAAACATAAGGATTTCGCTGGCATAAGCCAGCGCGAAAGGAGAAACATGAGCAAGAAACAGGAAACCGACATCATCAACCCCGACGAGCTGAACGCGGCAAACACGGCGTGTCCGCGCAACCTCGTCTTCAATGTCGCGCACGGCACGACCTTTGAAAACGACGAGCAGATCGGCTACGATCCGTCCGCTCGTCTCGCGGTGAAACTCGACGCGCCGAACGCCGTGCCGCTCGGCATCGTGCAGCTCTTCGTGAGCCAGCCAACTGCCGCATTCGACGCGGTGTTTGTCTTCACCTTCGACAGCTTCTATCGCGACTTCGACCGTCGCGGCGAAAGGCGCGGCAAATGAAGCGCGGCAAAATTGCGGAGCGCGGCAAATCTGCCGCGCTTCGACCGGGGAAGCCCGACCACTACGACGCGGCGGCTGTAAAGGAAATCATGGCTCGCAATCCGTGGATGAATGTCGCCGAAGGCATCACCTTCAAGGAATCGGAGCGCGTCAACTACGACCCCGCAACTGGCCTTGTCGTAAAGGCGGGAACGCCCAACACCGTGCCGCTTGGCGAAGTCGTGCTTTTCGTTCCGGCAACCGACGGACGCGGCGCATTTGCCGCGATTTTCACCGACGAGAAGTTCTACCGCGAGTACACGCTAACAGGAAAGGACAAACCACCATGCTGAATCTGTTTGGCAAGAAGAGGCGCGTCAAATCTGCCGCGAACCGTCAGAGCGGCGGCGGCCTCTTCCACGCAATCCGCGCACACTTCGCGTCTGCGGAGTCCGCGTCGAAGGACAACGACTGGTGGAAGGCCGACTACCTCTCCGCCGACGCGGACGCAAGCCCCGACACGCGCCGCGTCCTCCGTATGCGCTCCCGCTACGAATACCAGAACAACTCGTATGCTCGCGGCGTTATACAGTGCCTCGCCAACGACACCATCGGCAACGGACCGCGTCTGCGCTACGCCTCGACCGACGACCGCCTCAACTCGCGTATCGAGCGCGACTTCACGGCGTGGGCGGAGACGATACGCCTTGGCGAGAAACTACGCGCCGTCCGCATCGCCCGCGCCCGCGACGGCGAGGCGTTCGTCATGCTCGCCCAGAACCCGACGCTCCGCACCGTAGTGAAACTCGATTTGTCGCTCATTGATTCCGACCGCGTGGCGGGTGATAGTGCTTGCAGTTGCGCCGACGCTGGCGCAGAGGGCTGCGGCAAGCCGTTCATGGTTGACGGCATCGCCTACGACCAATACGGAAACCCCGTCTCGTATCGCGTCCTTGTAAGCCACCCCTGCGACGGCTCGCTTGACGAGGAACGCGCAATCTTCGTTCCCGCCGCAAACATCGTTCATGTGTTCCGTCCCGACCGCCCGGAGCAGCATCGCGGCGTTCCCGAACTTTCTGCCGCGCTTCCGCTCTTCGCCAAGCTGCGCCGCTACACAAACGCGGTCGTTGCGTCCGCTGAAAAGGCGGCGGAATACGGCGGCATCCTCTACACCGACCATCCGAAGGACGACACTTGCGCGGAGATTGAGCCGATGGACGCGGTAACGCTCGACATAAACCAGCTGACGACAATGCCCGAAGGTTGGAAGATGGACGAACTGTATGTCAAAGCGCCCATCGCCACATACGCCGACTTCAAGAAGGAAATGCTTTCCGAAATCGGCGCGGCAATGGGCATCCCATACGCCATCGTCGCCGGAACTTCGGCGGGCTACACCTACGCATCGGCGAAGCTCGACCACCAGACATACTTTCGCGTCCTTCGCAACGAGCGCGGCTTTGTCGAAGACTCGATTCTCAACCGCCTCTTTGAACTTTGGCTGCGCGAATGGTCGCTTGCCAACCCCGACGCGGCAGATTTGCCGCGAAGTGGCAACGCGGCAAATGTGCCGCATGACGGCGGCGCGGCAGATTCGCCGCGCCTCTCGACATGGAACGCCTCTTGGCTCTGGCCGATGTTCGACAACATCGACATGCTGACCGCCGCCCGCGTCCAGTCGATTGCGATCAAGAACAAGACAACGACGCTCGCCACCGAATACGCCCGTCAGGGCAAGAACTGGAAAACCGAACTCGCCCAATTCGAGAAAGAGCAGCAGTTCCTTCGCGAACACGGCATCGACAAGTGAAAGGCAACGCACCATGAACACCCAATACGCCCGCCTTGAAGACGGCAACCTCGTGTATGCGCCGAAAATCCTCACCACGCCGCATGGCGTGGTTGTCAATCCTGGACGCATGACCTACCTCGCCCACGGTTGGAAGCTCCTCGACATCCAGCCGCCAGCCGATCCGCCGGAAGGGAAAGAATACGTCATTAGCGGCTACACGGAAACGACAACGGACATACAGGCGGTTTTCAAGCTCGTTGACATCTACAAACCGCCGCGAACGTTCTCCAAGCTGAAAATCGTCATTGCCCTTACGAAACGCGGCAAATGGGCCGCGCTCCGTGACTGGCTCGACGAGACGGAATACGGCGACCTCTTCGACGCGGCGCAAGACTTCCGCGAAGATCACCCCGCTTTTATCGCGGCACTTTCTGCCGCGCAAGAACGCTTCGGCTTCGCCGCCGATGAAATCGCCGCGCTCCTCGCTGAGTGCGTCGCCGACTAATCGCGTCACATCTGCCGCGAAAACCCACGCGCAAGGTCGCGCCGAAAACGCGCCGCGTCGCGCAATCCACGCGCAGGGTCGCGTCAACAACGCGCATGTGCGCGTCCGCAACGCGCCGCGTCGCGCAATTCACGCGCAGGGTCGCGTCAACAACGCGCAAGGTCGCGCCAAAAATGCGCAGGGTCGCGCCGATGACGCGCAGGGTCGCATGGCCAATCGCGGCAAATCTGCCGCGCTCGCGCCTCTGCGTGTTCGAGCGGCGTGTCGCGGCGAGTCTGCTGTCGAGTCAAAAGTGCCGCGTTCTATATTGAAGAATTGCGCGGCAAACCGACAGATTCTGCCGAATAATGTGAAGTTTTCCTTGGGTGCGCCATTGATTTTTGCGCCTGATTATGATATAATTCAAATGGTTCTTGAAAGCCGTAGAAGGCGAGTAAGGGACATCGCTCTTTATCATTCATGGAAATCGCGTAACTGCGTGTTATGCTTCAATCGAAAGACTGGAAATCTACGGCGAGGCAGAATATGTGGTACCGCATGGTGTATCAAGGCACTTTGCGTACCCTATTCTGTATTTCGCCAAGGGTATTCCAGTGCCTCGATTGAGATACAGTGTGGGGTGCGCTTTTTTCATGTTGGAGGGGCGAAGAGGAACAGGAGGTTGCATGAAGAAGAAAGAGACGCGAAAGAAAAGTTCGGCTCTCGTGAAGAGCAACATGAGCGGTGTGGAGCATTCCTACACCGCTTGGATTGCAGACCTCAAACGCCGCTACCGCGCAACGCAGATCAAAGCGGCGGTCGCCGTCAATTCCGCGCTGATTGAGTTCTATTGGAATCTCGGAAAGGACATAGCCGAGAAGTTCACGGAAGAGGCCAGATACGGTTCTCGCTTTTTTGAGAAGGTTAGCTTCGACATGCGGGCAGAATTCCCGAACGACTCTGGATTTTCACCGCGCAACATCAGGTATTGTCAGGATTTTTACTGTTTGTATTCCGTCGCGCAGATTTTGCCACAAGTTGTGGCAAAATCTGCCAAGGGTAAGCAAGCGGCATCAAAAATGCCACAAGTTGTGGCAAAATGTGTCCGTCCGCAAGCTATAGACGATAAGATTTTGCAACAGGTTGTTGCACAATTGGTTTCTGTTCCATGGGGACATCATCGCACCATTATCGATAAATGCAAAGGCGAGCGCGACAAGGCACTTTTCTATGTGCGGCGGACGATCCAGAACGGGTGGAGCCGCAATTCGCTTTTGAACTGGCTTTCGACCGACCTCTACGAGCGCGAGGGCAAGGCGCAGACGAACTTTGAATTGACGATGCCATCCGACGACTGCGACCTTGCACGGCAGATTGTGAAGAATCCGCAGAACTTTGAGGTGTTCGGATTGAAAGAGAAGTATTCCGAGACGGAATTGAAAGCCGCCATCGTCGCCAACATCGAATCCACGTTGCTGTCGTTTGGCAAGGGCGTTGCGTTTCTTGGCAGGGAATACCCTGTTGAAGTCGGCGGCGAGACAAAGAACATCGACCTGCTCTTCTACATCGTGCCGCTGCACCGTTACCTCGTCGTAGAGGTCAAGACTGGGAAGTACGAACCCGCCGACCTCGGACAATTGAGCGGTTACATGGCGATGGCGAAACATGTCTTGAACACGCCCGGCGACAACCAACCCGTTGGACTTCTCATCTGTAAGGAACATAACCGCGTTCTTGCCAAGTACCATCTTGAGGAACTTGGCCTGCCAATGGGCATCACGGATTATGAACTCAAGAAGGTTCTTCCCTCCAAGGCGCAGCTGGCCAAGTGTGTTGCCGACGCAGAGCGGCAGATTGAAACGACAAAGAAAAGTGGTAGGGGATGAAACGAATCCGCGTCATAGTGTTGACCGCGTTTTCGGCCCTGTTGCCGTTGTTGGGTCTGAACGCCACCCCGACGTTCACGATCAACGGCGGTACATTGACCGCAGTAGAACTGCATGGTGACACAGAGGTTGTTATACCTTATGGCGTGACGAGCATCGGAGATAATGTATTCATGCGCTTGACTTCATTGCGGCGCGTGTTCATTCCAAATGGTGTGACGAGTATCGGACATAACGCTTTTTATGGTTGTACATCTTTGAGCGAAGTAAACATCCCGGATGGAGTTACAACTATCGGGGATTGGGCGTTCAAGGATTGCCGTAGCCTAATGAGCGTATCGATTCCAAGTTCTGTAACTCGCATTGGCGGAAATGCATTTTCAGGTTGCGGATTCGCATGGATGATAATAAGCAACGGGGAACTTACCGGTGTTGAACTTAATGGTGCGACCGATGTGTCTATCCCTTATGGCGTGACCCGCATTCGCAACGATGCGTTTCGTTATTGCAACGGATTGAAAAGCGTCACCATCGGCGGCTCGGTGGAGGAGATAGAAAGCGGAGCGTTTCAAGGATGTTATGCCCTTGAAAGCGTGACGATTGGCGGTGCCATCGTGACAATCGGAAACGATGCGTTTGCAAATTGCAACAATCTGGAGAGTGTGACGGTAAGCAGTTCTGCCGACAGTTGGAGAACGCCCAGAATCGGGATTCACGCATTTGAGGGATGTAATAGCCTGAAGAGCCTGACAATCGGCGGCAACATAGCGGAAATCGGCGATGGCGCGTTTCAAGGATGTTACGCCCTTGAGAGTTTGACATTGTCCGCGACCATAACGAAGATCGAACAGCGGGCATTCGCCAGTTGCGACAGGATGAAGAGTGTGACGATTGGTGGCTCGCCTGCAAGCGGCGGCGAACCTCTGCGAATAGGAGATGGCGCTTTTGACTTTTGTCGTGAGCTGGAAAGCGTGACGATAGGCGGCAATGTAGCTGAAATCGGTGATAGTGCGTTTTTGTCCTGCGGCAAACTTGAGAATGTGACCGTCGGCGGCTATGTGCGGACGATTGGACCGCAGGCTTTTGGCGAATGCCTAAAATTGAAAAGTGTTACGGTCGGTGGCGGCGTGGAACACATAGGATTCGATGCGTTTGCCGCATGCATTGAATTGGCGAACTTGTCGCTGGGCGATTCATTGAGAAGTATTGACTCCCGTGCGTTTCGCTCATGCAGAAGCCTGCCCGAGATAATGATCCCGGCTTCCACGACGTACATAGCAGGCGACGCGTTTCTGTACTGCACGGGACTGGAAACGATTTCTGTCGCCGAGGATAACCCGGCATATATGGCCCAGAACGGATTCTTGCTGTCGAAGGACGGCGGGACGCTTGTCGCTTCCGCGAATGACAACATTGCCGACATGCCCGAAAGAGTGACGGAAATCGGCGCGAGTGTGTTCGCCGGACGCACGGATCTGACAAGCGCAACCATTCCCGATTCAGTGACACGAATCGGAGTGTCGGCTTTCTCGGGGTGCAGCAACTTGACGAATGTCGTGATTCCCGCTTCCGTCACCTACATCGGCGAAAAGGCGTTTTTCGGATGCAACGGCCTTGCGGATGAAGATGGATTCGTAATCGTGCGCTCTGTTTTGTATGACTATTTTGGCGATAGCGGCGATATCACGATAGCGGACTCAGTGACAAAGATTGGGGCGAACGCTTTCGACAATTGCGGCAGTCTGACAAACGTGACAATATCGGAATCCGTAACAAGCATCGGCGAGTCCGCTTTCGCCGGATGCGGTAAGTTGGCACTTGCACTACTGCCCATGCAGTTGAGCGAGAGCGTCTCTAAAAACAATCAATTCAAAAATTGCGCTTCGAATTTCAAGATGGTGTTCTACGAGGGAAGCCTTGACGAGGTCGCGTGGGTCGCGGTGGGCTTTGACGCGAATGGAGGATCGGTCGGCACCGCATCAATGGACATCCTCAAAGGACAGGCTCTCAAGACAATCGGCAATCTGCCGACACCGTCTCGCACATACTATCGTTTCTTAGGATGGTACACCGATGCGACCGGCGGCGAACCGGCAACCGGGGATATGATTGTGAACGGAAACGTCACGCTGTATGCGCATTGGAAAGCACCCGATACAATACCCACAATCGAAGGCGCAATACTGAAGGTTTTGGACGGAGTGCTGCTTCATGCAGACTTCTGTACATCCGACGTGACAATCCCCGAATCTGTGACGAGCATCGGCGATAGTGCGTTCTACGGACAACAGGAATTGACGAGCGTGATAATTCCAGATTCCGTGACGAGCATCGGAACACGGGCATTTTACAACTGCGTAAATCTTGCGAGCGTGGCAATCGGCAAAGGCGTGACGAACATCGGGAGCTATGCTTTTTCAGGATGTAGCCGCGTGACGAACGTAATAGTACCACAATATGTATGCGATGTCGCGATGGGAAGCGTTTTCCCTGGTGCAAACGCGAGCATAACGAACTTGGTGATAGCCGACGGCGTTACAGGCATAGCACGGTATGCATTCTGGAATTATTATGGGGTGTCGAGCATAACAATACCAAATTCCGTTACCAACATAGACAGATATGCGTTCCCATACTGCGACAACCTGTCCCTTGCCTTGGTGCCGTCACGACTGAAGGACATCGTGTCGCAGAACAATCCGTTCCTCTACTCGAATCCCGAAATTGTGTACTACGATGATGCTGACTGGGTCGACGTCACATTCGATGCGAATGGAGGATATGTCGCGCCATCTGTTGCAAATGCCCTCAAGGGGCATGTGAGTGGATATGGCATCGGCAACTTTCCCTCGGCGTTGCGTCCGGGATATGACTTCAAGGGATGGTTTACTGACGCAGAAGGCGGTGAACAGGTGACGGTCCAAACGATTGTGGAGGGAGACCTCACTGTGTATGCCCATTGGGAGAAGCAGCCAGTTTTCTTGTGGGTTTACGCCATGATTGATTGGGGTAGCCGCAATGCCGTTGATATAATCAATGGTGTTACGGCGAGTTCGTCCATGGTGTTTCTAGTGCCGCAAAATGCCGAAGGTTTGTTCATTACGAATATTGTGTTTCAGGTGAAGGACGGATATGAGCTCGATACGGTGACAACTAATGGCGCAATGGTGGCGGAAGCGTCAGGCAAGAAAGGCGTCTGGACGCTCAATATCGATTTGCCGGATAGCGGTTCACGTACCTTTGATGTCAGGGCATCCGCTCGTCTTGAGAATTACGGAGTTGTCGCCGAGAAGGCGACGTGCGAAAGAACGATTGGCGGCTACACGCTTACGGCGAAAGACGGAGAGACGCTATTTGAAGGGGACATTGCTCTTACAGCGGTTTTGGACGGTGCGATAGTTGATACGACAAAGGGGTACGATGTGGGAATCGCTGCCGATGGTAAGAGCGCAACGGCTCGGCTGAAAACGCCGACATTCGGCGCGGCGGCAATCGTTGCGGGCGACAACTCCCCAGAAGCCGATTCAAGCGACCCGACAGGTACGCTTGTCGAAAGTGATGGAGTCGCACTATCAACTCTACCATGGGCGAATGACGATGAGCAAATAGGAGCATTGCCTGTCGCTGCTGTTCCGGGGCTGTACTATAAGGCGGCCTGGGGCGATGATCTCGACGATCTCACTGTTGGTGCAAAGGTGCAGGCGACAACCGATACACTCTATCTCGGCGTCATAAAGCAGACAGGCACAAGCGGATTCTACAAGGTGACCGTTAGCGAACGATAAGAAATCCTCTTTAGAATAATAGGTTGTCATCAATGGAGCAAACAGGAATGAAACTAATTCGAGAAAACAAATTTTGCGGCAGCTTCCCGCCGCAATGTAGCAACGATCATTGCGCCCTTTGCGAGGTCAAGCGGACACCCGCGTTGCTCGCATCCCACACTTACCGCATTCAGCCGACAAGATCGGCTACGATGCTACATAATTGTCAATGAATATATGGTAAAATATTTGCTATGAAAAAAACTATACTTGTCGCTTCTGTTGTTTTGGCAATGACATCTGCGATGTCGCAAGGCCTTGGGCGTAGCAGTTTACGCGGATTGGCATTCCGACGGCATGTGCAACTACTAGAACCGCTTTTGCCATTCTCGGAAGCTGTCGAAAAGGCAAAAGGCGGAAGTGCTCAAGGGTGGTATGCACTTGCAGTTCACTACGCAAAGGGAGTGGATATAGACCGCGACCTCGAAAAGTCACGGCAATTCATGCAGAAGGCAAGCGACATGAACTACAGCAATGCGGTCTTCGTTGTCGCAATGCTGCGTGAGGCTGACAGCGCAACGGCAAAAGACTGTAACAACGGCCTAACACCTCCTATCAATGCCTATTTGGGTGAGACTGATTTTCCAGTTTGGAGTTACCAGCCATCGCTTTCTATCACTAACGCTGCCGACGTCGCCGCTATTCGAGCAGAATATGAACGTGCATTTAATCTCGGTGTGTCTGTCGCAACAAATGAATTGGCACGGTTCGAGCGCCGTGTTTCTTCGTGTCAAGCAGAAGTAAAAAGAATTGCCGACGAAAAGAAGCGGAAAGCCGAGAATGCCAAGATGATAGAAGACTTGAAAATAGACTCCGCTACGTCAAAGAAGCAGTAGTTGATCTCCACTGCGCTAAAGGCATCTTTCTGAAAACAAAGGCCGCAATCACGATTGCGGCCTTTGAAATTTTCTGCGCCGCTTTATTGATTTTCCTTCGCGGCACATCTGCCGCGTTTTATTCTCTGAATCTCAATCTTCCGCGACGGCGAACCACGACCCGATGGCGGTTAAGGATGTGTTGATGATTATCGACCATTTGGTGAAACCGCTCTTCGCAAGTGTCTCGCGTATCATGTCGAAGCTCCAAGTGAAATCCGCTGGGTCTTTCGGTATGTAGGCGGCTTCAAAGGTGAGGAAGAGAAAAAAGATTCCAACGCATGCCATCGATGATGTAATAAAGCAAATAGTCCACGCGGGGCGAATTGGCAGGTGACTGCGCGAGGTGTCCTCGTCGTACAGCCACCGAAAGTCAAGGCATCTGTAAAGATACACAAGCCAAATTGCCACGCCAACGAGTATTGTTGCATTCATGACTGGAAAGTATGTCCTTGTGGCGTGGCCAAAGGTGGCCATGTATGCTTCGCAGATGGCCGAACCACCGATTAGAACTGCCGCGCCTAGCGCAAGTGCGGAAAGCGGACTGCCCAACAATGTCTTTGACAAGCGGTCTAATGTTTTCAAAACGTTGCTCATGGTCATAAACTGTCAAAATCTGCGCTTCAACTCTGCATGGAAAAGGGGCGCATTTCCCTTGCCCCATGCACCCAATCGAAGCCCTACCACAGGCCAGTCAGAATGCACAAAACAGTAGAAACACGCCCCAAAGAGCGATGTCTGCTGTGTGCCATTCTGACTTTGATACGTGGTAGTATTTCGATTAGACGGCATGCGCCGGGGATTTCTCCCCCGGTGACAATGAATAGTATAACATTTTTGCCGCGCTGTGTGCTTGACAATTGGTCGGATTGCGCTTTCGGATGATTTCCTCAACTAAACAAATAAAAGGAAATGAATAATATGAAAATTCAAATCGACTGCTACGGCTTTGAGGCCGCAAGCGAGCATTTCCAGCGGCGGAAGCTCGAGGCGTACCTCATCAAGAACGACGGCGGCATCGTCTACGCGTGCTTCGGCACCGGCGAGATGCGCCCGATCCACAGAATCGACAAGGACCCCGACGGATGCGTCCGCGTCATGTGGGCTTACGGGAAATGGGAAGAGGCCGAAGACCTCGACTATGTTCCGATCAACGAAACGATCATGATCGAGAGGGAGGACTGACATGGAAATGGTCTATATTGTCAACGGCAACGAGTCTGGCGGCGGTGGCGGCGGCTCCGGCGGAGGCGGTGCTTCGGCTGGCTACCCGATAGTCAAGGCGGTGGTGACGGACGGCGCGGTTGGCCTTCAGGACAGGAGCGTTACGCGCGTGGAGCTGAAGACCTCCGATCCTGTCCGCATAAACTTCCCGCCCAAGACCGAGGGCGTTGCCCGCGACTTCATCTTGCGGCTCGTCATCACGGCGGAGTCGATCCCGGAGGTGACGTTCGCCGTTCCGACAGGCGAGACGTTCTCGTTCGAGGAGGGAGACGAAGAGTCGTTCTCCTGTCTCGTCGGGGTGAACATCTTTGCCTTCACAGAGACGGATGACGGCACTTTCGTCGTGAACCGCAAGCTCGTGTCGATAGCGCAGAGCGTCACTTTCGACGCGGATGGCGGCACGGTCGATCCGCCGTCCAAGGACTATCTTCTCGGCGTGAAGTACGGAACGCTCCCCGTCCCCGTCCGCAAGGGCTACGTCTTCGTGTACTGGATGACGGAGGACGGCGTCGAGGTAAAGGCTACCGACACCGTCAAGACGTCCGTTTCGCGGCTCGTCGCCAAGTGGGAGACCTACGTCGACAAGTTCGCGCCGGCGATCCTCGAGTCGGGCGACATCGTGTTCACGACGGACGGCAACGCAAAGTGGTCGCTTGACGACGCAACTGGAAACCCCGACGCTCCGTCCGCGAGGAGCGGGGCGATAGGCGACAGCCAGCAAACATCGCTTTTCGGAACCGTCACGGGGCCGGGCGTCCTCTCGTTCAGGCGCAAGGTGTCGAGCGAGAGCAACTGGGACTATCTCCGCTTCTTCGCGGACGGCGTCCAGAAGTTCTCCTGGAGCGGTGAGCAGGACTGGGGCGACATCACATGTAACTGCGCGGACTTCGGACCGGGCGAACACGTCTTCGAGTGGCGCTACGTGAAGGACGGCAGCGTCTCAAGAGGCAGCGACTGCGCGTGGATCGACAAGGTGAACTGGGGGGCCACGTGATGCAGATAGCGTCAAGGCAGTGCCTCTGGAAGGAGACGGGCATCGGGACGGAGATCCTCGTCGAGATGACGTCAGCGACAGGCCTCTACTTTAAGCTCGCATACTTTGCAACGGTGGGAAAGCCGCTCGTCGTGCTGTGGGGGGACGGCTCGAAGACGGAGCGGGAATACGGAACCGACCGGCAGTTCGCCGACCACACCTACGCCAAATACGGAAGGTACAGGATCGTCGTCTTTGGCGCAAAGACCATAGGTCTGCGCTTTCTCGACGGCGAGGCGCAGTACGCCTACGACGCGGCGGTGCTGTCGTTTGTCGACCACTGCGGGCAGATCACCGGCAGTACGTCCGGCGCGTTCAAGAAGGCGGTCAACCTTGAAAAGTACATTGCGCCCAACTGCGGATGGCAGGGTCAGCGCGACTTCGCATACTGCTCGAAACTCAAGGAGGTGGTTATCGGCAAGAACTGCATCTGCTATGACGGAACTTACCAGTACTGCTCTTCGCTCGAAAAGTACACGACCGAGTCGACGGGGACTTGCTGGAGCTACGTGTGGCAAGGCTGCACGAAGCTACGCGAGTTGAAACTGGGGAGCGTCTACCAGTTTGCGACGCAAGATTTCAAGGATACGCCGAACCTGATGGACATCTGGATATCTGACAAGACGATAGACCAGATCCAGCAGAAGGCTCCAAGCGGCAACATCGTGGCCGGCTACGGCGCGAGGTTTCCGTGGAACGCCAACTCCAACTGCCGCTTCCACGGCACGGACGGAATAGTCCGCGCCGACGGGACGGTTCTCGAACGATTCTGAAACACAGGAAAGGACAACAATGAACATGAACTACGGAAAGCTCGTTGGGGGAGAGGTCGAATACGCCCCCGCGAAGATAACGCTCAACGACGGAACCGTCGTCAGCAACCCGAGCGCGGCCACCTACCTTACGGCGGGTTGGAAGCGCATCGTCGACGAACGCCCTGCGCCCGAAGATGGATGCACGGTCGAGGTGAGCGGCTGGGAGGAGACGGCGGATTCAATCGTCCGCATCTACAAGCAGGTGCCCGACGAGCCGCAGCCGACCAGGGCGAGGGTGTTCTCCAAGCTGAAGCTCGTCGCCGCGCTCAAGGCGGCGGACAAGTGGGTGCTGGTGAAGACGTGGATCGAGGAGCGCGGCTGGTGGGACTACTACCTCGCGGCGCAGAACTTCAGGGAGGACAACGAGATGTTCTCCAATGCAGTCGCCGCAATCAAGGAGTACGCCCGGATGTCCGACGAGGACGTCGAGGCGATTCTCAAGAACTGCATCTACGAGGAGGACTGACGATGGCAACGCTGAGTGAAATCAAGCGCCTCCGCGCCATCTGCGAGGAATGCGAACTCGAAGGCCGCGAAATCCTCGCAAAGTACACGGACGAGGAACTTGTCGATCTCTTCAACGGGATCGGGCCGGAGTCGTTCCCGCAGTGGCTTCGCGCCGCGCTCGACGCCCTGCATCCGTCTCTCGCGCCTGTCGCAATGATCCACGACGCGGAGTGGAGCGAGTCGGACGGGAGGCGCGAGACGTTCGAGGCGAGCAACGCCCGGTTCCGCAGGAACGGATGCAAGGTCGCGTCCGCCTCCTTCGGCTGGTGGAGGCCGCGCCGCTACAAGGTCATGTGGGACGCTTTCAAGTTCGCCCGCATCTGCCAGCGTTTCGGGTGGAGCGCGTTTCTCGCTCCATACGAGTCGAAGGAGAGCGGAGGTGCGGCATGAAGCGGCTTCTCGCCCTGTTCGTCACGGCTGCCGCCCTCGCCGCTCTGTGCGGCTGCGCATCGCAGACCATAACGGAACGCCACTACTACGAGCCGACCGCAGAGACCGCCCTCAAGCGCGAGGACGGGCTTACGGTCGGCGCGGTCAAGTCGGAGGTCATCAAGACGGGCGCTCCCGACTGGAGCGACTCCAAGTCGATCAGTCTCATCAGCGTCGGCAAGTGACCGGCGGGGTGTCTAACAAGTCAAGGAAAGGAGAAATCCAATGGACGGAAAGGTCAATACGCCTCGCACCGTGTGCAAGGCAATCGTCGCCGTGGCAATCGCGGCAGTCGTGGTAGCGGCCATCATCGGCTGTGAATCTATCGTGGGCGGCACTCGTCGGCAGAACATCGCTGCCGTCATCCAGACCGCTTACGACATGGGCGGGCGCGAGGCGGTCTCCAACAAGATCGAATCCCTGGTCGCGGAGGGAAAGCTGACCCCCTCGCAGGCGGTGCGTCTCCACGCGCTTGCCCAGCTCGCCTACGAGGGGTTGATGGACGATCTCGCAACGGTATCCCCCGAGCGGAGCGACGTCGCCGGAGGCGAGCTCAATGCGGGGTGCGACGCCGTCACCAACGCGGCACCTGCTTCCGCCTCCCAGGGTGGATGCACAGACTGCTCGCTCCCCGATGCCAGCGGCGGCAACGGCAGCGGATTTGATTAGAGGGTGTGCTTTTTTACCCATTCGTCAAATGGGCTATAGTTCGGAATTCCCCTCTTAAGGTTAGACTTGCCGAGAATCGTGCCGTTAATCTTCTTTTGCAGAAAGAAACATAGGCTGGGGAACATCGAAACAGGAACGGCCAAAGCCTTTACGCTGAATTCTTTTCGGATGGCACGATGGAGATTCACAGACGGCGCGGCGGCGTTTGGCGCATACTGACTCGCGAAGTCTGAATAACGCGCTATAAGATGTTGAATGTAAGCCTTTTTGGTTGCATCGCGCCCTATGGCGTCATTCGGCAATGGGTCTGCCTTAGGGTTGTTGTAAAAGTTGATGGTCTGATTGCCATGTACTTCGTTGTGTGGCGAATTGATATATGTGCGGTTTTCTCTGCTAGTCCGCATAGTTGTTGCATGGGCGATGTAAACCTTTGCAAGACGTGCCTCTAATTCCCCGATTTCAACGGCTCCTTGCAGTTCGTGTTCTTGCTTCATCCGTTTTAACTGCGGCACGGTATAGCCATTTTTCTTGTCGTCAACTATCTTATGATGGTCGTGGCAAAGAAGAATCAGGTTATCAATGTCGTTCAGAGACTCTTTCGGACGGTTGGGATTGTGTCGTGCGGCATTCTTACGGACACCTTCGATATGGGCTATTTCACCAAACACGGTGTCGGTCTTTTCGTCAATCATCTTCCTGCCGCAAGAAGGGAAAGCGCACATGTTTCGGGATTTACCGAATAATGCCTTTATTGTCCGTTCTGGGATTGGTTGCCTTCTTGCCATTTACATGCTGCCTTTCTCTAGGTTGCATGTGCGGCAAAGCATTTGGAGATTGTCGGGCGTGGTGTGTCCGCCTTTCGACCACGGCGTTTTGTGGTCGCCGTGCATTTCCTCGAAATCGTAATGTTTTCCACAACCAGGGCAAATGCCATCCTGCCGCTCGTAGGCGGCGCGTTTCTGAGAGTCGGTGAACTTTCGGATGTTCAACACGCTCTCCCGTTCGCCACCAGAAAGAAGATACTCGTAGATTCCGCTTTTCCGCTGCACATCGTCATCGGACATGAGCCGCGCAACGTCGCGTTCTAATGCCGCAGGGTCGTATTCGTGCTTGCCGAAGTCGTTGTAGAGGTCGCCCCATTCCACGCCTTTCATTTCGCGGCGGTACTTCGGGAAGAGCGTTCGCGCCCACGCGACTACATTCTGGAAATAGACCCACAGCGCAGTCGCGCTTGCGTCATGCTGATGCGCCGCCATGTAGCCCTCAATGTCGCCTTTTGCAAACCAGCGCAAAGTCGTTTCAAGATAGTCTTGACGGATCGGCGAACCCGTCATGTACTTGCCGCCAAGCTGGAACGCCGCGCATTCCGACTTGGAGAAATAACGCTTTGCGTCTGCCGTCCAAGTTCCAGCATAGACGGCGTTGCGCAATTCCTGTTCTGTCAATTCTTCGCCCGCAATGTTGATTGTGCGGAACCATTCGAGTTTTTCCGAATCCGTCCCCTCGCAGAGATAGACCATCAATCGGTAGTCGAGAAACGACGTTTGCTCGTCGGGCTGTAGGTTGTCGAAAAACAGTTGGCTGCCGCGCCATGGGAAGGAAAAGTCCCCCTCGCGGAAGCGGCAAAGCGACAAGGTACGTTGCTGCCCGTCAATGACCTCGTATGTGCCGTCGCCGCGCACAGCCCAGTACATGGTGTTGAGCGGATAGCCGTGCATGGCGGTGTTTATCACGGCCTGTTGCTGCTTCTCGGAATAGATGAACTCGCGTTGGTATTTCGGGCGGATGTCCAGTTTGCCGCCGTATGCCACAACGCCGTCTTCCGCATAGTCTGCGTAGCCGTCGCACAGTTGGCGCACAGTCAACGATAACGGATCAATCTTCATTGGTTTAGCCCTCCTACTTCAACAATCTTTCTAAATACTGGATGAACGAAGAAATAGGCGACGTTCTTTATGTCGGAATGAAGGAAGCGCCCGCCTAACTGTCCGTCGTCTGGACGTGGCCAGGTATTCGCCATGTAATCAGTCGTGTTCATGTTGAATGAGACGATACCATAGTTGTTTAGATCAGTCCTCCCTGTTGGTGGAGAGAGCGCGGGAATGCCTTGTGCAAGATGGAAGTCTATTTCAAGGCGCGTGGCAACTGCGTTAGTGATTGAGATCGGATTGGGATTGAACACCATGTTTGTCGAGAATACGGAAAAATCGGTTATTGCATTTGCATCTTCTGCGCTCCAAACCCTAGCTCCAAGCATATTACTCTTGAATCCCCAGCCAGACCACGCTGTCGTGCCGATAAAGCCAAGAAGGGATTTTCGACCCTTGTAGAGTTCTTGCTTGTGCCATGAATAGCGCTCACCCCAGTTGCCTGACGGACTAAAGCCGTTGTACCATGACGGGTTGTGCGCATCCGTGTACAATTCCAGAACTTCGTCGCCTGACGAGTAGAAATTGACTGCGACAGGGATTACGCTCGTGAATCTGCCGCGCCACGTCAACGCGCTTCGCGCGTCACCAGATGGGAAAAGTTTGTGCCACTCCGAAGTCCAGCAGGCGTTCGTGTAACCAATCCATTCGTCATGCACAAGGCCGTTCGCCGGAGACAGATTGGCAAGTGAAGGAGCAAATGCCTCAGAAGGAATGGCAGAATTGAGCATGATCAACTTCTCAACTTGCATTCCGTAGTCTTGAATCGCGGCGGCAGCAACCATAGTACCGAGACTATGCGCAATGACAACACGCCTACCGGGGATGCTGTTCACGTATGGTGCAAGGCGCGACGCCGTCACAAAGGCGTTTGAGACATTGACTTGGTAATTGTACGATGGCCCGATGTCCGACTCCCACGCAACGGGGTAAAACTCCATGTTTGCACCTGAATGCCAAAGCCGCTTGAACATTTCCGATGCCCAGGCGCGGGCGTTCTGCTCGCTCACGTTCGCACCGTGGATGAAAAAGACGTTGGCCTTTTCCGCAGCCAAAGGACGGACTGTCGCGAAGAACGCGACAAAAACAATAACGAGATTTCTCATCTTTGCCTCGCGTCCTCAAGATTCGTGTCATTGGGTTTTGTGTTGAACCATGTTTTCATCCGCAACCCGAACATATGCCCTGATCGTTCGCCTATGCGTCCATAATTGGCTTGTACCACTTCCCCGACTTCGTTTGTCACGGTTCTCACTCGGAACGTGAAGAACTCATCGTCTCGTGGCAGTTCCACTACATCCGGCTTCCCTCCCCGCCTGTCAACATTGTACACTATCGTCTTATCGTAAACCTCGTTCGTGGCAGCCGAATACTCATAACGAAAGCCGCTCGTCGCATCAATCTTGCGTCGATAAAATCCGTCAACGCAGTTCGGCGCGGTTATGGTAAGTTTCTTGTGGAACGAAAGCCAATTGCTTTGGTTCTGCCACACCTCGTAGAGCATGTGCAGATCATCGTGCTTGCCGTCGCCGTATGGCGGACACCATTTGAACGTTTCAAGGTCTAGGCGTACGATCTCGTTGGTGGCCGGAATGGGGTAGAGGTAGTCCACCGCGTGGAATGAGGTCGCGACGGGATTGCGCTTCTTTTTGAGGGTTGCCGTTGTCTCCACCGTTCCGTCAGACCATTTGCGCAGACGCTCCGCGTCCTTGTCGGGTAAGACCCTGAAAGCTGGGTCTATCTTTGTTTCGTAGTAGCCGTCCTTGCGAATCCAAACATGGGCTTCCCCAATGCACTTCCCCTTGGCGGAGAAACAACCTTCCGCATCCGTTTTGCCGCGTTTGACGTCGACTTTTTCCGGCGTGGTGTAGAACGTCACGGAAATTGTCGCGTCCGGTACAGCTTCACCCATGTCGTCAATGACTTTGATTTTGACATCGGCCAATGCACCGTCAATGATCGGGCTGTAGGCAAAGGCCGCATTCGCCATTGCCAGTACAAAAGCAATCGTCATCAAACACATTTTCATCTTCACTTCCTCCTTCTGATTACGATGCGGTCGTAGAGTCGAAGCAGCTTGCCGTCGCGCTCAATGTAGAACGTAGGGCCGCCGTCGTTGCGGCCAAGCCGCTCGCGTATCGGTTTCATGTCTGCCAATTCAAGGCTTTTGCCTACAATTTCAAACTGGTCTGGATTGTATTTATACATGAAGGTTATTGGCACTCCCATTAGCCCATCGTAGTCCTTTGGTATATCGCTAGTTTGCGAGACCTCAATGGCATCAAAATTTACATACTTTGGATATTCTGCTGGTGAATACTCCTTCCAAAGTATCATCTCATCGTGAATCTTCGGTATTTCAAGATTTGTGAACCATGTCACACTAGGAACGCGAATCATTCCCTCTCGATGGTCGGCATCAGTAGCATTATCTTCATATTTCGTAATGAAGTGAGCGCAGTTACGCTTGAATCCATAGCCAAGCCAAATCTTGTTTTCCATGAAAAGAGGGAAAATCTCTTTGTATTTGATTGCGTTCTGATTTCCAATGATGATAAACTTCTTGTCATACTTGACCAGTTGCGCAACATACTCGCGGAAGAGGGAGAACGGCGGGTTGGTGACGACGATATCCGCCTGTTTGAGAAGTTCGACGCATTCTTCACTACGGAAGTCCCCATCGCCTTTGAGGAAGCGTATGCCAATTTCTTCCGGGTCTGGTACGCGGTTGCCGTTCTTGTCGCCAGTGTATTCAAGCCAAATGGCTCGTTCGGAATCGTTTTGGCTGAAAAGGTCGCGCTCCTGACTCTTGTAGCATGTCGTGATGAGCCGCTTCAAGCCCAGCCGCTCAAACTGGTAGGAGAAATAGTGGAAGAAGTTGGAAACACGCGGATCGTCACAGTTGCAGAGGACTGTCTTACCCTTGAAATGCGCCTTGTAGTGGGCAAGCTCGCGCTCGATGTCCTCAAGACGGGTGTAGAACTCGTCTTCCTTAGCCCGCCGTGCTCGCCCAAGTTGTTTGTTACCGTTCTTTGCCATATGAAATCTTTGATTTGATTTATTCGCACAAGAGTTTACACAAGTGCAGATTCTTCGTTAAGAATCAAATCATGCTCTACCACATTGCGTCCTCCATCCATATCTTTTGCCCTTTGGATGAGAACAGTGCGCTTGTCCTTAGGTTGTGGAGAATCAGCCTTGATCTGAAAAGGGAACTGTCGTTCGCGCACAGTCTGCGTCACGAATATGTTTATGGCCGTTGACATGGTCATACCCATAGACCTGAAGGTTTCCTCTGCGGACGCCTTCAAGTCATCATCCATTCTGAAACTTATCTGCGCCATTGACTTTTCTCCTTTAGACGAAAGATATTTTATCACATTCGCTTTTCATCGTCAAGCGTGACGAGGAATTTTGCACTACAAAATCAGTTGTTGCATGACGCGCGCGGCGCCTTGCGGCCACTTCGCCGCGTTCGCGGCTCGTGCGCTCGATTGCTTCGCAATCTGCGCGGCTTCCCTTCGATAGCGCGGCAACTATGCCGCGCTATCTTCGGCGCATTCCCGCGTCCCCGCGTTCACCTACGCGATGACGCCGAAGACGCGCAAGGAGCGCGAGGGCAAGCCCTACCCCGACGACTACCGCATCGTGTGTGCGACGGGCGCGAGGTACTGGGGACTGCCAAATGCATTCGGAGCTTTGAAGCCAATCGAGAAAAGGAGGTGGGTCGGCATGAAGTGAGAAACGCGCGGCAGGGCCGCATGGAGGTTTTCGTTTGGCCGACGGGGAGCTTGGTCTCTCCGTCGGCTTTTTTCGTCTGCGACGCCCAGCCGCGCACAGCCGCCCTGTGTCGCTTCGAGGCCGTCCGGCGGGCGTTTCCCCGACCTCCGCGAGGACGCGAAACAGGGCCGATTTCGCGGGTTTTTTCGACCTTGAAAAAATCTTCATAAATCTTCAGGTGGGCCGTTGCTATTCCTGGACTATTACGGCATCATGTGTACCGTTCCTTGAGCGGGAAAGGCCCGCGAGGGGAGCGAAACGAAAACCGAAAAAAAGGAACAAGAAGATGAGCGAGAAAGAGACCTACGGGGCGCAGGCGATTGCCGAAGACCTCGAAAACCTCGGCGAGGAGATCGCGACCGACACCGAGATGACGCTGACGGAGACGAAGCCGGAGGACTTTGACCACGACGAGTGGAAAGCCCTGCGCGAGGCGATCAAGGCGATGCGCGAGACGCTCGACGCGATGGAGGAGATGATCGACCGCGCCGAGACGGAGGCGGACGAGTACGACGAGGAGACGGCGGAAGACCGCTACGAAACCTACTGGGCATGAATTTGAAACCGCCGCGACCTCCCGCGAGGGAGGCGCGGCACAACCTAAAACAGAAACGAAAGGAACAGAACAATGACGAAAAAGCAGAAGACCGAGCTGAGGGACAACCTCATACGCTGCCGCCGCGCCTACGCGGAGCGGGGCGCGAAACTCATCGAGGTCACGCACCTCGACGGCACCAAGTCCGGCATCGCGAACCCCAAGGCGGTCAAGGCGGCGATGGACGCCTTGAAGGTCGAACTCGACAGGCAGATCGAGGAGTTGGGCGGAGACCCCGAAAGGAGCGGTCTGAACGAGGTCGTGCGCGACTGGATGCTCCGCGAACATCCCGGCGAGCGCGACTGGATGGAAGACTTCTCCGAAACGGTTACCTTCCTCGAACTGGCGAGGCGGATGCGCGACGGCGAGAATTTCTACGAGATTGTCGACTGCGGAGAGTCTGAGCAGCGCCAGCGCTGCTTTGAGCGCCTTGCCGAGCTGACCGACACCGACTACGATGTCTGGTACGGTCTTTGGCTTGTCGCCGGTCCGCACGAGAACGCCAAGGAGAGGAAGGCGGACGAGGCGAAGCGCAAGGCTCTCGCCGCAGAGGTCGACAAGGCGCTCAAGGCCAAGGGCTACGACCCGAAGGGCTGACGCGCGAAGGCGGGCGGGGCGGGAGACCGCCTCCGTCCGCCGATTTCGACGGCTGAATAATTCTCAAAACAGGCCGTTGCTATTTCCGCCGGATTACGGCATCATAGTGTCTGCATGTAGAAGCTGCCCCCTGGGGCGAACTAAGAAAGGAAACACTACCATGAACGAAATCAACAAGCTAAGGGAAGAAGCGCGCGGCGTCATCGCGGCGTACAAAAAGGGCGATGACTTCGACGTGTTCGTGAACCGCCTCGCGTCCATCGGCTACGCGCTTGAGGACGCCCTCGCGCGGGCGTAAGCCGACGGCGGAGCATTGTCCTGTTCCGAGCGATTCATCGCCCGGAAGCCCGCCTCTTTTTCGGGCTGAAAGAATTTTCATAAATCGTCAGATGGGCTGTTGCTATTACCCGAAATCTACGGCATCATATGCGCCGTAAACAACCCAATGAAAGGAAACCAAAGATGAGCATGAAAAACGGCAAGGGAATGAACGAGACCATCCTCGGATGGTTCAAGCGGGTGCATCCCGAAGAGCTGTGGGCGGTCGGCGAAATGCCGCCTTGCCTGACGTTCGCGGACATGAAAAGGAGCATGGATGCGGGTGACGGCATGGGCGAGGCCGCAAGGCACAGCGACACGGCGACGCGCGAGATGATGCTTGACCGTCTCGCGGAGCTTGTCGGTAAGAAGTCAAACGAACTTGTCAAAGAGGCAAACGCCAAGGTCCGAGAGAAAATCCGGGGCGAGTACAAAGTGAAGGAGTCACCGAGGCTGGCAAAGCCGAAGCCCGACGAGATTTGCGTCCTCGTAGGCAAGGCGCACGTCGCGCTTCAGAAAGTGGCTGGGTCGCTTTCGGGAATCGACTGCCTTGCGCTTGCCGATGGCCTCGGCAGGGCCGGGATCAAGGAGTTGCGCGGCATCCTCCGAATCATGAAGTCGCAGGTCGAGGATGCGGACGCCACTTTGTTGAAGGCGGAGTCCCTCGCATGAGCCAAGGAGCTGGGAAATGGCAAGGACAAGAGTAAGCTTCAGCGCCTCGGGCTACGGTAGCGGCAGACGCGCCTTCAAGACGAAGGACGCGGCAGTTGCGTTCATCAAGCGCGACGCGGCGGAGATCGCCGACGCGCACGACGGCGAGGTCGTTGACTACGGCAACGGCGAGTGGGTCGTGAACTCCCGCAGCGGAGAGGAAATCGCTCGATGGGAACTGATGTAGCGAGGGAGGTGGACGATGAAGAACTTGCGTCCAAACATGGGGTTCCCAACGCCCGAACAGGTGACTCGGATGGTCGCGGCGGAGGTCAAGCGTCTTGCGGAAGCCGAGTACCAGCGGACCAAGGCGAAGGCTGATGCGGTCGCCGAAAGACGAGAGCGACTTCGCAACGTGTACAGGCGGCACATTCCGGCCAGCGGGCGGAAGGTCGATTTCACAGCCGTCCGCAAGACGGTCGAGGACGTGGCCGGAGTGACGCTGGCGGCATGGAGACGGCTCTCCGCCGTCGACGAGCTTGCCCTTGCCGAGTCTGCGGCCCGGACGGACTTCGACGAACTGGAGTTTCTGGTCACGCGCTCGCTTGGCGAGCTGACTGGCATAAAGAACATCATCTCGTTTGCCAAGCGGATGGCATAGAGCCATCCCCGCCCCGCAGGATTCGCCGCTTCGCATCTTCCTCGCAGGGCGATCCGGCGGGCCGCAAGCAAAACGGCCTAACTCTCGCGTTGCGTCCTTTGCGCATGAATGCGCGGTGAATTTGCGCGATTGCGACAATCCGGCATTGTTCGTCCTGTGCAACTGTGGTAAAATATTGCCACAGTAAAACTCAAGAAAGGAGCCGAAGAACATGGCGACTAAGAAGAGTGCAAAGCCGGCGGCCAAGAAGCCCGCCACCAAGAAGCTCGCGCCCAAGACGAAGGCGGCGGCGAAGCCCGTGGCCGTCAAGAAGGCTGCGGTAAAGGCGGCCGCGAAGAAACCTGCTGCAAAGGCCGCAAAGGTCGCGGCGAAGAAGCCGACGAAGGCTGCCAAGCGCGCAGCAAAGAAGCCTGCGGCAAAGAAGCCCGCCGCGAAGAAGGCGAAGAAGTAGCCGCCGACAGGCAGCCGTTGCGTCCTATGAAAACCGTGCGACGCGCCGTCGCGCGGCATGAAAGATTTATGCAGATACCCCGTTGCTATTACACGTGAGATACGGCATCATATGGGCGTCCAACGGGGGAAAGGTAGTACCGCGAAGGACGCAACCGAAACCGAAAGAAGGATGACGAAGATGACGATAGAAGAGGCGTACAAGGGCAGCAAGCTCGCAAAGGCAGTCGAGGACGCAAAGCTCGGACATGTGTTCCTGCAGAAGCAGAACGCGGTGATGATTCACGACACGGACTACACCCCGGACCCGAAGACCGATGCGGAGAAGGCCGAGATGCGCGATTGGGTGAAGCAGATCATGGAGAAGGTTCTCGGCGCACCTCTCGCGCGCGAAGTGAACGTGCTTGTCGATCCGAACGCCGGGGCGCGGGGCTACAAGTGCTACTGCACCTCGGCAACATACGTGGTCGCGTTCGACGAGCTTACCGCCGCGTGACCAACATCGCAAGAGCCGCAAGGCGAAGGCGCGACCCCGTCCTAATGGGCGGGGTTTTCGCTTGCAAAAAAATAGTCATTATCCCCGTTGCTATTCCTGAAAACATACGGCATCATATGCGGCGTAAACAACCCAATGGAAAGGAAGTTCAAAAATGGGCAAAAACAACAACGACGGAATGAAGGAGACCATCCTCGGATGGTTCAAGCGGGTGCATCCCGAAGAGCTGTGGGCGGTCGGCGAAATGCCGCCTTGCCTGACGTTCGCGGACATGAAAAGGAGCATGGATGCGGGTGACGGCATGGGCGAGGCCGCAAGGCACAGCGACACGGCGACGCGCGAGATGATGCTTGACCGTCTCGCGGAGCTTGTCGGTAAGAAGTCAAACGAACTTGTCAAAGAGGCAAACGCCAAGGTCCGAGAGAAAATCCGGGGCGAGTACAAAGTGAAGGAGTCACCGAGGCTGGCAAAGCCGAAGCCCGACGAGATTTGCGTCCTCGTAGGCAAGGCGCACGTCGCGCTTCAGAAAGTGGCTGGGTCGCTTTCGGGAGTCGACTGTCTCGCGCTTGCCGACGGACTTGGCAAGGACGGAATTCAGGAGCTTCGCAACTCCCTGCGCATCATGAAGTCGCAGATCGAAGTCGCGAATGCCACTCTGCTAAAGGCGGCGACTCTCGCATAAAGAAGGGAGTCTGAAAATGGCCAGGGCAAGAGTAAGTTTCAGCGCGTCGGGATATGGAAGCGAGACGCGATCCTTCAGGTCAAAGGACGCGGCGGTGGATTCCATCAAGCGTGATGCGGCGGAAATAGCCGACGCGCACGGCGGGGAGGTCGTCGACTACGGCAACGGCGAGTGGGTTGTGAACTCCCCCAGCGGCGAGGAAATCGCCCGCTGGGAGCTGATGTAGCCGACGTTGACACTCTTCAGAGCCGAGCGATTCATCGCTCGGCTTTTGTCATTTTGCGCCCTGATTTGGCAGGCGAATTATTCTCCATATTCATCGTTGCTATTCCTGTGAACATACGGCATCATGTGTCACCGTTGGGTGGCCGAGGTGGGCACCTTCAAACAATAAAAACGAAAGGACACGATGATGACGGAAAGCTACGAAAAATGGGAAAGCGAAATCGACTGGTCGAGGCGAACCTCGGTGGTCGGCGGACCGATATTCTACGACTTCGTAAAGGCGAAGGCGATTCCCGCGCTCGAGGACGGGTTGCGCCAGCTTGAGACGGCGAAGGCTTCATGCGAAGACAGGATTCGGCGGTGGGGCGGCATAGCGGATCGGGCGGGCAAGTTGTCAGATTGCTTTGCATCGCTGACGGAGTGCGAGGACTTCATGACCCTCATACACGACTTCGACGAGAAGACCGCCGCCATATTCGCTGGCGAGAGAATATGGACGCTCTCGGATTGGCTTCGCCTCGGCAAGCGACTCACCGATGCAATGCGAGAGGGTTCAAGTGTGCCGACGAAGTATGCGACCGAGCTGGCTGGCGTTAACAGCGACATCGCAAACGCCGCGTCGGTGCGGGACATCCTCCGCGCATTCATATCGGCGAGCGACAACGACTACCGCCTGCGCTGTGCGCCCGAGTGCTTCCGCACACGGGTGTTCCGCGACCTTGCGCGCGACTTCGGCAACATCGTCGAGTCGGCCGCGAAGGTGAACTTCGAGCGGATGCCCGACTTCCTGCATGGGATTGGCGATGGCCTGAAGGTCATCATCGAGGTCGCCAACAGGATGCAGAGCATCTGCAGGAGAGCGAAGAAGGACATGAAACGACACGGCAGCAGGTTTTGGGCGAAGCTCGACGAGTGGAACGCCATGCGGAACGCCGTCTGACGCGGCATTCCCTCGCTTTGCGCCAGAAGCCCGTCACGTTGCCGCGTGTCGGGATTCTTTCGTTTGGTCGGC
>CAMZEN010000036.1 GCA_947305775.1 uncultured Verrucomicrobiota bacterium
AACGTCAATGCCCAGCTTCGGACACTAAACTTTCGTTTAGTTTTTCAATCGGCTTTATTTCCGAACAACCGCAAAGGACGCGAGGGACATGAAGGACTAGCGTGACGCCTAAAGCCACAAGTCAACCTTTTTCGTGTCCGGCAGCGGGCGAGACGCCCGCTATCCCAAGTTAGGGCGCCCGCTCTCCCAAGTATTACGCCCCTAGAGGTAGGGGTTATGGTCCCCTAAGGCAAACGGATTTGACCTTACCGTATGGGTTATGATCCGCTATCGTCGGAGTTATGGTCCGCCAGGGCTGTTTAGTGTAGCCCTGACATGTTTATTGATAAGGCTGTATATGATTGCGAGTTTAGCCCTAGAGGGGAGTATATCTACTGTTATCCGAAATTAGTGATAGGTCAGTTCCGTACCGGACGAAGAGGCTGTTCGATAGCTTTTTGTCTTCGGTTCGTAGTAGATTACGTCAACCGGCGGAGTGCGATTCTCTCCATTCGCGACGAAATAGCGCTTCCATTCCACCGCCGACCTGCCGTTGCGATCCCGCCCGGAATCCGCCCACTCGAAGGCCGCACCTTCGGGCATCCAGCCATCGGGCATGTAGCCATCGTGCTCAAGAAGGTAGGTTATCGTCACCACATCGTTCGTTTCTACGGTTTTTAGGTCAACCGTCTCGGAAAACCGCAACCTGTCGGCTATTATGCCGCTGAAACCGGCGGGCTGTCCGGCGGAGGGTAGCGGCTTTATCTCCACATCAATCGCCGCCGAACGCGTCTGGAAGGAATTGGAGAACGTAAAGCTGAAGCGTCCGCCGTTGCCCGAACGCCGCCCCGACACCATTCCCTGTACATCGAAATAAAGCCTGCCTTTGAACGGTACGTCGTATCTAACCGGGAAGGACATGCGCTTTACGACATTCGAGG
Organism: uncultured Verrucomicrobiota bacterium; assembly: GCA_947305775.1. Lineage (GTDB taxonomy): Bacteria > Verrucomicrobiota > Kiritimatiellia > RFP12 > UBA1067 > UBA1067. Next base: position 921 of record CAMZEN010000036.1, read on the forward strand.
GATTGGCGCTTTTGCCGTCGGGAAGGTTCTGCGACGGACCGGTCGCCTGTATGCCGAACGTCTCAGATGGGGTAAGATGTATCTGGCTGATCGTGTTGCCTTTGGGAACATCCAGGCTCAAGAGGAACTCGAATTCATCGCCGACCTGAAGCTCGCTTTTGCTTGTGGCGACGGAAGCCCCGATCTTAACGGCCTCCTGCTCTTCGCCGCCGAAGGACACGCTGAAGCCCCCGCCCATCGGCATAGACATCATCTGCTGCATCTGCTGCTGCATGCGACGGTGCATCTCCTCCATTTCCGCAAACGGGTCACGCATCTGCGCCATCGCAGGCAGGGCGACAAGCGCGGCAAGCGCAACGCAGGCAAGAGCGCGTATGACCCTACCCAAAAGCCAGAAGACAAGCACGAACGCCGCGGCGCCGCCGAAGACGATTCCGGCGCGGCCCTTCCAGCCGTACTTCAGGATGGGCCGCCCAACCTGTCTCCAAACCGGCAGTTCCGCGGCGGCGTTCTGGAATCTGAGCGCAAGCGCGGCGACAAGCCCCCTCTCGATCGCCGGAGTCTGGCCAGTCGTCCACTCAAGCCGGGAATAGACGGCTATGGCGCGTTTCCAGTCGCCATCCATTATCGCACATCGCGCCTCGTTCATCTTCGCCGCCGGAAAGTCAAACTCAGCGAAAGCGTCTGCGGTGGGATTGGCGCAAGCTTTTCGCCACGCGAAAAGCTCGTCGTCCGACAAAGTCGACGGAGCGGTCGCATCCAGCTCGTCCGGCAACGGCATGGTCTCTTCGTCTTCACCCATGCCTGCGACCACGACATCCGCACCGGGCTTGGCGTGAACGGGTATTTCGTTGGAGCGGACAATCCGCTTGGCACCGTCCGGTCCGACATACTCGAACTCAAGGGACGGGAACCACAGAACGCCCTCGCGCATTGGTCGAACGCGATAGGTTAGGCGTCTCGCATCGCGAAAGGTGTCGGTCTTGGCGCTCGCATCGTCAAGCCGCCAGTCGGTGCGGTTGACCTCTCGCGACAGTGCCGGAGGATGAAGCGACGCGAAGTCGGCGCTGCCGAGAAAGTCGATCGTCAGCACAAGAGGATCGCCAACCTTGACGTTGTTTGCGTCGAAGAACGCGCGGGACCTCAGGCTTTCGCCGGTCACGCCCGTAAGCTGTATCGCCGCCATTACCGCTGCCAACCAAGTCATTGCGGAGTAACCTTGAACCTTATGGTGACCTTTGGATTCTGGCGCAGGAAATCCGTTGAAAGTCCATGCACGGTGTGGACGAGCGAAGCGGCCTGCCGAACCGTCGCATCGGCCTTCGCGTCGCCCGAGCTCTTGACGAGCCTGTATCCCTTGACGCGTCCATTCAGGTCGAACTCGACGTCAAGAAGCATTTCCTTCAGCAGATCGGTCCATGGCGGACGGTCCCACTTCGAATAAAAGGCTTCGCGTATGAGAGATATGCACCGCTCAGCCTCGCTTGCGGCGAGCTGGGTTGTCGTTCCGGGCTTGTAGCCTTGATTCAGAAACTTCTGTATATCGGCCTCGCTCATGGTCTGGCGCTCGGTTCTGCCGTTGCCGCTCGGCTTGTTCTTCACCTCGATCTTGACGGGCGTCTTCACAACCTTGGCGCTCTGACGCATCCTCTCAAGCCGCTCTTTCATAAGCTCTTCTTTCGTCTTCTCGGGCGGCTTTGGCGGATCGGGCTTTTTCTCCTCCGGCGGTTTGGGCTTCTCCTCCGGTGGCTTCGGCTTCTCTTCGGGTGGCTTCGGCTTGGGCGGATCGGGCTTCTTTTCGACGATCTGCTCAACGGCTTCGACCTTCTCCTCGACCTTCGGCGGCGGTGGCGGCGGCTCAGGGGGCTTGGGCGGTTCCGGTTCAGGCTCGGGTTCGGGTTTGGAAAGTGGCGGCGGCTCGTTTTCTTCGCCGTCCAGGTTTTCGTTCACGACGATCGTGAGGTCGATGGGTATGACTGATTCCGCAGGCTTCAAGTGAAGCAGCGCAAAGAAGTACAGGAGAAGAAACGCCGCGACATGCCCCACGATTGCGAGGCCAATGCTGCGCACGCCCAGAACGGACGGCTTGCCGCTCTCCCTGTCGCCGATCATTTCTCCACTGTCACGAGCGCCATCCGGCGCACCTTGCACTTGTAAACCACCTTGACCACGTTCATCACGCTGCCGTAGTCCAGGCGCTCGTCGCCGCGCACGAGAACGGGCACGTCGGGATCCTTCTCGGCCATCGCCTTCAGCGTGTTCTCGAGCTCGTCGAGGGTAATCGGCTTGTCCTTGAAGAATATGCGGCTGTCCTTGTCGATTGTCACGACATTGGCCTTCTTGTCCTTCGTAGGCAGCTGATCGGTCTTGGCCTGCGGCAGCATTATGGATATTCCCTGCTCAAGTGCGGGCAGGGTGACTATGAACGTAACCAGCAGCAGGAACGTAAGGTCGATCAGCGAATTCATGCCGATCTCGGCCTTCTGCCGCTCGATGCGCGAACGTCTGCGCATGCGCGCCATGTTATGCAACCCTCCCCTGGAACTCGCAGGCTATGCGACCCGTCAGCTCGTCCGCGAAACCTTCCATGTCGGCGGCTATGTTGCGGACCGTGGAGGACATGTGGCCGTGGGCGATCACGCCCGGTATGGCGATCAGCAGGCCGACAACGGTTGTCACAAGCGCGGCGGAAATGGATGGCGCTATGGTCGCAAGGTTTGCGCTGCCGGCGGAGCCCATCTCGGCGAACGCATCGAGAACGCCCCAGACCGTACCCAGAAGGCCAAGCATCGGCGCAAGCGTTACGACCGTCGCGATTATCCCCATGCCGCCTTCGAGCCTTATCGTCTCTTCGGCGAGAGCGTGTTCGCACGAACTGCGCACGAGCTCAATCTCGCGCGCGGTCAGCGCGGCAGCCCCGTCGCCATTGGTCTGGTGGCCGACCAGGAGGGACCGAACGTCGGGCGTAAGCAGCTTGAGAAGCCTGTCGCAAGTGCGCGCGTACATTCCAACGACGCCGGTGGACTGCGGCGCCGGGCGGTGGTTGAGGTAGTATTCCAGTATGTCCTGGCAGTTGGTGAAGTCCGTGAGGAACCGTCTGGTCAAGGTCGAGATGTAGTTGAGCTCTTTTGCCTTGCCGATTATCACGGCGAACATTACGACGCTGCCCAGCAGCTGAAAGGCCACAATCGCCTGGCCCATCAGGTTGGAGCCGAGGAATCCGTTTACGAGAGAGTCTGCGAGTATCATCTTTTTCGTGTTCCCTTAAGCCGATGCGCCTTCGTTGCGTCCAAAGATAAGATGCGCCTGTAGCATCGCCATGAGCGCCATGAGAGCCATGAGCATTTCCCCACCCTCCTCAAACACGGTCAGAAGCGCGCGGGAAGAGTCAGAAAGGACAACGCCGGCGTGCCTCAAGTTCGCCGGCAGACGATCCACGAGCATCACCGTAACGGCAGAGCCTCCGAACACGGCCATCGTCCAGGCGACAGGTTCAAGCTTGAAGAAGCCCTTAAAGAGCGGCACTGCATATCTGATGAGCGGCACAAGCACCGCGATGAAGAACAGTGCGAAGAACACGGCCACGAAAAGCTTCGGCATAAGCGGTATCGAAGCCGCCTTCAGGAACTTCATCTTGTACACGGTCCCGTGGAAGTTCGCCGCTACATCCGGCCAGATCTTTGCGAAGAGCACCTTATGGGCATCCGTCTCGCGGACGATCGCCATAATCCCCAGGAGCGACCACAGCGACGCCCAAAGGCACTGGCGCTTCGCGGTGCCAGAGCATGGCGGACACAGCCACGCAAGCGGAACTATCAGCGCGAAAAGAGGCAACGTCATCAGTTCGACGGGTGAGGCTCCGTCGTTGTCGAAAAGCGGCACAAGCGTTGCGGGCTCAACAGCCGCCCATACGGCCACCAGCACCGCGACGAACGCCAACGCCGCCACGGGCGCGGCAAGCCATGAGCGTTTTGATGTAAGCAGGTTCATCACTTCACCTCCAGCATTGCGTCTATTGCGCGCTTTGCGCGGCGCGCGATTTCGGGTTCGACAGTCACGCGCGGCGTCATGTCGCGCAGGCAGTCCCGCAAATTCTCAAGCGTGGTCTTCTTCATGTTCGGGCAAAGGGTTGAGTCATCCACCGGCCAGAAGGTCTTGCCCGGATTCTCCGTCCTTAGGCGATGGAGGATGCCCACCTCCGTGCCGACGATAATTTCTTTGGCCGACGATTCGCGCGCGTATGCACACATTCCGCCCGTGGACAGGCAGGCGTCCGCAACAGCGCGGACATCCGCAGGGCACTCGGGATGCACCAGGACGGGAGCGCCAGGATGCGCCTCGCGTGCGGCCTTGATTCGATTAGCCGTCAGGCGCGCGTGGGTCGGGCAGTATCCAGGCCACAGAATGTACTTTTCCCCGAGCCTGTCGGCAATGTACCCGCCCAAGTGCTGGTCGGGAACAAAGATGACCTCCCTGCCTTTAGGCAAAGAAGCCATCACCTTCTCGGCGTTGCCGGAGGTTACGCATATGTCGCACTCCGCCTTGACGTCGGCCGTGGAGTTTACGTAGCATACCGCAAGGGCGTCCGGATGGCGGGACTTCAGCTCACGAAGCTGCGTGCCAGTTATCATATCGGCCATGGGACAGCCCGCGGAGGCGTCCGGAATAAGCACGGTCTTCGCCGGATTCAGTATCGCGGCAGTCTCGGCCATGAAGTACACGCCGCAGAACACGATCACATCGGCATCCACCTGCGTCGCCCTGCGGGCAAGCTCAAGAGAGTCGCCCGTGAAGTCGGCTATAGCCTGCACCTCTGCGCGCTGGTAGTTGTGCGCGAGTATCACGGCGTTGCGCCTGGCCTTAAGCTCGTTTATCTCGTTTACGATTTCGCTCATCTTTTTGCCTCTTGCTGAACTCGCCTTGGGAATTGCTATTATACCATATATTGCCGCGACATGCGTTGGCCTTGCCCACGCACATGCCAACGCAGTGACCCTTAAAGTCGATATATGATATAATAGTGCAAATTATGATTTCAGAAATGGACACAAACAGTGTTTCCGACTTCGCCGCGAACATCATCGCTGTGGCGATAGCCGCATGTGCGTATTTGTTTTTCGGGATGGACTGGATTTACGCCGCGATCCTCTTTCTGCCAATAAGGGGGCTTGTTAGCCGTCTTATTGCCAACGACGGACTTGGTATTGTTACGAACTGCTCGATACTGCTTCTGTATAAGCTGGTAATGCAACTGTCGTCAACGACAACCGCAAAACTGCTGGATCTCGCCGCATCACACGGCGGAAAGGTCAACGCGGCGACTACGATGATAGCGAATGCGTGTGTAGGGGTTATCGTCATCGCCGCGGCATACGGCATTGCAGGACTCATCGCCAGGCTTTTCGGAAGCTTCTCCCTGCCCAAGAAGATACACTCGTTCATAGTTTTGGTGCTCGAAGCCTCGGCGAGGGTTCTACTGTTCGCGTTTGGCATCGCCATAGTTCGCTACTGCGACGGCAGATTCGTTACTATAGCGCCCCCGCTTAAGATGGCTATCGCAATACTTCTCGGAGCGGGAGTGATCTTCTCCATGATGCGGATGTTCAAATGCGGTTTGACGCAGCAAAGCAGCAATGACGTCACGAAGCCTGGCAGTCTGAACATGTCGGCAACGCAGACCACTAGGCTTTCCGACGTTATCGGCATGGAAGACGCGAAAGAGCAGATTCGCCTTAGGCTGCTGGAGCCGGTGCGCAATCCGGCGAAGGCCAGGCGATATGGCCTTTCGATTGGGGGAGGTGTGTTGCTGTACGGTCCGCCGGGTACGGGAAAGACCATGCTCGCCAGAGCTGTAGCGGGCGAGCTGCATCTGCCCTTCTTCATGATAACCTCCGCAGACGTATTCGGCAAGTATGTGGGCGAATCCGAGCGCAACATGCGCAACATATTCGCTGAAGTGCGCAAGCACAAGCTGTCAGTGCTGTTCATTGACGAGCTGGAGACCCTTTTCCCTAACCGTGCAAACGACATACACGAAACCACGCGCAAAGTCATATCCGTAATACTGCAGGAACTTGACGGCCTCGACAAGGCGAAGAACCCCATCTTGCTTCTGGGGGCGACAAACGTGCCATGGATGATGGACGAGGCTTTTCTAAGGCCGGGACGCTTCGACATAAAGATATTCGTTGGACTTCCTGATGCGCAAGCGCGCGGCAAGATGCTGGCGATGGCGTTGTCGAAGGGCAGCATACCTCCCGAGAATGGTCTCGTGGAGTACATGGCGGCACGGACGAACAATTACAGCGGGGCGGATCTGAACGGCGTCGTTGACCGACTACGCCAGCTTGCATATTCGTCGGGCGCCAAGTTCTACGGACGCGAACTCGCGGAAAAGGCGATTGCCGCCGTTTCGCCGACCGCAAGCGGCGAAATACTCGACAAGATACAGGAATGGGAGTCGCAGGCAATGCCTTCAAATTCGCGAAACTCCGGCTCAAGCGGCGTGCGCATCGCCTCAAGGCCGGATGTGACGCTCAAAGACGTAGTTGGCATGGAGGACGTCAAGGAGGAAATACGTCTACGGCTCATAGAGCCGATCAAGAACGCCTCTATCGCCAGCCACTACGGACTGCGAGTCGGCGGAGGAATGCTGCTTTACGGTCCACTGGGCACCGGCAAGACATTTATCGCCCGCGCCGTCGCCGGAGAGCTGGGGCTGCCATTCTATGCTTTGTCGTCAGCCGATATATTCGGCAAATACGTGGGGGAATCCGAGCGCAACCTGAAAAGGATATTCCGCGACATACGCAAAAACGAACTTGCCGTCGTGTTCATAGATGAGCTTGAGACGCTATTCCCGAAGCGCACCGCAGACATACACGAATCGACCAGAAAGATAATCTCGATGATTCTGCAGGAACTTGACGGCCTCGACAAGGACAAGAATCCCATACTTCTCATGGGGGCTACCAACGTTCCTTGGATGGTGGACGAAGCGTTCCTAAGGCCAGGCAGGTTCGACGTGTGCCTCTACATAGGCCCGCCGGACTCGGCAGCGCGAAGACAAATGTCATACAACGCGCTCGAATCGGGGGAAGTTCCGTATGAAGTGGGGCTGCACGAATACATAGCCGAACACACCGAAGGCTTTACTGGAGCTGACATAAAGGGCTTTTTCGAGCGCATGCGACAACATGCCTTCAAGAACCGACTCAGCTACTACAAGACTGATACCGTCGATGAGATTCTTGCAAAGTATTCGCCATCACGAAACAACGAGCTGGTGGCTCAGATAAAGCAGTGGGAGTCTTCACGCTAACCGGCGGTCGTCGCCAGGACATCCATCAGCTCGGCGCGGGTGCGAACTGCATTGAACCGCTTGCGCAATGCCGCGGCGCCTGGAACGCCGCTAAAATATCTGAACAGGTGCGTCCTGGCCTTTAGTGCGACGAACATATCCTCGTCAAGGATGTGATCTTCAGGGAACTTTGACGCAAGCATCTGCCGAAATTCAATTATGTATCCCAAATGACGCACCGCCGTTTCATAAGGCGAGAGAGCCTGCGAAGGCGCCGACGAATCCGGATCTTGCCCCTTTAGTCGGGCAAAGATCGCTGGGTCGCGGAGAGCGGAACGTCCAACCATTATGGCGGAAACGCCAGTTGCCGCCATCTCCGCGGCATCGGCCACCGTCTTTATGCTGCCGTTTCCGATGACCGGAAGTCTCGTTCTGCCGACAAGGTTGGCCAGGGCTTCGAGATCCAACGGTCCCCCATGCATCTGGCTAGTGTAGCGAGCGTGGACTATAAGGCCCTTGGCTCCGGCGCGCTCGGCGGCGTCCGCAAGTTCACACACGACATTTTCGCCATGCCTTGGGCCCAGTCGCGTCTTCAGCGTAACGGGAAGGTTCGTATTGTCGACCATGGCCTTCAGAAGCCTGTATACGAGTTCGGGGTTGGTGACAAGTTTCGCGCCCGCGCCAGACCTCATTATGCGCGGCATGGGGCAGCCGGCATTCAGGTTGAGTTCACAAAAGCGGGGACCGTCCCCATTACTGAGATTTGTCGCCTCGCGCGCGGAATAAGCAATCTCATCCTCGTTCGCACCAAAAAGCTGACAGGCAACCGGAACTTCGCCCGGCATGGTCTCCATCAAATGACGCGTCGGATGATGGCCATGGAAAAGCGCAGCTGCGGAGACCATCTCGGTGTATGTGCAATCCGCCCCAAATTCACCGCACAATCTCCTGAAAGGCGCATCGGTGAATTCCGCTAACGGCGCAAGGACGATCTTCATTCGGGAATTTCCGAATCAGGCTGGTCGAGCGGCGTCAGAACAGGGTCTGAGTATGGTGCGGAAGGATCGACAACGGCGAAAGATATGTAGCTTGGCGCGCCCCATGCGGTCTTGCGCTCCTTGCCGAACACGGCAACGTCCACGCGATTGGTGGGCGACATCTTGCTTTTGTCAAGCGTGACGATCGCAGTATCGTGCGAAAGGCGACTTAGACTTGCAGCCTTAAGGTCGTCATGGACGACGGCAAAAGCGTACTCGTCGGCACCCTTTGCGCTAATGGCGAAGACGCGTTCCTGTTCGTCGGCCCTAAGTACATACGCCCACGCAAATGCCGTAGCGTATGTAAGCTCTGGCCATGTTGGAGATTCGGCAACGGGACGCGGCCTAACGGCCACCACGGCAAGCGGAGGGATCTCATCTGGCTTCATGGCTGCAGCGGCGGACTTGAGGCGATCAAGGTCCAGACCGTTTGGCGGAAGCGCCGTGGGGTGGGCCGCCGCTGAGATGTAGTCGTTCTCGTCTTTTACGGCAACAAGCGACTTCCTGATAAGCGTCTGGATTGTCGGCGCGAGAAGGCCCTTCTTTATGGCCTCCTGCTTGGTCGTCGCCTTGAGCGACCGGCTGGCTTCCAGCGCCGCCTTAAGGTAGTACAGATCGCTCCAGCTGCGTCCGGCGGTGGTGAGCCAGTATGGGGTTACAGATGCAAACACGTCCCCGTTCGTGCCGACTGGGGCAGTGTCGGCGTTTGACGGGAACACCCATGTCTGATTCGAAAGCCACAGCCTCGCCATTGCCTTGAGGCGAAACGAGTCCGTGGTCGTCAAAGCCCGCGGCAGCGACCGCCAATACGCATCACCAACCCTTGCACGCGAACAGTTTCCAAATACCGGATATGGGAATATTATGTTGGGAAAGTCCAGATCGGCGCCACGAGAACGTCCCTCTTGGTCAAGCGTAACGTTCGTAAGACCGGGATACTCCGCAAGAAACGCCTCAAGCGCCTCGCGTCCGTCAGGCGAATGAAAGTGATCGCGGTTCATGTAGAGATCGCCCTCATTACCGCCGGAACCATTCGCGGCCAGTTTCAACCTTGCGACAAAGCAGCCGAAATCGAAATCCCATCCGAAGTTCTGGGCTCCCAATGCGATTGAACGCCCAAACACTCCCGTGGCGTCCACGCTCGCAAGCGGACCGGATATCATGGGCCGCGTGCTCATCTCCTTTGCGTACTCGACCAGTTCCTTGAATCTGCGCTCGCCCGACACACGCTTCAGGTCGCTGTCGTTTGAAATGATGTCCGCGTTTCGGAAGCCCAAGTCTATCGCCCTTTCAAGCTCGTCAAGGCTCTCGACAGGCTTTCTGAGATATGCAAGGGAACAAGCAAGGTTGTAATGCCACGTTGGGTCGTCGGGGAGCAGCTCGACACCCTTGCGGCACGTCTCGATCATCGTCTCCGTATCACCTTCGCGCGATGCCGCTATAAACTGCTGCCTCAGCTGGGAATGCATCGGCTGCCGGGCCGGATATTCCCAGATCGAAAGTACGGCCACCAAAAGACAGACGGCTGCGTTCATTTTCCCAACTGCATCCAGCGCGGAAGCTTGACCATCTTCGCTTCACGACTCTGGTTTGTCGAAAGCGACTGAACAGTGCCTATCGACGGCGATTCGAGCGAAGCGAGGCGCGCCATCATGGCCTGCTGGGCAAACGCCTGCTGTTGGCGTTTCTCTTCGCTCTTCTGCCGCTCGGCTATCAGCTCCTGCTCCCTTATCTGAAGCTGCTCTCTGAGCGCTTGCGCCTCGGCCTGCAGATGGGTTATATCTTTCATCCCGGCCGAGACACGGGCAATCTCCGTATCGCGCACCTTAAGCTTGGCCGTAAGATCGCGAATCCTGTCCTCGTACTCGAACGCTTTACGCTCGCTTATGCGCCGCAGCTCTTCAAGCTCCTTGCGATACTGGGCGGTGCGAGGATCTTCAGGCCGCTCTATCAGAGCCCTGCGCGTCATCTCCTCGATGTTCGAGCCCGAGCGTTTAAGCAGGTTCCGGCGACGCTCCAGCATCCGGTCGGACCGCTCCTGATGGCGCTTGCGGAACTCGTCTGCCTCGCGCTTCTCCTCCTCGATCATCTTCTGGAGTTCATCGGCCTCGCTGGTCATGGCCGCGAACATGGCGGCCTGGATGTCGGCGACTTCGCTGGCGGCCTGTGGCAGCCGGCGCAGCTCGTCCTCTAGCGCCGTCACCTGCTCCTGAAGTTTTGCGGATTCGCGCTTCGCGTCTTCAATGCGCTGTTCAGCCGCAGCCAGAAGGCCTTCAAGCTCCTTGACGCGAGTCTCGTCGACAACAACCTTCTCGACCTCAACCGGAACCTCTACGCGGACCTCCTTGACGACGACCTTCTCGACAGGCACCTCGACGCGAACCTCCTTAACAACCACTTTTGGAGTGGCGGCTGCTTGCGTTGAAGTTGGCGACGACTCGGGCTCTGCGGTTACAAAAGGTGGGCGAACCTCCACGATCGAAGCAGTCTTCGGGAGCCTGCCCGACGCGAGCAGCGCCTCTGCCGCATCCTTGTTGAAAGGTCCTCTCGGACTGCCGTCGCCAAGATCGATCGAGAAGCGCATGTCGAGGAAAGGAACCTCTTCAACGCGCCTCCAAACGATATTATCGTCGGAAATCTCCTGCCCGGGCTGTATGCGGCCCATCTTGGCCCACGCAACAAGCTTTTCCTCGGTCTCTGGACCGAACGTCTCATCCTGCGTACGCAGATACCATTTGGCCGCGGTTTCGCTCACTTCTTGCCTCCGAAGATTCCGCCTATAGAGATTCCATGCTTTTTAGCCGACGCCAGCTCGCGACGCGCCGCGGCTTCAAGAGCGGCAAGACCGGCAGAGCTGCCAACACCCGGGAAATGAGCAGCCGTTCGCGGCGGAGGCGCATCGGATATGACAACCTCAGGCTGTATGGCCTCAGAGCCTTCGGCAACCACAGGTGCCGTGAACTTGGTTACGGCCTCCAGCTGCGCCTTAAGGTCGGCAAGCTCAGTCTCCATGACCGAGAGCTTCTTGGCTATCGCGTCTCTGGCGGCTTCGGCCTGGACGGCACGGGCTTCAGCCGCCTCGGCACGCTCTCTGGTCCTGAAAACCTCTTCACGCTCCGCTTCGCGCTCGGCGTTCGCCGCCTTATTCGCCTCCAACTGGGAGCGCGTAAGTTCAGCGACCTTGGCCTCCATGAATGCCATTGTCTTCTTTGTCGTCTCGGCCTGATCGGCGAAACGCTTCTCAAGATCGGCAAGCGCGGCGGCCTTGGCGTCTATCTCGGCCCGCAGACGAGTTCTCTCGGCGGAGGACTTCCCCCCGTCCAGCTCATATAGCCTAGTCTCGTGAGCTATCGTGCCAGCCGAAAGGAGTCCGTCTACAACGCTGCGGCTGAACGGACCATAGAACGTGCCAGGCTCCGTCTCGACGAGCCAGGTCATGCCGAGTTCAGGCATGAGCGGCGCGGCGATCCATGTAGTCTGATCGCGCGATATCGATGTCGATGGCTCTATGCGTGAATCGCCGGCCCACTCGACAAGCGTGGCCATGTCCACGGGGCCGAACACCTTTCCGTCGGCCCCGCGCACATAGTACTCGGTATTCTGCTGCTTCTTGCCAGGCATATTCTGCGTCACGAGAACTTCACAGGGTCAACATGCCATATGTCGCGCGCGTACTCGAGAACGGCGCGATCGGAGGAAAACCTGCCCGACCTCGCAATGTTGACCAGCGACATCTTGTTCCACTTCTTTGCGTTGCGGTAGGTTGCGTCAACGCGATCCTGCGCCTCCATATAGCTCCTGAGGTCTGCAAGGAGCATATAGTAGTCGTTGTAGTCCAGAAGGCTTCTGAGGATCGGGTCGAAGAGACCTGGCTCAAGAAGCGAGAACACATTCGACTTGATCATGTCCAGCGCCTGCCGGATTTCGGGGTCGTTCTTGTATATGTCGCGCGAGACGTAAGCCGGACGGCGCTTTGCCACATCCTCCGTGCGCATGCCGAAGAGGAACATGTTCTCGTCGCCAACCTCCTGGTTGATCTCGACGTTGGCGCCGTCGTAGGTGCCGAGCGTGAGGGCGCCGTTCATCATGAACTTCATGTTGCCGGTGCCGCTCGCCTCCATGCCGGCGAGAGATATCTGCTCCGACACCTCCGACGCGGGCATAATCTTCTCGGCGAGGGACACCCTGTAATCGGGCAGAAACGCCACGGAGATCTTTCCGCGAGTCTTGGGATTCGAGTTCACCACACCGGCAATGCCGTGGATGAGGCGGATGATGAGCTTCGCCATGTAGTATCCCGGCGCCGCCTTTGCCGCAAAGATGAAGCTGCGCGGAACGGGATCGTACTTCTTGTCGGCGATGAGCCTGTTGTAGAATATGATTATGTAAAGCGCGAGCAGCAACTGGCGCTTGTATTCGTGCAGACGCTTCACCTGCACGTCAAATATCGCGTCCGGATCAAGCTTCACGCCAAGGTTCTTCATGACCCAATTGGACAACTGGCCCTTGTTGCTACGCTTGATCTTGGCGAGTGCATCGAGGAACTTGGCGTTTCCGCTGAACTTCTCGAGGCGCTTGAGCTGGTCGAGACGGGTAACCCACCCGTCGCCGATGGACTCTGTGATGAGCTGCGCAAGGGCAGGATTCGCCTTGAGCAGCCAACGACGAGGGGTGATGCCGTTCGTTACGTTGTGGAACTTCTCCGGGAAAAGCTCGTAGAAGTCCTTGAAAAGGCTGTCCTTGAGTATCTGCGAATGCAACTCGGCGACACCGTTCACGGACGAGGTGGAAACAAGGCACATGTTTGCCATGCGGACGTACCTCTCGCCGCTCTCGTCGATGAGCGACATCCTCTGCAGACGACGTATGTCGCCAGGATACAGCGCGCTTATCTGCTGCAGGAAGCGCCCGTTGATCTCGTAGATTATCTGGAGATGGCGCGGCAGCAGCCTTTCCATCATCGGAACAGGCCACTTCTCGAGCGCTTCGGGCAGAATCGTATGGTTGGTGTAGCCGGTCGAGCGACGCGTAAGATCCCACGCCTTGTCCCAATCGAGATTCTCGTGGTCTATAAGGATTCGCATCAGCTCGGGCACTACGAGCGCCGGGTGCGTCTCGTTCAAGTGCACGAACACCTTGTCGGGCAGCGCATCCCAACCCTCGTTGGTTTCGCGATAGCGACGAAGAATGTCCTTGAGCGAACACGCGACGAAGAAGTACTGCTGCCTGAGGCGCAGTTCCTTGCCGGCCGTCGTGTTATCGTTTGGATACAGAACCTTTGTCAAGTTCTCGGCAAGAACCTTCGTCTCCACGGCCTCAACGTATGAGCCCTTGTTGAAGTCCGCCAAATCAAACTCGTCAACAGCCTTGGCCGACCAGAGCCTCAACGAGTTGACCGCGTTGTTGTATCCGACGATCGGCAGATCGTAGGGCACGCCTTCAACCGTCTCGGCCGGCACCCAACGCCACTGCTGGCGACCTTTTAACGTGGCGCATTCGACATGTCCGCCGAAGTGGACGATCTGGGCGTATTCGGGACGGGCCATCTCCCACGGGTAGCCGTCCTTGAGCCAGTGATCGGGCTCTTCAACCTGGTTGCCGTTTACTATCTTCTGGCGGAATATGCCATAGTCGTACCTGAGTCCATAGCCCATTCCGGCAAGGTCAAGCGTCGACATGGAGTCAAGATAGCAAGCCGCAAGCCTGCCGAGACCGCCATTTCCAAGACCGGCGTCGCTCTCATAGTCCCTAAGGCTGTTCCAGTCGATGCCGTAGTCCTTCAGCGCATCACGGCAGAGCTGGTCTGCCTTGAGGTTGATTACGTTGTTGCCGAGAAGTCGGCCGATAAGGAACTCGAGCGACAAATAGTATACGCGCTTCGTGTTCTGCTTGTGGTACTCCTCCTGGGTGTTGATCCAACGCTCAACGATGCGGTCTCTCACAGCGTTTGCAAACGCGGTATACTGATCGCGTGGCGTCGCCCTGGACTCATCCTTTGCGAGTGAATAGCGAAGGTGCCAGGCGAAATCCTCCTTAAGGCCCTCGACAGACATCTCGACGCGGCGGTCTTTCTTCCTCGTAGCTGTTTTCTTTTCCATGTTTCTTCCTGTGTTTTGTAACCTAAACTATTGATTGCACGATGGCTCTCAAAGCATTATTTGCCCAAGAGCCCCTTTATCGCCCCACCAGCGCCCTTGAGTGCATCGGTGGTCGCATCCATTGCCTTGCCGGCGCCATCCTTAACGGCGTCGGTAGTGGAACCCAGCACCTTGCCCGCGCCCTCTTTGGCGGAACCAAAGGCGTTACCCGCACCCTCGGCAGCAGAACCAAAAGCATTGCCTGCACCCTCGGCAGCAGAACCAAAAGCATTGCCTGCGCCCTCGACGGCTGAACCAAAAGCGCTGCCCGCGCCCTCGACGGCGGAGCCAAAAGCGCTACCTGCGCCCTCCGTCACCGAACCAAGCTTATCGCCAGCAGAGCTCATGATGTCGCCGGCCGAATTCACAACCTTGTCGGCGGCAGCACCTACAGCTTCCGTCGCGCCCTGCACATCGATCTCCTTCACGGCGTCAATGACCTGGTTCGCGCCTTCAAGCCCTGCGTCCTTGAGCGCATTGCCCAGATCCATTATTCCCTGTCCAAGCGCGTTCATCTGCTTCATGATCGCGTCAAGGATCTCATTCGCCGCAGACTCCCAATCGATGCCGTTAGACTCGCGGCCAATACCGGTGAGCTCGATCTTTGTGGGAAGCTTGAGCGGAACCGGGCCCCACTGCACGGTAACACCGTCGATCAGCAGGTGATCGATGATGACCTTCTTCTCCTTCTTGCCCTCCTCGCTCTCGGGCTTTTCCTCCTCTGGCTCGGCGGATTCACCCTTCGACTCACTTGCCGTTGCCTTCTGCACGTTCTCCATAATGACGTCAAAGTTGTTTACGCCATCTTTGCTGACATACGAGACGAACACGTCCCTTACAACGAGTTCGCGCACCACGACAGTATCGGATAGCGCCGACAGCACATCCACGTCGACATTGAACGAGCCCAGCTTGAACGCCTCGGAAGGATCATAGCCATTGGGATTGTAGAGCGTCACATCGCCGACGCGAAGGCTGCCCGTATAGAAGTTCAGCCCGAAATCGCCAAGATTGAACGCTGTTCCTGTTATGCCAGGCACGGCTCTATTGGCTGCGGTCTTAGCCACAGGGCCTATCCACAAAGGCAGAGTAAGCACAATCGCCAAGGCGATTACGACTATCCAAAGGATCGTCTTGAAAACGAACCTGAACAATTTCTTCATTTCATTTCCTCCACTGTTATTTTGGTGCGGTGCCCCGAACCAATCGTTTCTACTTCCATGACGTTCGCCATCCAGCGATCGCCAAATTTCTTTATTCTGGTGCCCCAAAGACGCCTGACGGGGCTATCCCCGACCAGTTCTTCAGCCTGCATAAGAGCACCGGTCTTCCTGTCCACCCATACGCGCACGGTACGATCGCCCTTCTTCATGACGATCACGGCGCAGTTCTGCCCATGGACAGACTCCGCCTCACGCTCAGCGTCGAACGAGAAGTCTTCCCACCAAAGGTAGTCTAACGTTATGTCGCTCCAAGTGACGTCCGTACCCAGTATGCGGCCTTCCTTTTCGAACGGAACCTCCGCACCAGAACCGTCAAGTATGGACAAATCGGTTTCGCCATTTCGTCTTGCAAGCGTGTACTGGTACTCCGCCTGCGAGAACCCCTTGCGGTTCCTCAATATGATACGCCCGTCAAGTTCGACATCCGCCGGAATCATTGTGCGACAACTCGCCACAAGCTCCGCAGGGGTTGCGTTGGTCGCTATGAAAAGACTCGCCAGAAGTGCAATCACTTGAACGACTCCTCCATAGCCTTGTCTTCCGGCCCGCCAACGCCGCGCCCAGCCTCATAGTGGCGTCGGGCGACATCCTTGTCGCCAGTAGCCTGCATCATGAGATTTGCCATGTTGTAGTAGGCATGGTAATCGCTCGGATTCGCCTCCATGGCGCGGGAAAGCGCATAATCGGCCTCTGCGTAGTCGCCCTCGGACGCCAGACAGACGGCAAACATGTTCAATGCCGAAACATTTTCGGGGTCTTCACCCAAAACACCCTTGAGAATGGACTTTGCCCCGGCCAAATCACCTTCGCCCATGCGCAGGCCAGCCTGCATTATGCGAGCCTTACGGCTTGACGGATCCTTCTTGAGCAGCTCCGCAATCTTGGTCTCCGTCTTCACGCGGGCGGCTTTGCGCTGCACGTCTTTCTCATGCGAACGCGCCCTGTCAAGGAAGGATTCGAGCTGGCTCTCAATCTTCGGCGGAGCCGATTCCTGGCTTTGGGCAGACGCCGGTGGCGGCGCAGGCGTATTTCCCGTGGCCGAAGAAGCGGGAGTTTCGCCTCGCTTGGCCTTTCGCCTTGCCTCAACGCGCTTTTCAAGGGCAGTAGTATCTGTCACGGCCACAGCCTTGGCGTTTTCGCGAGCCTGAGCCATCAGGAGCGAGTCGATAGCGGCGTTTACATAGGCACGCTTGTTGCGGACAGATGCAAACTCGCTTGTAGCGGCACGCTCCGGATTGTCGCGCTCGACCTTGTCGAGCTCATCCAGCGCCTTGCGATACTCCTCTATCGCCTCTGATATCTTACCGTCCGCCGCAAAATCCGCCGCGTTGTCTATGGCGGTCGACGCACCCTCCATGAGTTCTGAGAGCCTTGCCTTGCCGGCTTTTCCGCTGTCAGACCCGAAGGGCCAATACCAGGCGGCTTCGCCAGCAATGGCAAAAGCCGCCGCTACAAGGACGCATAGCGCCCAGGTTGCCAACCGATTATGTGCCGTTTCAGTTCTCACTTCAAAAAGCCTTTTCTGGTCTGAAGTGCATATTATACCAAAAAACGGCCGCCTACGCGGATGGCGAGAATCACTCTGCGCCAAGGGCCAGGCCTAAGCGCTTAAGATCCTCCGCATCAAGTGCATATGCGGGGTCTATTTCAATAGGCACGCCCTTCTTGACGGTTACACCGGCTTCGGCAAGCCACTTGGTCCACTTTGCCGTAAGATCCGCCTTGCACGTGGCGGGAGAATCGCCACCTTCCGCGTTCTTGACGGGCGAGAACTCGTCCTTCTGCTCGAAAGCGAGGAATGCGGCGCGCTTGGCGTTGGGCAGGATGTCGAAGATGAACTTCTCGAACTTGTAACCATTCGGCTCAGACGGCTTCACGACGGCACCCTTGCTGTCAACGACCGGGATCTTCTTGAAGGCCAGATGCAACGGCATCGCCTTCGACGCCTCGCGTTCAAGGAACGCACGGTCGAACACATGAATCGCCGGGGAGCCGTAAAGGAAGTAGAGCTTTCCGTCCTTGGCCTTGCGCTTGCACTGCTCTTCGGTCATCTCCGTATATTCCACCATGCGGAACTGGTCGCCGAACTGCATTGGAACGCCAACCTTTTCAAAAGGATCACGCTTCGCGCAAAGCTTGAGCGAGTATTCGGACTCCTCCTGCACATGATAGCCGATGAACGCCGGATCGGCGATCTCGACAAGCGGGTTGTCTACCTGGAAGAAGAATACCGACTTGATGCCGCGCTTCTTCATGTCGGCGAGCGCACCGGACCTCTTGAGCGCGGCCAGCAGTCCGCCATGTCCATCCGGGCTCATGAATACGTGTCCAGGGGCATCGAGAATTATCTTGCCGTCTTTGGTCATGCCGGGCCACATGCCCTGGGTAAAGAAGAACACGTCCTTCTTGTCCAGTCCAAAGTAATTGTTGTCCTCAAAGCATTTGACCGTGGCTTCGTTGTTCGCCTCGCTCGTCATCACATAGAACGGAATCGACGCGCCATAACGGTTGCCGCGGGCAAGAATCTTGCGCGCGTGGAAATAAAACAGAGGGGCACCGGTCACCGGACCAATCGAGTAGCAGCCCTTCGGACCATCATATCCAAGGCGAGAACCCTGTCCGCCGGCAACAAGAAGCGCGGCGACACGCCCGGCCTTGAGCTCCTCCTCGCCGACTGCAATCGCATCGGCCAGCTTCTTGCCTTTCAGCACGGCCACCTTTGGAGCCTTGCCCTTCGAGCTGTCGGGGACCTCCGCGCCCTTTGAGAGCGCATCCTGGCAGTACTTTACGTTCTTGGGCTCAATAGTCGCAATTTGCGCAAGAAGAGACTCCTGGTTCTTCTTGGAGAGCTTTTTCCAGAACGCAAGCACGTGTCCCTGCCCGCATTTGTTGAGCATTTTTTCCGCCTCGGCGTAGTTCATCTTCTGCTTCCTTTCGGTTTCGCATGGTGCGACTGACGGGGTTCGAACCCACAACCTTCGGCTTCGGAGGCCAACGCTCTATCCAATTGAGCTACAGTCGCTTGTTTAAGTTTGTAGTGTATTATACCATAAATCCCGCCGTAATGTGCGTCTCGTTTTCGCGAAGCGCATCTGCGGCGATCAATCAACCCGCCAAGGCAGAGGCGAAACCCAGTTGAACGACCTGCCGGTAACCGGATGGCGAAATGCGAGCCCTGTCGAATGAAGATAAAGCCTGCTCGCCCTCTTGCCGCCATACTTGGTGTCACCGACCACTGGGTGCCCCGCCTCGGAGAAATGGACGCGAATCTGGTTCTTTCGCCCCGACTTGAGGTTGACCTCTACAAGTGTGGTGCCCTTCGCGACAGATAGCCGCCGCCACTCGGTTCTGGCAAGCTTGCCCAACTTGGGATCGGAAACGCTTGAGACTTTCATCGTCTTCGGATCGTCGCGAAGATAGGACTCGAATACGCCGCACTCCTCGACCAGTTCACCCTCGACGCGCGCAATGTAGCGCTTTTCTGTCAGGACGTTCCAATCGTCGCGAATCCTGTCGGCCAGCGCTTCACTCTTTGCGAACATCATCACACCGCTCGTTTCGCGATCTAAACGATGCACGAGCCAAACGCGGTTGCGGCTCTTCGCCTGACCCTTGCGCACCCAATCGTTCAGAAGATTCTCTGCAGTGAGCTGGCTCTCGCGGGCGAAGCGGCCCGAAAGTCGCGTGTGGGTCGTCAAAAGACCAGCAGGCTTGTCGATCACGACCAGGTCTCGGTCTTCATAAAGAATTGGCAGCGGCGGCGGCCTCAAAACAGACTCCTTACGGAATCGTCCATTTCGGCGACGTCCACGACCTTATCCTGCACGACGGGCAGGCTCTCCAGCTCACGAAAACTGGGCGGCGGATCGGTAAGCACGTTCGCGCCAAACGCACGCTCGCAGGTTTCGGGGAACTTGTATGGCGTAGCTGTGGCTGCGACGACGACCGGACGACCGCCCTTCGGATAGCCAAGGGATCGAGCGACATGTGTAGCAACTGCCGTATGGGGGTCCAGCACATATCCGCAGGCATCGCGCATGCGGCGCATCTCGGCCTCCGTTTCGATTGGCGTCGCAACGCCACCCTCGAACTCCGCAAAGAGTCGGGCCTTTGCGCTGGCGTTCAGCTCGTAGCGTCCCTTCGTCGCCAGGTCGTCCATCAGACGAGATACTTCGCCAGAATCGCCGTCGTTGAGAAGCCAGAGCAACCGCTCGACGTTGGACGACTTGCGTATGTCCATCGAAGGCGAGTTTGTAACCGTGAATCTGTCGCCCGGATCGTACACTCCAGTCTTGACGAAACGCGCGAGTACGTCGTTTACGTTGGATGCGCATACGAATCTGCCTATAGGCGCCCCAAGCAGCTTGGCATAGTATGCCGCCAGGATGTTGCCGAAGTTGCCTGAAGGCACAACGACATCGAACTCGCACTTAAGCCGCGCCGCGGCAAGAATGTAGTATGCGATCTGCGGAATGAGCCGGCCCGTGTTAATCGAGTTGGCGCTAGATAGGGCAACGCCGTGTGCCGCCGCCTCGCGGGCGATCGTCTCATCTGCGAAGATTCGCTTGACTGCGGCCTGGGCATCGTCGAAGTTGCCGCGAATGGCGATGGCGTGAACGTTAGCCTCCGAAGGCGTCGTCATCTGAAGACGCTGTATGCGCGAAGTACCGACGTTAGGGAAAAACACCACAACCTCTGTGCCGTCCACTCCGGCAAAACCATGCATGGCCGCCGACCCGGTGTCGCCGCTCGTGGCGGTTAGGACAAGCACCCTCCGTCCGTCCGCAGCATGACGCATGAAGACAGGCAGCATGGAAAGCGCGACATCCTTGAATGCGCCAGTCCTGCCGTGGAAGAGTTCGAGTATCTTAAGTCCGTCGGCATCCACCATCGGGATTGGGTCGCCCGAGGGGAATCGCGAAAGCAGACGGTTTACCGCGTCCGCACGAACGCTAGCAGGCAGATCGTCGAACAGTTTGGAGAGGATGAATTCCTCCGCCGCACGAAGCGTGTCAAAGCCGGTGACATCTGTTGGCGCAACGCCGCTCAAGTCGGGAACGTAGAGTCCGCCATCCGGCGCGAGGCCCTGGAAGACGCTTTCCGCGCTTGTGGCCTCAAAGCCTTTCCTTGTGCTGACAAAGCGCATTCTACTTGCCGGCGTCGAGCACCTGCTGCTCGTTGAGCGTGGCGATGTCGGCGGCCTTGAGAGCGGCCTCGGCCTTCGCGTTGTCGTTGAACCGGAAGACGAGAACTGCCTTTTCGCCCTTGTGGAACGCGAAGGCATAGCTGTATTCGATATCGACTTTAGCCTTGTCGAGGATTACCATAACCTCGGCCATTCCGCCTGGACGGTCGGGCACGCATACGGCAACGACCTTGCAGACGTTGACGACATGGCCCTTGTCGGTCAGCACGTTCTGGGCCTTCTCGTGGTCGTCCACGATCATGCGCACGATTCCGAAATCGCTTGTGTCTGCGAGCGAAAGCGTCGCGATGTTTATCCCCGCGTCCGCAAGGTCGCGGCAGATCTGCGATAGCTGCCCGGGCTTGTTCTCAAGGAAGATTGATATCTGTCTGATCTGCATATTGAACCTCCTTCAGTTGAACATGAATTCGACTACATCGCCGTCCTTCATCTCGTACTCCTTGCCCTCGGGACGAAGCGCCCCGGCGGCGCGGGCGCCCGACTCCCCACCGTACTTTACGTAGTCGTCGAACGAAACGACCTGTGCGCGGATGAAGCCCTTTTCGAAGTCGGTGTGTATCACTCCGGCGCAACGCGGCGCCTTCCAGCCGCGACGGAAGGTCCAGGCGCGAACCTCCTTGGGACCGGCCGTAAGGTAGCTGGCGAGACCGAGCGTATGATAGGCGAGCTTGATTGTGCGGTCGAGGGAGCTTTCGGAAAGTCCGTAGCTCTCCAGGAACTCCTTGGCCTCGGCGTCGGAAAGTCCGGCCAGGTCAGCCTCCATCTGGGCGCAGATCACGACCAGCTCGGAGCCTTGCTTGGCCGCATATTCACGGAGGGCCTCCACATGCGGGTTGCCATCGCCGGTGACATTGTCGTCGGCCACGTTGGCGCAGAAGATCACCGGCTTGTCGGTCAGGAAGTGGAGCTCCTTAAGAACCTGAAGAATCGGGTCGCCATCCTTGCGCGGGAACGACCGGACGCTGCGCCCCTCTTCGAGATGCTTCAGCAACGCGGCACAGGCTTCGGCCTCCGGACGCATTTGCGGCTTGGCCTGGGCCTCCTTGCGAATCTTGTCATACCGCTTCTGGAGCTGCTCCATGTCGGCAAGCACAAGCTCCGTCTCGATCACCTCGGCGTCACCGACCGGATCGATCGGGGCCGACTTGTTGCCGCCCTCCTGCACATGAATGATGTCGTCGTTCTCGAAGCAACGCACGACATGAAGGATTGCGTCGCATTCGCGTATGTTCGCTAGGAACTTGTTGCCAAGGCCCTCACCCTTGGACGCGCCCTTGACGAGACCGGCGATGTCGGTGAAATCGACCGTCGCACGAATTATCTGCTGCGGATGGACAATCTCCGCGAGCTTTTCAAGCCTAGGGTCGGCCACTTCTACAACGGCGGTGTTGGGCTCGATGGTGCAGAACGGATAGTTCTCCGCCGCGGCCTGCTGCTTCTTCGTAAGCGCGTTGAAAAGAGTGGACTTCCCTACGTTGGGAAGGCCTACGATACCTACTGCGAGACTCATTGGACTTCTTCTTTCTTCGCTTCCACCACGGCACTGGGTTTATAGCGCCAATTTGGATAATGCATCTTTATGTTCTTGAGATAGTACTGGGCGTCCACAACGCGGTCTTCGCGAACCGCCTGCAGGTACAACCGCTCAAGAGCGGACACCAGCGCGTTGCTGCTGACGTTCGCCTGCATCGCGTCATCCTCAAGCCTGAGGCGCTCAGCGCGCGCAAGAATGCGCGTCTCGCGCGGAAGATCCAAATCGTTCTCCGGTATCGGCTTGGCCGCCTTGCGGACGCGATTCGTCTCGCCGCCGATGACGTCCGCTTCGCGCTCTCCGACCCACGTGAGGTCCGCCGCAGTCTTCTCCGGCCTCAGCGCCGCCTCTCGCTCGTCCAATTCCTGCCTGTATTCGATCAGGTCGCGCTCTATCGTCTCGAAATCGATCTTCCTCAGCTCAAGCAGCCTTGCCTCGGCAACCACGGCTTCGCTGCGGATTCTCTCGGCCTCAAGCGCGTCGGCGACGGCCTTCGCCTTGTCGGCCTCAGCCTGGGCGGCAAGTCTGGCGGTCTCGGCAGTCGCCTTCTCGGCATCGGCCTTGGCCTTCTCCGCAGCCCTCAGATCTGCCGCCTCGTTGGCCTTGGCCTTCGCAGTCTCCGCATCTGCGGCAGCCTTGGCCTTTTCCTCCTTGGCGCGCTGCAGCGCGAGCTTCTCGGTCTCGCGCTCGGCTTCCTTGGCTTTTCTGTTTTCGGCGGCGGCCTTGGCCTCGTTCTCCTTCGCGGCGGCGCGGGCCAGCTCCGCGGATTCATCGGCTCGTGCCTTCTTGGCTTCGCTCGCGGCAGTCGCCTCCTCGCTCTCGGCGCGCGCGGCGGCCGCCCTGGCAACGGCCTCGCGCTTGTTCATCACGACCACGCCGGAAACCGCCGCGGCGACGACAGACGCAAACAGGGCAAGAGCAAAAACCACCTTGGAGTTCATTCAGCCACCTCTTGGTCTTCAGGCGCCCCTTCTGCTTCGGGTGCACTTTCAGATTCAGGCACCTCTTCGGCTTTCTTTGCCTCGAACTGTCCGCGCTCGTTTTCCTGGCGAGACTCGTCGGCGGCCTTATTGATGGCCTCTTCAGCCTCGGCCAGCTTGCGCATACGGATTTCCTCGGCAAGCGCCTTGAGCTCTCTCTGGCTTTCCTCGTCCAGCATCTTCTCCTCAAGCTCCTTGCGCTGTTCCTTCTCAAGCTCGTCCTTGTGCATGTCGAGCCAGAACTTGCGCTCATCCTCGGACATCTTCTCAAGCTGCTTCACACGCTTGACCTTCTCCTCCTCGATGGCAAGCTTTGTCTTGCGCTCCTCGTCCTGCTTCTTCCACTCGTCCTTGAGGCGGCGCAACTGCTCCTTCTTCGAGACGGGATCGGCCAGCTCGGAGAGCGACCAGCCGTGGTCGTCCCAAGGCCTCGTATCGCTTATCGCCCTCTTGCGGCGGATGGCCTCGGCCTGTGCGGAATCGCCATCGTCGAGCACATACGGCGTAAGGAACACAAGAAGCTCCTTGCGCGACTCGCTCTGCGATACGCTGCCGAAGAGCCATTTGCCGATCCAGGGTATGTCCTTCAGGATCGGTATGCCCGACTCCTGCTCAGACGTATATGTTTCGGTAAGGCCGCCAAGCACCACGGTCTGCATGTTGTCGAGAAGCACGTCGGCGGACATCTTGCGGGCGAGAGCGGTGTCGATCGGCTCCTGCTTCGTGTTGCCGTTCGTTCCGCTTACGAGAACCGTCTGGCCAGCACCAAGCTGGGAATACTCCTCCTCTATCGTAAGCATTACCGTTCCGTTGGGATTGATCTTCGGCGTAAGCTTGATCTTTATGCCGATGTCCTTGTCGGAATAGTTGTAGCTGGTCGTCGGATAGGTTGACGACGATGTCGTGGTTGACCCGCTGTAGAACTTGCGCGACTCCGTGGCTTCTATGTTGGCCTCCTTGTTGTCGACCGTCATAACGACAGGCGATGCGATGTACTTCGCCCTGGTGTCGGTCTTGGAAGCCTGGATTATGGCAGCGAGGTTCAGCTTGTCGCTCTTGAACAGGTAGTTTATGCCGCCGCCTATCGGGTTTGCCCCGCCCCACACGGCGGAACCGGCCACATTGGTTCCGGCGGACATCATCATGCCGAGAAGATCGGCGCTGCTGCCGCCGCCGCCACCCAGCATGTAGTTGTTGTTGTTCACCATTCCGTCGCGCACAAGCTCGCGGCTAGTCGCCGTCACAGGAACGGTATCCTGCACAAATTCGTATACCGGATTCCACCAGTTGCCGGCACCGTCTTGTTTAGCGTTCGGATATGTTTCTGCGTCATAGTCGTCTATTTGGGTGTACCCCTTGAGCCGTTGCGAATACGAACCGGTCGGGATGTCCATTGTCGTGTGGGTCTGCGTGCGGGTCCTGCCCCTCTGCACCCAGTCGATACCCGTCTTCAGATCGTCGCCAAGCGTTACTTCGATGATCGCAGTCTCGATAAGAACCTGGCTGAGCTTGACATCCATCGACTCTATTATGGACTCGAGCGTCGGCACAAGCTCCTTCTCCGTCATGACGACGAGACCGTTGATGCGCTTGTCGGCCAGGACCGTCGTGTTATCCTTCGTAAGCTCGCCGGCCTTGGCGTCGCCCGACCGCTGGTTGGAAGGCTTCTTCGCGGTGGTGGGCTGCGTCGTATTGCGCGACAGATTGCCGCCCGACCCGGTCTTTGCGGCCGCATTCTGGTTCTGGCCAGACTTGGAGCTGGACGACGAAGTGTTGCCGATGAGGTCGTTGATCATGTCGCTGACCTCTTCCGCCTCGGCATACTTGAGGCGGTAGACCTTCACAACGGTATCCGGCGTGGTCTCCACATCAAGCTGCTCTATGACCTTGTCGAAGAAGTCCATATTGGGCTTCTGGGTCACGATTATCAGCTTGTTGGAACGGTCGTCGCTAAGAATCAAGACCTTGCCGCGTATCATGCCGCGGTCCGCGTCGGACACGCTCATCACGAGCGATTCGTTGTTCACGGGCGCCTGCGGCTGGTTGCCGTTCTGTCCTCGCTGGTTGAGAAGCCTTGAGCCGGGACGTATCGCCGTCGAAGCGCTCTGCGCCGATGCGTTGGCGTTGTTTGCGTTCTTGCCGCCCTTCTCAAGCTCCTTCTGCGACTCCTGCACGATGGCTTCAAGCGCCTGCTTGATGTCCGCCGCGTTCGCGTTCTTTATCTGGCGCACGAACACATTCTCAAGAACTGGCGTGGCGATGTCGATCGACCGCGCAATTTCCAGCATACGGTTTATGTTCTGCTCCGTGTCGGTCACAAGTATGGAGTTCGTGCGTTCGAAGACCAGCAGTATGCCGCTGTTGGACTTGAATCCCTCCAGGGCCTTCTGGGCCTCCTCGGTGCCGATGTTCTTGAACGGTATCATCACCGACACGACACGACCCGTATCGCCAAGTTTCGTCTCGGGATTCATTATGAGCGGAATGCCTTCCTTGCGGACGTCCTTTCGCGGCAGTGCGCGAATGAACCGCTCGCCATATGGCTCAAGATGGATTCCGTTCATCTCCAGGACGACCTCGATCGCCTCCAGATACTCCTCGCGCGTAAGCTTCTGGCCCTGACGCGTCTTGAGGGTTATCGTGGGCGTTGGCGTTGCGGGATCCTTCAGGATCGTCTTGTCCGTCTGCTCGGCGTAGGTCTGCAGCACGATATCAACCGGCGCGGCATCCCAGTTGAGCGCTGGCGCCGACTTTGCGTCGTCTGTCTCCGAAGAGTCTGACGCCGCGGTGTCCGTCGCCGCAGAGTCAGCCGCCTCGTCGGGCTTCGCGACCGCAGAGGCCGCCCGCTGCCGTGCGGCGTTTCTGTTAAGCAGGCTGCGGCGTGGCGTCGTGGCCTGCGCGGAGGCATCCATCGCCGCGAAAAGCCCGACCACCGATACCAAAAAAGCGAATGTCTTCTTGATCATCGTCTTATTTCTCCCTCATGTACGCGCAAGTTAGCGTGAACGATCCCTTGAGATAGCCCTTCTTCGAACTTGGCTTGAAATTTATGGCGCGTATGTCGAACATCCCTTCGTCCGTGTTCTCAAGCTCGTGCATGAACTTGACAAGAGACTCGAGAGCGCCTTCCCAGTTCTTGACCTCGATCGGCAGCTCCAGCACCTCGCCGGATTCCGTCTCCTTGCCGCTCTGCCGCTGCGATATCGTTATGTGGTGCTTCGCCGCAAGCGTGTCCATCTTCTGAAGCCATGTGGTATCTGT
>CAMZEN010000037.1 GCA_947305775.1 uncultured Verrucomicrobiota bacterium
TCGTCACTATAGGAGTCTTTAGCTTCATCTCAGAAAGCATCGTGACGTGGGCGGCGGTGCCCATGCAGTCCCAAACGGCGAGGGCGAGGTCAAGCACGGGATCGTCGCCGACCGTGTACTTGAGGATGTCCGGGTCAACGCTGCTGTCGGTTATGGTCTTCTTGGTCTTCACTGAACGACTCCTTTAAGCTTTTGCTCGGCATCCGTAAGCATTTCCTCCAACTCCGCGGCGGACTTTTCCCCGCGGGCGACTTCCCGCAGGAAAGACGCGTAAGCCTCCGCCGCCGCAGACATCTGGTCGCCGCGTCCCGCGCCGAACACAAGGACTTCCCTTGCCTTGCTTACGGCGACGAACCGCACCACCGGGTCCTTCTTCGCAAGCTCTATCGCCTCCCTGAATGTGCATCCTGTGTATCTGCCGCAGAACGGCAGGTTGTAATATGGCGGATACAGCATCAGGCGAGAAGCGAAGACAAGCACGTCCTCCCGAGAAGCATTGCCCGGATCGGCGACTTTGCGAAGCTGCTTCAAATAGTATTCGTCGTCGCGTCCTTCAGCGAACTCACCCTTCTCGCGCCAACGCATAAGCTCCGCGCGCTCGTCCGCAAGACGCTGGGCAGGGTCAGACGAACGCAGCATGCGAAAAGCCTTGTCGTTGTCTATGTCTTCGTCAAGCAGCGCGACGGAAAAGCCGCGCACGACGGCAAGGCAGAGCAGGTTCATGTCGGCGAATTCAGGCGCGGGCAGCGTGATTCGCATGAAGCGGTCGCCGTTCGTTCGACTGTCGATGGACGAAACCACATCCGTGACATTGGTGCGGACGGACCCGATATGCACGACAATTCCGGGGTCCTGAAAGCGCCGCGGCTTGGCGACGCCGGCATCGTAGAGCTTTCTGCATATGTTGGCGATAAAACGCGCTACGGGCATCTGGTACTCATTGCGCATGTCGGCCGGACAGTCGGCATAGACTTGGACAAGGCCCTCTACCTGGGTTATGGGCGGCGAGCGAAAACGCTCGATGATTTCCGCACGGGTAAGGGCGAGGACTAGGATGGCGGACAGGATCGACATTACCTTATCTTTATGAGAATGACCAGAAGAATAGGCATTACTATAAGCTGAAGCAGAATGAAACGCATCAAGACCTGGGCGTTGGACCAACCGAGATTCTTCTTGCAGTGGTCATGCAGCGGAAAGCGTATGCGGCGGATTACGCTATGCTCGTCGATGTCGCGCCCAAGCTTCTTGGCGACGCGAAGAAGGACAAGCTTGGCCAGTCCGCCGCCACCGTTCACGAGAATTACAGGCGCGAACGCGAGGATCAGGAACGGATTGCCCGTCACAAGCGCGCCCGTGCCGACGAGAATGCCGAGGAATCTGCTGCCGGCGTCGCCCATAAGGACCTTTGATGGCTCGGCGTTGAACCACAGATAGCCGCCAAAGCCGCCAGCGACCGACATTACGACGATCGCCCAGCGCGCGGCCTCGGGGTTGCAGGGCAGCAGGAAGTAGTGCGCGACAGGCTTGTAGCCGATCACCACGTAAAGCATCACCGACAGAATCACGAGCGCTATCATAGTGAGCGCTCCGGCGAGTCCGTCGACGCCATCCGAACAGTTGGTGGCGTTCATTGTGAACCAAAGTATGAACGCCGCAACCGGAACATAGATCCACATCGGAATTACCCACATGCCCTTCACAAACGGCAGCCATACTAGGGTCGAGTGCCCTTTCGCGATGAAGAACGCGATCGCCAAGGCGCAGACGGCGTCAAGCAAGCCCTTCTTGAGCTCGCCCCATGGCACTGCGGCGTAGTCGTCCAGATAGCCGAACACCATAGCCGCATAAATGGCGGCAACAGTGCAGTAGTCCCAGAACGCAAGCGGCGCAAAAAGAAGGATAACTGGCAGCACAAGCAACGAAACAATCACTCCGGCGCCAGTGGGCTTGCCAGCCGAGGCCAATCCGCCAATATCCTTGCACAGAACCTTGCCCCTATCGCGCGGCAGAAGGTTCCACAAGTTCGGAAGAAGCCACCATACGACCAGCGCGGACACGAATGTTCCGCCGGCCAACAGCAATGCATGGGACTGCAGCAGGCGGAAAGGTCCCCATGACTTTGTGAGAAATTCAGACAGATAGTACAGCATTGATCTCTTCCTTTGTCAAATCGCGCCATTCGCCGGGCTTCAGGCTTTCCGGCAGCCGCAACGCGCCAATTGCGACGCGCTTGAGCGAAAGCACGGTAAGGTGCACCGCACTGCACATGTACCGTATCTGACGCTTGCGACCTTCACGCAGCCGGAACACCAGCTCATGCACATTGTCGCGGCCAATCTTCACAACCTCGACCGGCACGGGACGGATCACATAGCCGTCCGGCATCTCGACCGCAGACCGCAAAACCCTGAGCTTCTCTTCGCTCCAGCGTCCTGCGGCACGAACCTCATAGGTCTTCTCGTGTTCATAGCGCGGATGCGTAAGCTTCTGGGTAAGGTCCCCATCGTTGGACATCAAAAGCAGGCCTTCGCTATCCTTATCCAGGCGACCGACCGGAACAATGCGCTCCGGTATCGCACCGCGGACAATATCCAACACCGTCTTGCCGCCAAACGGGTCGGATACGGTCGAAAGAACGCCTGCTGGCTTGTAAAGCATTATCGTACGCTTCTGCTCTGGCGTGCCGACAGGTCGACCGTCTACCGTTATTGACGCGGCAGACGGGTCCACACGCAAGCCGGGCTCACGAACGACAAGCCCGTCAACGGTGACGCGGCCCGCCTCGATTATTGCAGCGGCGCCGCGCCTGGATGCCACGCCCGCATGGGCCAGCACATTCTGTAGTCTTTCCTCCATGATCTCCGCCCCTTCCAAAACCAATCAGCCCGCCTTGGCGGCATGCTTCGATGCTTACGCCTGTGGCTGCTTAGGCTTTGAAAATATGTAAATCTTGTTCTCGGAGCCGGAGGCAAGTCGCTTGATGTTCGAGCGGTGCTTCCATATGACGAACAGGGCTATGACCGTCACGAGGATGCATTGCGGAAGGTCCGCATAGCCGCGAGTGCCAAGTATCGGGAACCATACCGCAACGGCGAGAAACGCCGCCGCCATGCAGCTGCCGAGAGAAATGTAGTTGGACGCGGCAAACGCCAGGACGAACACAAGGAACGCAACCCCGACAAGGGCCGGCGTAAGGCCTATGAGCATGCCAAACGCAGTGGCAACGCCCTTGCCGCCCTTGAACTTCATGTATGGCGTCAGCATGTGGCCGACGACGCACATGACTCCGACCGCAAGCGGCAGCCAGTCGGCACTGCCCCAGACCTTGGCCGCAAGCGTCGGCAGAAGCCCCTTCATCACATCGAGGAAGAAGGCTATGAAGCCCCACTTCTTGCCGACTGTGCGGAAGACGTTGGTCGCGCCAATGTTTTTGGACCCGACGGTCCTTACGTCAACGCCACGCAGTCGGCCAATGAGGTAGCCAAACGGTATGCCGCCGACGAGATAGGCGCCGACGAGCCACAACAGCGCCTCTGTCGTAACGCTCATGTCGTCAGGCTGGTTCGAACTCGCTCTTCGGTACTCCGCACATCGGGCAGGCCCAATCGTCCGGAAGATCCGCGAATTCGACTCCATTGTTCTCGGCGGGATCGTAAACCCAGCCGCAAACCTTGCATACGTACTTCATGATGCTCTCCTTTGTTTTCGTTTGTTGTGGTCAAATGTTTATTCTCAGCGTCGTCTCGCGGGCAGGGCCAACGGAAAGCACCCCAAGCTTGCCGCCAATGAGATCAAGTATGCGGTTGACGTAAGCCTTGGCGTTCTCCGGAAGCTGCGAGTAGTCCGTCGTCTTGGACGTATCGCACTGCCAGCCAGGCAGTTCCTCATACACCGGTTCGCAATGCGAAAGCACCTCAAGGTCCGCCGGGAATGTCTGGTAGACGAAACCATCCTTGCGGCGATAGCCGGTGCATATCTTTACGACCGGGAACGTGTCCAGCACGTCCAGCTTGGTCATGGCCCAGTAGTCCACACCATTCACGCGCTGGGCGTAGCGGGCGACGACGGCATCAAACCATCCGCAACGGCGCGGACGGCCAGTGGTCGCGCCGAACTCACCGCCGCGAGAACGAAGCGTCTCGCCGTCAGCGTCGGTTAGCTCGGTCGGGAAAGGACCCTCACCTACACGCGTCGTGTAGAGCTTGAGCACGCCAATGACGCGATCTATGGAGCGCGGCGAAACGCCGCTGCCGGTGCATGCGCCGCCTGCGGTCGGGTTGGACGACGTCACAAACGGGTAGGTGCCGAAGTCGATGTCGAGCATTGTGGCCTGGGCACCCTCGAAAAGGATGGATTTCTTGGCGTCGAGGTTCTCGTGCAGGAACTGTATGGTGTCGGTGACGTAAGGCATCAGCGCGGGCACCATTGGCGTGTAGAGCTTCACCATCTCGTCGGCGTCCAGCTCATGGGCGCCGAGAGCCTTAAGCTTTATGTTCGCTTCCTCAACCTGGGAACGGATGAGATCAAGGAAATCGGGCTTTAGTATGTCGCCGACGCGCATTCCGTAGCGTCCGACCTTGGCGGCGTAGGCGGGGCCGATTCCGCGGCCTGTGGTGCCGATCTTCTTGCCTTCGGGCCTCATGGACTCCTCGGCACGGTCGAGAGCGCGGTGCCACTGCATGACCATCTGGGCGCGCTCGGATATGTGGAAGCGCCCCTTGAGCTCAAAACCCCAGCTCTCAACCTGCTCAAGCTCCTTCATGAGATCGAAAGGATCCATCACCACGCCGTTTCCGATCACACAGTGCTTGCCTTCATGCAGCACGCCGCTGGGAACGAGATGGAGAACATACTTCTTCTCGCCCACCACAACGGTGTGTCCGGCGTTTGAACCGCCCTGAAAGCGTACGACAATGTCCGCCTCCTCCGTGAGGAAGTCTATGACCTTGCCCTTGCCTTCATCGCCCCACTGGGCTCCGACCAAAACAGTGTTCATTTCTCTTTTACTTCTTCCTTGAATATTCGGCTACTGTCAGCCGTGCAGTCGCATTATACCATATATTGCGCTGCAAGACTAGCGCGAGGCGAGGGTCATGAGGTCTTCGACGATTTCGGGACCGCCAAACTCGTCGGCGTCTACCGGCTCCTTGAACACGGCAAGGCCAGGCCCGGGCTCACCGTCCGCCGCAAGGTCTATGGCGACCTTGAGCGTGCCGATGTGCGTCGTGTGCGACGTCGCCTCGTCTTCGAGCTTGAACGCCATCTGTTGTTCTAGGCCGAGATCTTTGTTGAGCAGCCCGTTGCCGATGGCCATGTAGAACGCCTGCATCTTCGAGGCCAGGTCGCCTTCAAAGGCGCCCTTCATCTCACGGAGCGCCTTCGCGCCGCAGCGGTCCATCATGATCGCGGAGAGGAAGTTGCGGCAAGCCTGCTTCTCGTCCGGCCCGCCCGCAGCAAGCTCGGCCCCGGTGAAATCCATGACGTGCTTCAGGTTGTCGCGCAGCTGCGTCACGGCGCGGTGGATTTCCATCGCCGATGAACGGGACGACAGCTTGCGGATGGCGTCGACCTTTACGTTCAACGCCTCCGTCAATATCTGGGTGATCATCCCGGGCGGCAGGGACTTTCCGCGCAGGGACGTCATCATGCGCTTGCCGGCCTCGTAGATGGCGGGGTTGTCCTTGGAAAGCTCCTTGAGCTCCCGGAAGTTCGCGGCGACGGCCTTGGCGCGTTCGCGCACCTGTTCGAGGGAGCGAAGGCTCGCGCTGTTCGAGACGAGCACCAGATCGATGTTGTCGGCGACGATCCTGACGGCGTCTTCGTTCTCGGCGCAGTGCTTGAGCGCGATCTTTATGAGCTTGTCGACCTTCTCCGCATTGCCTTCGCCCGCCTTGTCGTAGGCGTGGCCCGCCTTGGTCTTGGCGATCTTGCCCGCATCCTTTATGTATTCCAGACGGCGCTGGTCCTCGTTGTACGCGGCGATGTCCTTTTCGGCCAGGGGCACGATCATGTTCAGGATGTCCTGGCTTCCGAAGGCGGCCTTGTCGAACTCGCCGTTGAACTCCTTGATTATGCCGCCTACCTGCTTCCCGAGCAGCCGCTCGAGCGACAGCGTGTAGTTGTTCGACAGGGTCTCGATCGCCTGGCACTCGTCCTCGATCCAGGAGGCCGTCTCGACGTTGATCCGCCTGGCGTCGAACGCGGCGGGATACTGGCGGTTCTTGAACTCGTCGAGCACGGCGAAAAGCTTCTTCGTCGTCTCGGAGCGCAGCGCGGCGTTCGCGGCCTCGAGCTGGGCCTTGGAGAATTTCCCGATGAGGATCAGGAAGGCGAATTCGCGCGCCGGGTCCATCTCGTCGCTGCCCTCTAGGTAATCCTGCACGTACGAATTGTGCATGGCGTTCTCCACGGCCTTGCGCATGTCGACTACGGCCTTGGTGATCTGCTGCGGCGTGGAATTCGCGGTGAGGTTCGCGAACTCCCCGGCCTTTTCCGCGGAGGTGGCCTTTACCATCCTCGCGATCGCCCCCGCAGGGAGGCTCTTGCCGTTCAGCCCCGAGAGCAGACAGACGCCTGCATTTTCGATGGCCGTGCTGCCGGCGGCCGCGCGGCGCACCTCTTCGAGATTTGCGCGGACCGCATCGATGCGCGCCTTGATCTGGTCCATCGTGCGAAGCTTGGCGGTTCCTGTTATGCAAAGCCCGCGGATCGACTGCGAGACGATGTCCTTCAGCTCGAAGTCGTCGCCGCAATGCGCGAGCATCTCCTTGATGATGCCCTCCGCGACGACCTTGTCCCTGCCGGGCACGTAGCTCTCGATCTGCTCAGCGAACGTCATCGCCTTGGCCTCGTACTGGCCGTGGTCGATGCGCATCGGGGTGGATGTGGACTTGCCGTCCACGTCGATGGTCGTCGTCCAGTTGAACTTGACGGGGAAACCCTTCGGCTCGGAATACCTAATCGTGACGGCGCCGGTCTCGTCGTTGCGCGCAAGCGAGAACGTGACGGCCATGTGCTCGTCGGACGAGATTCCGACGGAAGTGAATCCACCGTTGACGTTGACGCCGATTGCACTTTGGGAAAGCGCAAAATAGACATTCGAGAGCTGCTTGGGGTGGACGTTTCCGCAGAGGTCGGCGATCTTGTCGGCGACAGCGTCGCACCGGGAACGGACATTCGGCTCGTCAATAGACCCGGTAATCGTGTCAATCGTCTCGCCGTCCGGAAAATTGAAGACGAATTTCACGTTTTCATCCGCGAGAGCAGGCTTCTCGTTTTCAATTAGACTTGGAGCCGTCGGGCGGACGAGGTCGTAGATCATGGTCGTGCGCCCACCGCGCGCGGTACCGTCCAACTCCTCAAGCTTTCCGCTGAAGGAAGAAATCCCGGGCGCGTTCTCGAGACGCGTTCCCGAGCTGATGGCGGCATCCACCTCGTCAAGCGTCGCGCCGGAGTTCTCGGCGAGCATGTGGAGCGTAGGCATGATGACGGGGTTGCGTGCAACCCTCAACTCGTAGGCCGAGCTGATCTGCCGGTTGCTGTTGTCTGGAGTCACTTCGAGATCAGGGTAGAGAATCGGCACAAGATTGGCGCGGTCAAGCTTTCCGGACGCCTGCAGCGCCGCAATGGCGTCGAAATTCTTCATCACGCGCGATGCCGCGAGCAGGGAATAACCGACCTTGTCTCTCTTTGCGAGTTCCCCGGCGTTGGCGGGGAGTTTGTCAAGCGCATCGAAGACGGCATAGATCACCTCCCTCTTCTCCGGAGGGATCTGCGCAAGGGAGTTTGTAAACGAGGTCGTATAGCCTCGCCCCACGAAACGCATCGCCGGGTTCTTCGCCATGCCGAACAAGTTCTCTGGGTTCTTCGCATCGAGGGGAAGCTTGCCGTTGACGGCGATTTCCTCGAAAACGAACTTCTGGACGGCGGCGCCAGCCTCGCGGGTGCAGACGCTGAAGTTGAGGTTGAGCTTCGTCAGGGTGTCGCGCGCCTTGGCTTCTCTGTCGCCCATGAGGTCGCCGTACCACGCGTCGAACTTATCCATCAGCGCGAGGCCCGCCTTGAACGCGTCGGCGTTCTTGACAAAGCGTCCGCCGTAGTCGTAGAGCCTCCTAGCCTTGCTGGAGGGGTCGAGCGCCGCGGCCTCGGCATCCGCCTCGGTGCAGCCCGTGGCGCTGCGGTACAGCGTGGCGACGCGCGCAAGCTTCGCCATTTCGTGCGGCAGATATCCGGCGGACGTAGCCTTGTCGATGCTCGAAGAACGCGAGAACATGCCGCCGCCGGCAATATCGATCGCGTTTTTCACTAGCATTATGCGGCGTGCCGTGAGGGGCTTGCCCTTGCCGAAATCATCGAGCTTCATATTGTCGCGAACGATGTCCGGGATGTTCCTCTCGCCCCCGAACATTTCGGCGACGGTTTTGAAAAACAGGTCGCGTACCTGGTCGTTGGCCGTCTTCATGTCGGCCGTGCGGAAGAACGACGCAAACGACCCCTTGTAATCGCCTTTCGGCATCCCCGTGAAACGAACGACCGTATCCTCGGCATGCGTCGCATACGCCTTGTTGGCGAAATCCACGAACTTCTGGAAGTTCGCACTATAGCTAGAATTGACTTGTGTCGGCATGGTACTGGTCCTTACTTTTGATTGTTGTTGACGTTACACACTGTATACACACGAGAGGCAAAAAGGTTACACATGAAAATAGCCGCTGGAGATCATGTCGTGGTGGGAGTCGCTAGACTCCTCTTCCTTGGCCCTCACGGATTCTGCCTTGTGAATCCCTGCAAGCGCCTTGCGCCAGTTCTCCGTCTGGTTGATGAGCGATTCCACGCCTGCGCAAAGCGCCTCGACATCCGTCAACGCCAGCGGGAAAGGACGCACTATTGCGTAGGCACCGGTTTCCGGGTTCTGGCAGAGCGTGGCGCCCTCTGTGCCGCGCAGCAGGAAGTTCGCCTGCAGCATCATCGCGCCGAACGCACCGTTCGCATCCGGCGGAGGATGCCCAATCTCGGCGCAGGCGAATATGCTGTGTGTGTGCGGATCGTCCAGCAGCTCCACCAGCACGCCATCGAAATCCAGCACGACGGCACCACTCGCGCCATCAAGACCTTCAATCCCATGTTTAGCGGCAAAAGCCGCAATCAGCTTCTTAAATTCCATATATGCTCCCCTTGCTGTCCCTCAAAGAGTTTAACAATGCTAGTTAATATTATACCACATAAACCTATGTTTAGACCAGCATGTTAAGCGATCAGGCTATTGTCGCGATGAAGTCGGCGCGGACATCGAAGTCGATGCGGTTCTCCTCAGGTATGAGATCCTCTGTGCTCTTAAGGCGGCGCTCCGGCGGCGGGTTGCCGTTGTAGCGCTCTTCGGCGGGCGCGAGGTTGACGATGGAGAAGTCCATGTTCTCGATCCGCTCCCGTACCTCGTTTGACAAACGGCACTCGAAGGAGAGTTTGACGCGGTCGTTCGCACTGAGATTGTGGGCCTCTCCGGCGATGTTGAGCGCCAAAGGACGGAACTCAGAATGGAACGAGACCGCGATTTCCCCTTCCACGTTCCGCGGACGGTCGAGCCGGAAGACCCGCCGCGCGTTGCCCTCGCCTCCGACCATTGTGAACGCCGGCCCCCGGCCTTGGCGGTCCAGGGCGGTGGCCGCGCTTTCGACGGCGCCGTTGGCCGACTCCAGCGTGAGCAGCGCCATAAGGACTGCGACCTTGTTGCGTTCGCCCTTCGAGAGCGTCGCCCATGTGGCGTCCTGGCGGCCGGTGGCGAACCGCACAAGCTGTTCGCGGGCCTCTGCAGGGTTGCCGGGGAGGAGTTCCCCGCCGGGAAGCTGAACTTCGAGTCCGGCGGCGCGCGCCGCCGCGAACCTGGTGCCTGTCAGGTCGTCCGAGGTCAGCATCCGCTTGACTTCGCGCAGGACGGAGAAGTCCAGGTAGCGGTTGATCGAACCGCTGACGTCTTCCGTAACAAGATCGTCCGGCGAGAACGGGCGCATGGATATCCTGTCGGCGTAGACGCCCCGCAGGGCGACGGCGGCGGCGGACGTGCCGCCTGCCACGTGGCGAAGGTAGCTTTCGGTGCGGCTGTCGAGGTCTTCGACTCCGGCGTTGAAGATGTCGGTGTTTACGTCGCCGATTCCGCGAACGCCGTTGTAGCTTTCGATTTCAATGAAGCGGATGCCTGGCACAGGGTTGTGTCCCGCAAGCCGCCCTACGGACGCGTTGAATCCTTCGATGAAACGGGTGCAGATGCCGGCCATGCGTTGATAGGCATTGATTTCGCCCGCCGTCGCAGCAGATCCATCCGATCTTCTCGGATTGGGCAGGTTCCCTTGGACGATGTCATTGTAGAACGCCTTGAGCGTCGCGCTGTTATCCCCCTGAAGTGCCGCGTGAACGGACTGCCGCTGCCCTGGTGTGAGGCGCGCGGCAAAGAGGTCCGCAATGAAGTTCCGGCAGGCCAAAGACTCGTCGTTGCCTTCGAGGAGCTTGGCGGCGCCGGGCGCCGAGAGGAGGATGTTTTCGCCGGCGGTGCGCACAAGGCTGATCGCGGCGTGGATGTCGGCGATGCTGGAGTTGGCCTTGAGCCGGGTGATGGGGTTGATCGCGACGGAGCCGACGGCCTTCATGATATGGGTGAAGAATCCTGGCGCGATGCGGCGCGCCTCGAGACCGAGCAGCAGGCGCTTGCCGACGGCGAAGGCATCGGCGTTGCCGGCGGCGGCCTCGCGCAGTTCGCGGAGGTTGCCGAGGACGCGTTTGACCGCCGCTTCGACGTCGTTGACCTTGCCGGACCTGATGATGCGAGAGATGCCTTGGGCGACAATGTCCTGGAGGTCGGCGTCTTCGCCGCACTTGAACATGGCGGCGGCCACAAGCACCTTCTGCTCAAGCGAGATGTTCTTGGGCAGCTTGTCCAATGCGGCTTTGAGCGGACGGCGGAGGATGCTTTGCGGGTCGATGAGATATTCGACGACCTGGCGATCGGTGTAGTCGCTGGTCATGAGCAGGCCCGTGCAGCGGACGTAGAACCGCAGGTCCTCGGCCGTGGCGCCTGCGGCGATCGCCCGGCGGGAGGCGGAGGAGGCCGGGTTTGCGAAACCGCCGCCGCATATTTCGTCCAACCGCCTGGCGAGCGCCTTTTCGCTCGCAGGGGCCGCCGCCTCGGAGAAGTCGAGCGCTTCCGCGAACTCGCGGAGCCGCGCCTGGTCGGCGGCGAAGAGGCCACCGCCGTACTTTGCGAGCAGGGCTTCCATGCGCTCGGCGTCGGCTTCGCTCCGCAGTGCAGGAACGCCCTGGGCGAGCGTCTTGAGGAGCGGCTCGGCGATCGACCTAAGGACGTTCGGCGTGATGGCGCCGTTGTTTGCGCCGATAGCGTGGGCGATCGCAACCCCGACCTGGTGCGACGGACGCAGCATCGCCATCTTCTCGGCGACGCTGAGGTCGCCCAACCCGGCAGCCTTGAACGCCTCCATCAGCGCCTGAGCGTGGAATGGCGGCATCTGTATCGTGCCGAGCGAGGCGACGATCTTGGACTTGAATTCGGGGTCGGGCAGGGAATGGGCGTGTTCGAGGAAGTACTTGAACGAGTATGCGTGATAGGCGGGCGAATTCTCGTTGTAAAGGTTGTCGGACTTTACGTCCTCGCGGAAGAAGAAGTCGGCGAGGTTCCCGGCATGAATGGACAGCATCCCCAGGTCGAGGCCGGTGTCGAGACACGCCACAGGCATGCCCAGCCGCCGCGCGAGCGCATCCTTGTAGTATCCGATGGCCCGCTCGCAGGAGCGCTGGACGGCGACATAGCGCTTTGCGTCGGCCGCCATCACGTCGCGAAACTCTTCAAATACGGCGGTGGCCTCGTCGAGATTCCGCACCGACATGAAGCGCTCGAGCAACTGCGGGCGCGTCCTAAACCAATCGTTTCGGATGTCGGCCGCCCTTTTGTCGCGCCCGCCCGCCTCGACGATCATCATGTCCAGGCGGTCGAAGAGGAACTGTTCGGCACCATATCGAACCGCCAGCGTGTTCATCCGGTCGCGAAGGTTCGTGGCCGTGACGCGCTCGAGCAATCCATTAGGGATGAGCTCGTTGACGTTCAATCTGCCGGCGATCAGGAGGCCCGGTTCCGAAGAACCCTCGATGGTCGAGCCGAAACGCTCGCTGAGCAGCGCGGGAAGCGTATCTATCAGCGCCCGTATGTCATGCGGTAAGTTCTCGGGCTTGTTCATGTAGAACGTATCGCGTATCCCATTGTTCCACGCCGCCGTCGAAGTGGCCGGGATGTAGGCGCAGGAGGCCTGCGGCACGGCGACGCCGTCGTTGCTCGCCAAGTTGACGAACGCCCGCATGAAATCGCTGTTCCGGAGCTCATCGCCGCGCTTCGTGCCGTCGAGGGACGCCAGCTGGATTGCGAACGCGCGCGCGGTCGTGTCGGAAATTCGGTTCACAATGGAGAGCGTATCCCAGTCCGTGATCCCGGCATCCGCAAGCATCCGCACGGCTGCGGTGCGGGCCTTGAAGCCTGCATCGGGCGAACCCGCGAGACCGTTCAGCCACTCCAAGCGCGCATTGACGTCGGCGAGCGCGGCGAATTCATCGCGCACGGCTATGCTCCGGTTGTCGGTTCCGTTCAGGCTGGAAAGGCGGAAGACCATCTCCTCAAGCCGCCGCACGAACGCCGCCTCGGTCATGCCGGTCGTGATGCTTACCTTCTGGCCGCAGTCGGGCAGCTGCAGCTCGACCACGGCCGTGCGCTCGGCGCTAGGAGCGCCCTTCGTCTTGTCGAGGATGGCCTTGAGCTGGCTGCGGACATGCTCGAGGATCCGCTGCGCATCATTGTAGCTGCGGAAGTCCACGTCGCCCGCGACGATTGCCTCCAGGCTGGCCATATCGGCGTTTTCCTTGGTCGCGCGCGTGCCGGCGAGCGATGCGTTGACGTCGTTGCGGATGTCAATGCTGTCTTGGATATCCTTCGCGGCCTTGCCGCGGTTCAGCTGGGTTGTCGTGAGAATAGTATTCGCGCCGAGGGTATTGTTTATCGCGACAGCGTTGTTGTCGAGGATTTCGCGTATCTTCTGGCGTGTCAATGGCGTAAGGCTGCGCTGATGGAGGGACCGGTCGACGGAGGAATCCGCCGAAAGGCCCAGATCGCGGCGGATGGCCGCCATACGATCCTAGCTAACGCCGCTCCCCTCAAGCGCCTTGACGAAAGCCTCCTTTATCGCAATGACCTCGGCGTGCGAAAGCGAAACCTTGTTCTTCCCCCTCAACTTTATGTGGTTGTTGACCTTGTCGAGGGTGGTTTCGCTCGCGAGCTTCACCTCGTCGGCATTATACTCGCCCTTCGATATGCGCTGGAATTCGTGTATCGAAATGGTGACGTTCGCTAGATTGATGCTCATGTATTACCCTTTCCATTATGGCTGCGCACCACGATTCATGGCTGCATTCCACTTTGTATACACTCAAAGCGTCAAAAGGTTACTTGTAGTTTGCATTATACCAAAATTGTCTCTCCGCCGCCAAATCCGGGCGCGAACATACAGCACTCCTACTCGCATCGATAAAACAAAAAATGCGTCTCACCTAAATCAGGCGAAACACATTTTTGTAATGGTGGAGAAGAGGAGATTCGAACTCCCGACCCCCACGTTGCGAAGGTATTGCACAAACATTTGATTTCCCAACAAATACGCGGTTTTCAAGATTCTAACACGCCGCCGTGCCCCCTGCCGTGCCCCCTTTTGCCCTTGCGTTTTGCCGCCCGATTGTGGTATAATGTCCCGCGTTGTCACAAGTTGTAAACTCAAAACGCCGCAAGGGGTACGACAACGCCCCGAACGGCAACCATTGTGAAAGGTGGTACGGTATGGGATTGAAGATAATGAAAGCGGATGACGGCACCGCACGTCCGATGTGGTATGCGCGGTTCACCCGCAACGGGCAAAAGGTGAACGTGAACTTGCGCGTTCCGATCCGGGGCGCGGTGCCCGTGGATGCCAACGGCAATTTCGACGTGAACGGCAAGAGTGATGCCGCGTTCGCCAAATCGCGGGCGGCGGCGTTGGTGGCGTTGGCTGACATGCAAGCGGCGGCGAAAACAACGGGGGACACGCAAGCGGTGAAAGATGCCAAAACCGCCGACATGGTGAACCGATACCACAAGGCGCGGACGGGCAAGGGGATCAAAAGCCCGCGTTTGAGCAATCTGCCGAGCATGTGGATCAGGCTGGAACGCAACACCACACCCACGGCGGAACGGACACGGGCGGCAACGGCAACGTTCATCCGATTCGCCAAATTCGCAAAAGCCTACTGCCGCGAAAACGGCGGGGCATGCGCAACGGTGGATGAAATCACGCCCGAAATCGCGGCGGCATGGTTCAATGAACTGAAAGGCGCGTATGCATGGGGCACGGTGCTGGATCAATGGCACCTTATGTCTAAATCATGGGTGCGCTGGCATATCTACACAAACAAAAACCCGTTCGGCAACGTGGTTGTTCGGAACAGCGCGGTTGCCAACGGCAAGGTTGAACGCCGCCCGCTGACTGAATGCGAACTTGCGCGGTTGTTCGATGTGACGGCGGAAAACCACGCCTTGCATGATTTGGTTGTGTGCGCCGCTTGCACCGGGATGCGCATTGGCGACGTGTGCCGCCTGAAATGGGCGGACGTGGATTTGCGCGGCGGATTCATTGACACGGTGACGGCGAAAGCGGGCGTTCGCGTCACGTTGCCCATATTCGCCCCCTTGCGCAAGGTGCTGGATGAACGGAACGCCAAACACGCCGTTGACGATTCGCCGTATGTGTTCCCGGTTCAGGCGGCGCAATACGATCATGTGAACAAAAACGGATTCCCCGATCAACGCACGGGCATTGTGCGCATGGTGAAACCGTATTTTGCGCGGGCGGTGTTTGCCGAACCCGAACCAGCACCCGCCGAACTTGCCGATGCCGAACCGATGGCAACGCCCGATGTGCTTGCCCTGATCGACGGCGCACGGTTCGCCCCCGCGAAAAAGGAAAGGTTGCGCGATGTGTTCACGCGGTTCAGGAACGGCGAACAATGCGCGGCAATCGCGGCGGCGTTGAACATGGCGCGGGGGCAAGTGTCCGAATACCTGAAAGACGTGGAACGCCTGACGGGCGAAACATACCGCCCCCGGATTGAACGCAAGAGGGCAACGGGAAAGCCGACAAGCCGCGACCTTGTGGAACGCACACGCGCACCCCGTGCAATCGGCAAGCATTCCGCGTCGCTTTTCGGGTGGCACAATCTGCGGCACACGTTTGTTGTGCTTGCATTGCAAAACGGTGTGCCCGTGAACGATGTATCGCGCATTGTCGGGCATGGCGATGTTGAAACCACGCTGCGGAACTACGGCAACACTTCCAAAGAGGTGGTTGCCGAACGGACACGGGAACG
Source organism: uncultured Verrucomicrobiota bacterium (assembly GCA_947305775.1). GTDB lineage: Bacteria > Verrucomicrobiota > Kiritimatiellia > RFP12 > UBA1067 > UBA1067. The sequence continues at coordinate 15,445 of CAMZEN010000037.1, forward strand.
CATGCGCGGCACCGTGCTGGAAACTGGGACGGTGCGCAAGGCAATCGCGGCAACCGTTGATGTTCCCGCCGACGGCAACGCCCTTGCGCCCGTGAACGGAAAGGCGGCGGCGGTTCGCGCCCTTGCGCTGGCGCGGGCGGTGATGCCGTCCGATCAGGCGGCAACCGTGGCGGCGGTGATTCAGGCGGCGGGGGTTGACGCGGACGGCGAACCCGAACGCGCCCTTGCCCTGATAGCGGCAACCGTTGACGCGGACACAAGGGCGAAGATCAACGCCGTGGTTCGGGCGGCGGGAATATGATATAATAACAGCACATTGCGAGTGAAAGCGCATGAGCCGAATTTCTAAATTTGCCCTTGCCCGTGGGTGCGGATCAATCCCCGCCACTTTCAACCACGGGCGGGGCATTTCCATTTGAAGGGATTGAACCGATGAACAAGAAAAACGCAGTTGCCCCCGTGAACGCCAAAACGCCACCGTTGCCCGATACGCCATTTCCAATGCCGTTGCAGGGCGAACAAGAAGCGGATGCCGCGTACATTGCCCGTGTTGGTGCATGGTACGAGCGGTATTTTCTCGCAACGTTCCGAACTTTCACGCGGGCGGATGTCGGCACACACATAAACCCCGGACATTACCTAATGCGCATATACGTTGGGCTTTTGACAAGCGGCGTGATTTTCTCCGTCCCGCAAGATAATCGGTTTTGGTATTTCACGCCATTAAAAACGCTTTTGGAAGTGATTGCTAACACATGGGCGGATTGCGCCGCCCCCGCATTGAGGGCGATAGAACGGTTGTCCGATTTGCAGCGGGCGTTTGATGTTGACGAGAAAGAGCAACACCCGATGGACGAGGTAAAACAGCATTACAATAACGTGCAATCCAAACGCGACGGACTGAAAGACGATTTGCGCAAGTTGTCCGAAACGCTTTTGAACGCAACTGCCGCCCGTGCTGATGAAACCATTGAAGCAATCAACGCCGTTGGCGAAAAAGTGGATGCCGCCCGTGGAGACATTGCCGACGTTGGCAAAGAACTTTCCGATGCGAATGATCGAACGCAACAATTGATTCACGATAGATTTGAAGGTTTGAAACCAACGCAAGCGGGTGTTGATTATTTGGTTGGCAAAAAGACGCAGCGCACACGCAACGCCAAAAAGGCGCAGGCCGAATCGGTTGATATGTATGCCGCAGAAAAGCAACGCGCCGCCGAGGACATGCACCGTGCGTTGGAACGGGTGCGCGACGATCCCGACGTGAAAGCGGGTAAACATGGGGCGGTGCTGACGGCATGCCGCCGCTTGTGCGATTGGATGGATAAGGCGGGGCACGTTCACCACGGCAGATTTGACCCCCTGACAACAAGCAAAAAACACGGTGAACCACAATACGCCCCGTTGATGGATTGGCAAGGCAAACCGATCAAGCCCGAAACCCTTGCCCGAAACTACCGGGATTCACGAAAGAAGCCGAAAACGAAACGCGGCACAAAATAACGCCGCAACCATAAATCAGACGTATCAAAGCGGATTGGGCAAAGGTTCAATCCGCTTTAATTTTTGCACGTCCGCAATTCGCCGCCGCCCTGAATAATCGGGGCGGCTTTGCTTTGCCCAAAACGGACGCAAAGCGGATGTTGCCCGAATATCAGGGGTTGTGGTTGAAAATCCCCGACGTTCCCCGCAAAAGGGAATGCGCGAACGGTGCGGGCTGATTCGCCGTCCGGGTGGATGGATGAACCCCCGCCCGCAACCGCAAGCGCAACGCCGAAAAGATTCAGACTATGGCAAAAAGAGCGAATGACAAGACCGCCCGAAAAGCGGCGGCGGCACCGTTCCCGATCCGGGCGGGGATGGGTGAACACGGGCTCGCATACTGCCTGATAAAAAATCAGGAATGCAAAACCCCGTGGATCGGCGGCGATGACAAGTACGGCAAGATGCGCTGGGCAACCGTTGACGAAATCATAGATTGCCGAGCGCACGGGATGCGCGAACGCGATGTGATTGCCCATGTGCGGCGGTTTGTCGGGTATTGGTTCGATAGCGGGCTGATGCCGAAACCGATTGGCAACCCCGCCGTTCGGGTGCTTGCGCATTCAGACGATTACCCGCTGGACGGCAAGCGGCAGTTCATGGGCGTACTGGCGGGGCGCGGGTTTGCCCGTGCGGATGCCGAACGCCTGATTGCCGATGCCGTCCGCGACGGCTATATCAACGCACGGCGCGGGCGGTTCGGGGTTGAATACCGCCTGACATGCGAACCACGGACGCGGGCGGTTTGCGACCTTGCCGAACGGGTTGCAGACCTGATGCCGAAATATCCGGGCGGCGTTCCGTTCAGGCAGTTGCAGCACGTCGCATGCCGCATACTGGGGCGGGGCGTTGAAAGCGGTGCCGCCCTGATCGAACGCGCCCTGAACGCCGGAGCGTTGCGTTCCGAAATCCACGGCAACGGGCTGAACCGCGAAAGGTACATTTCCCCCAACACGAAAGCGAAAGGCAAGTGACATGCTATCGACAAACGACAGGTTGCTGAAACTGGCAACGGCGGATGCCCGAACCCTTGCCCGCGTTGACGCGGTGCTGACGGGCGACGATACGGCAACGGCAACGTTCCGCGACGAGGATTGCCGAACGGTGACGTTCACGGACGCGGCAAAGCGGCTGGGGTGTTCGCGCCCGATGATATACGGGTTGGTGAAATCGGGGCGTTTGGACGTTGTGGCGATGAACGGCGTTCGGCGCATTCGGGTGCAGTCAATCACTGATTTCGCCAACGGCAAGCGTCCGCCCGATTCCGCGACGGTGGAGAAGATGAACGCCAACGCCCGCAAGCGCGGCGGCGAGAAACACGAAACCTTTCAGGAGATCGCAAAAGGATGAAAGCGAAGTCATTCACGCCCGCAGATGTAAACGCGATGCTGGACGCAGAAACCGCCGCCGCGACGGGCGCGGAGCATTCCGCCGCTGCAACGTGCGTTGATGCCGCCGATTGGCTTGCGTCACCCGATGAACCCGACACGCCGTTGGTTCACGGGATGATCGAGCGCGGCGAAATGTTCGCCGCTGTCGGGCAGTCAAAGGCGGGCAAGAGTTTCATTGCCTTGCAGTTGTGTGTCTGCGTTGCCGCAGGGATTCCGTTTTTGGGGTACGCCGTCGAGCGTTCGCGGGTGTACGTCGCAAACCTGGAGATTTCCGCGAAACAGTTCAAGAAGCGGTTGCGCCGCATGTGCGCCAAACTTGACGTGAACCCCGAAACCTTGCGCGGGTGGTTGTTCGTCGAAAACCTGAAAGGCGAAAACGTCACATGGCAATGGGTGCTTGATTCGTGCCTTGTGAACCGATGCGCCCTTGCGGTGCTTGATCCGTTTTATCAGGTTTTCAAAGACGATGAAAACAACGTCGAGGCATGCACCGCCGCAATCGAGGAAATGAAGAAATTCCAAAAGGCGGCAATCACGCTGGGGATTGTGTTTCATAGCCCAAAGGGGTTTTCGGGCGATAGGCAGTTGATTGACATGATTTCGGGTTCGTCAATCCTTGCCCGTTTCCCCGAAAGCGTGATTGGGTTGCTGAACCATGCGTACAACAAGACGTGCCGCGTGGTTGACGCGGTGCTGCGGAACTATCCGCCGCCCGAACCGTTCACCATTGAACTTGACGATGGGGCGTTCACGCTTGCGCCTGACGTTGCGCCCGACGTGGAAACGACACGCACACGGATGATGAACCGGGCAAAGCAAGAGCAACCCGCCCTTGCCGATGCAATCATTGAAACCCTGCGGGCGGCGCAAGCGGACGCGGAACGGCGCGGCGAGACGTTCAAGGGGTTGCCCGTTGGCGTTGCCGCCGACAAGGCGCGGAAACTGTACGTTTCCAAAAACGGCGGTGCGCTGGGGGAAAAACGGATGCCCGCCGAAATAAAGACGATGGCGGTTGACGGTGCCCTGATAGTGACGGTTCGCCAATCCGAGCGCAACGGGGAAAAACTGGTTGGGTTGCCCGAACAAATGGAGTGGTACACCAAGCCCGAACTTGAACTTGCGCCCGCAAAAGAGGTTCGGCAAGGGGGTGTGGAATGAGGTTCGACAGTTCGGTTGGTTTGGTTAGGTTGCGCACCCCTTATATAAGGGGGTGCGAAACCAAACCTAAATCATGGTTGCGCGGTTTAGGTTGCGCAAGCAATCGCCAAACCGCCAAACCTAACTTGCCCCGTGCAAACGTTCGGATGTTCGGCAAGGGGGTGCGCCGATGATCGACCCACGGGCGAAATACGAAACCGCCCTTGCCGCGTTCGCCGCCCCCGGCGCACGTTGGGCGAACAAGGGCGCGTTGACCTACTGGGGCAAGGCGGCGGGGCTGTCCGCCGACGAAATCATTGCCGATGTTCGGGCGCAAGGTGTCAATGACCGCGACGCGGACATTCGGCGCGGCTGGACGGATGCCAAAACGCGGGATGCCGGAACCACGGCGAACCACATGCGCCGTGCGCGGAAACCGTCGCCCCCGCAACACGTTCACCATGTCCGCAACCTTATCGGCGGCATGGGTGACTGCGGATCGGATGCCGTGCGCGAACTTTCCCCGTGTTTGGACTGGTTCGGCAAACCCCCGCCAAACCAAACCGCGATGTTCATGCGGGCGGCGTTCGCCCCCGGCGAAATGGTGCATGTGTTCCGCGATGACGTGCCGACAGTCGGCAGACCGGGCGCGAACATTCGCCCCGCCGCCGATTGGGTGGAACTGATCGAGCGCGGCGAACCGTTGCCCGGTGATTTGCTTGTCCCCAATCCGTTCACGGGCGAACCCGGCGAAACCACGGCGGGCAAGCAGTCTTTCATTGCGCAATCTTGCCTTGCCGCGTTCCCGTTCATGGTGCTGGAGTTTGACGAAATGCCCCTTGCCAAGCAATGCGCGTTTTGGCGGGCGTTCATCCTGACAAGCAACCTTGCCCCCGCGTTGGTTGCGCTGACGTTTTCGGGCAACCGATCAATTCACGGGTTGGTTCATGTGGGTTGCGCCGCCCTTGCGGACTGGCAAGCGGTGCGGCAACGCATGCGGGGGTTGTTCGCGTCCGATCCCGATGCAACCATGCGGGCGGACGTTCAGGCGATGCAACCACGGACGGGTACACGGTTGCCCGGTGTGCGGCGTTTCGACAACGGGCGGCGGCAAGTGCTTTTGTATCTGAACCCACGGGCGCGGGCGGGCAACATGTGGCGCGAACCGCCGCCAACCGATGCGCCAACGCCGAACGTGCGCACAGAGCCGCGAGAACGCCCCTACACGCGCCCCGACGGGCGGACGGGAAAAGACGCGCCCGAAACGGACGGACGCGCCACGGGGCGGATTTCCGCCGTTCCGCGCGATTGTGCGCCGTTGCCGCCGACGATGCCGCCCGACGATGCGCCCCTTGATGACCTTATAGCCGCAATGGACGTTATCGAGACATGGGAAGCGGCAGGGGGTGGGGTAGGTACTCCCGAAAGGGTTCAGGGACGGTGCGCCCAAGGGGCGAGATTCGGCGTTTGGAGTGATTCCCACGTTCCCAATGTCACCATTTGAAAAACGGTGTAAACGAAACTTGCACACGATGTGAAAGGCTGTAAAGATGGCGCGAACACTTGAACAAGACCGTGCGCGGAAAGCGGCGAAAAAGGCTGCGGCAAACGACATTGGCGAATTGCCCCGCGTCAAGGATCGGCGGCGGCGCAACGCTTGCCGCGATTCGCTGGCGTTGTTCCTGAAAACCTATTGCATGGGCGCGGGCGGTTTTCTCAAATCGGCACCGTCCGCCCGCATGGGCGAGATCATTGAACACTTGCAAGCGGTGGTTCAGGGCGGCGGGCGCACACATATCAGGATGGCGAGGGCGCACGGCAAGACGTGCTTTATCAAGGGCGCATGCCTTTACGCGCTTGCGTATGGGTTCCGCCGTTTCATTGTGGCGGTTGCGGCGCGAAAGGCGGATGCGTCCGCGATGATCGAGGACATTTTCACGTTGTGCGAGGACGGCGAGACGTTCGGCGCGGACTTCCCCGAAATATCCGTGCCGATCCGCAAGTTGGGCGGTATCATGCAGCGGGCGCAGAACCAAACCCACAAGGGCAAGCGCACGAAGATCGGCAAAACCGCCGAACGCATTGTGCTGCCGATGATCGAGGGTTCGGCGGCGGCTGGCGCGGTGTTGGTTGCCCGTGGGTTCAAGGGTGCCGCCCGTGGACTGGTGCGCGGTTCGATGCGCCCTGATTTGGTGTTGTTCGATGACTTGCAGGATGACAAGGCGGCGCACAACCAGCGCACGGTGCAACAGTATGATGAAATGATCGAGAAGAACTTTTTGGGGCTGGGCGGACATGACAAGCAGATCGCGGCGTTCATGACAAGCACCCCGATTTGCCCCGACGATTTGAGCGAAGTGTATGCCGCCAAAAAGAACTGGAAAACCTTCACGTTCCCGATGGTGCTGTCACACCCTGATTGCTGGGGGTTGCCCGGTGACAAGTGGCAACAGTATTTCAGGATCCGGCAAGATTCGATTTCGGCGGGCGAAGCCGAACATGAGCGGGCGAACGCCTTTTATCTTGCGAACCGTTCCGAAATGGACGCGGGGGCGGACGTGCTGAACCCCGAATTTTACGATCACGAAACCGAACTGTCGGGCATTCAACACGCGATGAACCTGCGGTTTGCCAACGGCGAAGATTCGTTTGCCGCCGAATACCAAATGCACCCCGTGCGCGAACATGACGTGTTCAGGATCGCCGCCCCGCTGATCATGTCCCGCGTCCGCAAGGGCACAATGCCGTTCACCAAGCCGCAAGGCACGGTGTTCACGGCTTGCGCTACGGACTTGAACCCCGCGTATGGGTTTACAACGGCAATGGTGTGTTTCGACAAGATGCAGACGGCGTTCGTGGCGTGGTATCATGTGTTCACGGGTGCACCGCTGCCGATTCCCGACGAAATCCCCGATCAACAGCGGCATGCGCAGGTGTTCGCGGCGTTGGTTGCGCACGGGCGGCAAATTGCCGATTGGTGCGACACGCACGGGTTCGGCGTTGACACATGGGGCGTTGACTGCGGCGGAAAGCAATGGGAAAGCGTGATGCGGTTCGCCGCCGTGTCGAAAGAGCATTGCGGCATTGAGTGTTTGCCGATGGCGGGACGGGCGGGGCGGAACTGGAACCCGAACGTAAAATCACGGATAGGTTCGGAACGGAACGGCACGGTGTTTTGTTCCGATGCGCAAAAGGGGTGGCGGTGGCTGGCGTTCGATGCAGACATGCACCGCGAGACGGCGCAACGGGCATGGTTGGGCGATGTTGGTGCGCCCGGTGGGTTGTCGCTATTCGACGGCAACGGAACGCGGCATGCCGATTTCGCCGGACAGATCGCGGGCGAAATCCTTGAATACAAGGTGACGTTGCAAGACGGGCGCACGGATTACCATTGGCGCACAATCGGGCGCAAGCACGATTTCGGGGATGCCGTCACGATGTGCTATGCCCTTGCGGGGCAGTTCGGCATTTCGGCGGGTGGATTTGAACCGCGAAAGCAAAAGCACCGCCGCAAGGTTTACACGGGCGCATGATTCGGCGGGCGGCAACGGTTCCCCCCTGCGGCGTTTAACCCCGTTGGCGCGGGGAACAGTCGGGGGCATGGGCACACTTTGTTTCAGGTGAAAAAATTTTGGTTGGGGCGTATTTGGGGCGGAAATTCGCCGCCGCCGTGCCCCCTTGTGATTCTAACATGCCGCCGTGCCCCCTGCCGTGCCCCCTTTTGGGGTTGAAAAAAGGTGTAAAAATCTGTCAATGCTGACCAGCATGACCAAGAAACGAAAAATGCGTTTCACCATTGATTTTATTGGGCGAAACGCACTTTGGGGATGGTGGAGAAGAGCGGATTCGAACCGCCGACCCTCACGTTGCGAACGTGATGCTCTACCAACTGAGCTACTTCCCCATTGCAGAAAACAGGATGTAGTATATCATATCTCTCAGCCGCATGCAAGGGGCAACTCAAACATACAAAAACATTGGAAAGTGTAATATCCTGCGCCGCCCCGACCTCTTCCCGACCGCTACCCTCTCGCTCAGCTACTAGCGACGGCCTGCGCTTGCCCTCATCCGCGTATTCATTTCGATTCCTCCGTTGAGCCCGCCGCCTTGGTGATCTGGTAACATTCGTATTCGCCTGTGCCGAGATCCTTTTGGCAGAGGAACACCGAATCAGGGAAACGCGGCGAAACAACCGCCCGCCAACTCCTCCCCGGCACATGCTCCATCTCCCATACGCAAGTGAACGACTGGTCGAATATGTGTATGACCGATTCGTTGCGATAGGTCGCCTTCGGCTTCACCACCATCAACCGCTCGTCCGCTCCGCGCCCGAATGCCGCCGCGCATTGCAGGACGATGCTATGCCCCGCGTCGTGGCAGCAGAGGATTTGCGAGCGGGAGACAGCATCCGCAATCTGGATCGGCGAGCCCGTGCGCTTTGACTTCGCAACCGACACGCAAACCGTGTTCGTGCCGAAACGAATAGGAGCGGACTCGTACCAAACCGCCGCATCCTTCGCTGCACGATCTCGATCTTTGTTGATGTTCCACACCCTGCCGTCTGTGCCGCCGCCGAACTCCGCAAGCAGCGCAATCTCGGCTTTTGTCGCACTATCGCATGGCACAAACGAAAATTCCTCAATGTCGGGTCCGCTCGCACACCCAGCCAAGCATACCGCCATCGCCGCTACCGCGACGGTCCGCGCAAACAGTTTGGTTTTCATAGTGGGACATCCTTTCCTGTTTCCGCCGACATTTTACCATTTTTCGCGACAGATGTGTAGCCCGGCAACGGAAATTGCGGTCGGGGCCATGCGGGGACAGGCACCGCAAAATTAGGCGCTGCCCTCCACCAAAGGGGGCCGACCCTCGCGGATTCATAGCATTTTCATGGATCACAAACATCAAAGTCCATTTGCACCCTACTCTTTCGGCACAAATTCCGCCCCCTCCAACTCTTCAACTGTCATTAATTTGCCTTTCCTAACGATCTCACCATCTGGGTTGATCCATGCATCGTAGAATCTTGCGCCGAGAGGTTCACCATTGTCGTTGAAAAGGTACGTCTTCTTGTTCTTGACCAAGATCGTGCCGTCAGGCTGCTCGTCTGCGGTATCTCCGTCGATCAGAACACGAAACGTTTGACAGCAAACATCATACGAGCAAACTACGCTGTAGGTGTAAGTGTGAGGGCTGCAGACCAACCATAGATGCCGTCCGTCAGAAGAGAAACTGGCCTTGTAAACGTAAAAGCAATTCTTCACGTCACGCGCCCGATCAGAACGCCACTCATCCATTCCATCGGTCTCGCGCCAATTGGAACCCGTGGTGAGCAACACTCGCCACTCATCCGTCCCGTCCGCTTTGCGCTGACGCAGAAAAAGCGAATTTCGACAAGGGTCCAACGGTTCCGATCCCCTAGCCTTATTATATGCGGAGTCTTCATCCGTCTCACCTGAGAAAAGCGCAAACTCACCTGACTCCCAAAGAAGTTCTGCGTTACTAGGGGCGGACTCACAAGTCAAGCCAGTCAAGCCAAATGATGTTGGATTCTCGCCATGATTGAAGATCGCGCCAGTCGGGTGCGAACACCCGCCAGCCAACAGCACGACCACCAACGATATTGTCAGAAATCTCATCCTGCACTCCTTGCGTGCGCCGTCCGCACCATTGCGAGCGACGCAGGTATTGTATCATATTGCAAGCGAGAAATTATGCTAAATCTCGCTCATGAGGCAAATGTCCTCACGATGAAGACATTCTCGAAATTACTCCTGACACAACAAAGGCTTAGCATGATGCGCAAGAAGTATCTCATTCACACGATCCAGTTCATATATTTCAGAACTAAAACACAACTTGATGATTATGTCCTCAAGAATGAAATTTGAAAATGCAAAGCCTGCCGAAGCCAACAACTCATCAGCCTCATCAAGCGAAAGGCGAAGCGCAAACGCAAACATAATAGCCGTCTGCTTTGACACTGGGCGCAACTCGTTGCTTATGATCGATGAGTATGTCTTGCGGCTGACATGCGCCTTTCTATAAACACTTGGTGCATCGTTGTTGAATCGATCCCGAATATATTTGAGCAACAGCGCGGCAAACGATGGGTTTGTGCTCTTAAGATTTGGCAGCTTTGTCACATCACGTCCACCGGATGGTGGCACATCAGTACCTTTAGGAGTCCACGCCTTAAGCCATTCCTTGGATTTTGGATTGACCTTTTTAGGCCATGACATGAAATCTTCAACAAAGGCATCCCAGTCAAAATCTTCGTCACGCTCATCCGTCTTTACCGGACGACGCCTATATTTCAGCCACCACTTGGCAAATGGCTTTTGCGACTCCACAGGGCGAGACTCTATCACCATCCTATCAATTATGGCTTCCCCGTCAAAGTCTACTTCCCAGAAACAATCTCTGTCATTCTTGGGCCACAATCTCAGACCCATCTGCCATCCGTATTCATCTGGGTCAAACCCAGCGTGGTATCTGGTAAAAAGCATACCCTTGGCCTCTACACGAATACCGCCCAAATCCTCATCTTCGCCAAACTCATTGAAAACAGAAAACTGACCCTTAGCATAAGCCTCACGAAGTCCATCCGTTATGTTGTCGCAATCTATTCCAGAATACCTGTCCTTCAAATTGGCGACAGAATCCATTCCTACCGCCGTATCAATAATTTCATACGTATCGCAAAACCCTACACCATGATCAGTAAAATACGGAGTGTAGGCAAAGAGCGGATCGAATCCCTGCGACGGCTTCCACGCCTTATCATGAGAATAGGGATGCGGCGGCTCTAACTGACGCCCCTTGACATCCACATTTTTATCCGCCTGTTGGCTATAGAACTTCAGGACGCCGATGAAATGTGCGAACTGCTTTTCATATGGCCAGAGGTGATAGTACTTGGAGCTCATCTTCGCCACTTCCTGTGGCGAAAAACTAGTGTCGTAAAAACCTCTCTTGCGTCTTTCTTGCGGTTCAACAGAGGCAAAATCAAAACCTCTAGGCACTGGTGGGAAATACCACTCCCTAGCGAACTTGCGCATTTTTGAGGATGAACGCCATGCGCCATCCAGGTTCATCGTTGCGTCGTCAAGCTTCCAATCGGCGAATTGCCTTATCGAGTCGCCCAACGAATCGCCCTCGAAAATGGCGATTACATAGTCATAATAATCGCCGCCGTAGTGATGGTGGGAACCATCCCTGCAAAGGACAGCAATCGCAGCATGGTTGTCATTGACATTTCCAGACATATTTGACTCCTTGTATTTTAATCCACCGATCATCTACTGCATACTGTTACAACAACTCCAATAAGGAACAGAACCAAAAAGAAACAACCGCAACCGGCATTCCCCTTGATATCTCCCCCTTTCTCATCAAACACACTCCACCCTTCTGGTTCAAAGTCACCCTCCATAAGACTGCTTCCTGGCATTCAGAATCTCAATCCCTGAATTCTATTATATCCGATGCTTCAACATCTGCACCATATACATCATTCCAACCTGATTCTTCGCGCCAATCAAAGTACTCGTCACACAAAATTTCCTCTGCACGGCTTACACGACATTCTCGTTCAACAAACTGTTTCGCTTTTTTTATAATTTCAGACTCACATTGTTCAGTTATACCCAAAGTCTCTCTGTACTTTGAAGCGAAATGTGCCTGCTTACTTATTAGGCGCATCCAATTCCCTTCATCAAACAATCGCCACCCATTAAATGAATCGCATAAACTTTCAATCTGAGGCTGTGCATACAACAACATTTGCCAAACTGGGTGGCTGATTGACGGGCCTTGCAGATTGTGATACCATTTCAGGCATGA
>CAMZEN010000038.1 GCA_947305775.1 uncultured Verrucomicrobiota bacterium
AGCGCTTCCGCATCATGCGCAACAAGGCGCAGATTTGGGACGGCAAGGTTCAGACCCTCCGCCACTTCAAGGACGAGGTCAAGGAGGTCTCGGGACAGCAGGAGTGCGGCGTGTGCTTCGCCAACTACGAAGACTTCAAGGTCGGCGATGTCATAGAGTGCTACGTCCTGGAAGAGCTGCCGCGGTCTCTGTAGCGACGGCATCTTTCCGAACAAAGCCCGGCTATCGCTTCCTGTGGATGCGAGGCCGGGCTTTTGTCATGTGTGTTCGGCGAATCGCCTATTAGGAATTGGCGTCATGGCATGAAAGAGGACACTTGCCATAAACGTCGGATTGCGCTATAATACACTCACAACAATGACAAGTAACGACGAATATGTGCTTCAGCTGCTCACTGAGCGCGGATTCCTCACGCGTGACCAGATAGATGCGGCATCGAAGTCTATGAAGGCGGAGAACGAGACCACGCTCGACGTGCTCGTTGCCGGTGGCGCTATTGGCGAGGACGAGGTGCTTGGCACTGTGGCCGACCAGTTCGGGCTCAAGTACTGCCATGTGAATGCCGATGCGATCAGCCCCGAGATCGTTAAGGAGATCCCGGCTGACATAGCCAAGAAGTACGGTGTCGTGCCGGTGGTGGCCGACGAGTACTCCATCACGGTTGCGCTGTCGGACCCTATGGGCTACGACGCGATCGACTCCCTCAGGTATGTGCTTCACGGGCGCGATGTAGAGGCTGTCGTCTCGCCAAAGAGCGAGGTGAAGGCCGCGATGGCCAAGCTCTACGAGAATGAAGAGTCCGCCGCCGACGTGCAGACGCGCGACGAATTCGCCGGCTTGAACGAGGATGCTACGGGCGACGACGCCCCTGTCGTGAAGCTTGCGACCATGCTGATCACGAACGGCATCAAGATGAAGGCCTCCGATATCCACCTTGAGCCGATGGAGAAGGAGTTCCGCGTGCGCTACCGCATAGACGGCGCCCTCCGCAAGATGGATTCGCCGCCCAAGCGGCTTCAGGGTGCGATCATCTCGCGCATCAAGATCATGTCGAAGATGAAGATATCCGAGAAGCGCATCCCGCAGGACGGGCGCATCCAGATTTCCGTCAACGGCAAGGATCTCGACCTTCGTGTGAGCTCCGTTCCGACGAACCACGGCGAGTCGATCGTCATGCGTGTGCTCGACAAGTCCAATCTTGCGCTGGGCTTGCCGCAGCTCGGCTTTCTTGCCGACGACCAGGCGACGTTCGAGCGTCTCATCAAGCTTCCGGACGGCGTCGTTCTGGTCACTGGGCCTACCGGTTCTGGCAAGACCACGACCCTATACGCCTGTCTCGGACAGATCAACACGCCCGACAAGAAGCTCATCACCGTCGAAGACCCTGTCGAATACCAGATGAGCGGCATCAACCAGGTGCAGGTGAACAAGGATGTCGGCCTTGACTTTTCCGCAGCCCTGCGTTCGATTCTGCGTCAGGCGCCGAACATCGTCATGATTGGAGAAATCCGTGACGAGGAGACCGCCGGCATCGCGATGGAGGCCGCCTTGACGGGTCACCTTGTGTTCTCGACGCTCCACACCAACGACGCACCTTCCGCCGTAACGCGTCTTCTCGACATCGGCTGCAAGCCGTTCCTTGTCGCGTCGGCCCTGCGCGCTGCCATGGCGCAGCGCCTTGTCCGCGCGATATGCGAAAACTGCCGCGAGGCGTACACGCCCACCGACCGCGAGATGAAGATGCTTGGCCAGTACTCCGCTACCGTGCCCGAAAAGATGTACCACGGCGCAGGTTGCGACAAGTGCGGCAGGAGCGGCTACAAGGGAAGAAAGGGCGTCTTTGAGATATTCAAGGTCGATGACACAATCGAAAGGCTGATATTCGACCACGCTCCCGCGACGCTGCTCAGGCAGAGGGCGCGCGAGATGGGCATGCGCACCTTGCGTGAGGACGGCATGCTAAAGGTTGCAAGCGGCATGACGTCGCTTTCCGAGATTCTGCGAGTCACAATGGGCGATGCCGACTAAGATGGCATGGCCGGGCTGAACGCCAAGACACCAAGGAGGAAACAAGATGGATGTTACGATGAAGGAACTTCTGGCCGCGATGATCGATGAAGGGGGCAGCGACCTCCACATCCGCGCACTCATGCCGCCGGAGTTGAGAGTTCATGGCGAACTGCTGCCGCTTGCGGACGAGGACCTTACGGAAGAGGATTCCCTTCAGCTCTGCCGTGAGATCTCTACCGACGCCCACATGGCGGAGGTCGAGGCAAACGGCGGCGCCGACTTCGCAATCGCGTTTCGCGACCTGTGCACGCCGGAAGAGATCGAGTCGGAGGACGAGAAGCGCCTTGCGACGCGTTTCCGTGTTTCCGTATTCAAGGAACGCAAGCGCTACGGCATGGTGCTCCGCCAGATTCCGGCGACCTTGCTCTCTATGGAGCAGCTCGGCCTTCCGCCGGTCGTCAAGGAGCTCCTCTTCAAGCCGCGCGGCCTAATCCTTGTTACCGGACCGACCGGCTCAGGCAAGTCTACGACCCTCGCCTCGATGCTGAACGTCATCAACCACGAGCGCTCGGTGCACATCATCACGATTGAGGACCCGATAGAGTTCTATCACAAGTCGGCCAAGTCGCTCATAACCCAGCGCGAGGTCGGCGACGACGTGCCGAGCTTCGCTGAGGCGATCCGCCGCGCCCTCCGCCAGGACCCTGACGTGATTCTCGTCGGCGAAATGCGTGACATTGAGACCATCGGCGCGGCGGTCACGGCCGCGGAAACCGGCCACCTGGTCTTCGGAACCCTCCACACGACCGGCGCCGCAGAGACGGTCGACCGAATAATCGATGCCTTCCCTACGAACCAGCAGGCGCAAGTGCGCACGCAGCTCGCCGCGGGACTCCAGGCCGTGATTTCGCAGATACTTCTGCCGAAGCTCGACCCGAACGGAGAGGTGCATGGCCGCGTCGCCGCGTTCGAGATCATGACTTCGACCGACGCCATCCGTTCCAGGATTCGCGACGGCAAGACGAACATGATCAAGAGCGACCTGCAGACCGGCGCGAAGTATGGCATGCAGACGCTCGACTCGCACCTGACCCAGCTGTACAAGGCAGGCCTCATCTCCTACGACGACCTCATCACAAAGTCGCAAGACCCCGACAGCGTCGTGCAGAAACTCAAAGAGGAAATGGGACGTTAAACGATGCTTGACCCGATACTCCAGATACTGGTCCAGAACGGATACCTTGACGAGGAATCCGCTCAGGACATGCAGGAAATCGCCAAGACGGAGGGCAAGCCTATCCGGCAGCTCGTCATCGACCAGGAGGTCGTCACCGAAGACGACCTTCTTGCGGCGATGGCGGCCTATCAGGATACCGAGGCCGTCGATCTGGGCTCAATGACGATCGAGACGGATGTGACGGAGGCCATTCCGGCGTCGACCGCGCGCATGTACAACGTCTTCCCTGTTGCGGCGGACGACATGTCGGTGACGCTCGCCACCTTCGATCTGGTCGACCCGCGAATCTCCGACGAGATGCTCTTCACGCTTTCGAAGGAGGTCCGCTTCGTATTCGCCCGCGAGAAGGACGTCATGGACCGCATCTCCCAGTATTACGGGAATGCGGACGATTCCGTGGCCGACATGATCAAGTCGCTTGGCGAGGGCATGACGGATGAGGAGGGGTTGTCCGGCGCGAACGCAAACGACATCGCCTCGATGGAGAGCGCAGCCAACTCGTCGGCCATCATCCGTTTCGTGAACCTCGTCCTTTATCAGGGCGTCGTCGATCGTGCGGCCGATATCCACGTGGAGCCGTTCGAGAACGATTTCAAGATTCGTTATCGTGTCGATGGTGCTCTTTACGAGATGAAGGCGCCGGACGTAAAGATGGCGCCGGCCATCATATCGCGCATTAAGATTCTGGCGAACCTCAACATCTCCGAACGCCGAGTGCCGCAGGACGGCCGCATAGCGCTCACCGTCGCCGGAAAGCCGGTCGACCTCCGTGTCAGCTGCCTGCCTACCGCACATGGCGAATCCGTCGTAATGCGTATTCTCGACCAGTCGGCGACTTCGCTCGACCTTGAGAACGTTGGCCTTCCTGAAGACGTCTACGAGCAGATAACGATGGATATCGAAAAGCCAAACGGCATCTTCATCGTTACCGGACCAACCGGCTCTGGAAAGACCACTACGCTATATTCGATTCTGCGCCGCATCAATCAGGTGGACACCAAGCTTCTCACTGCCGAGGAGCCTGTGGAATACAACGTGGACGGAATCGTGCAGGTGCCGATCGACCCCAAGGCGGGCAATACCTTCGCCAAGGTTCTGCGCGCCTTCCTGCGTCAAGACCCGGATGTGATGATGATCGGTGAGATTCGTGACCTTGAGACTGCCGAAATCGCCATTCAGGCCGCACTTACCGGACACTTCGTCTTTTCGACCCTGCACACCAATGACGCCGCAGGCGCAGTGACGCGTTTCGTTGACATGAACGTCGCGCCATACCTGCTTTCCTCGACTCTTGAGGGCGTTCTTGGCCAGCGACTTGTGAGAACCTGCTGCAAGGAGTGCAAGATCGGATACGAACCCGACGACGAGGCTCTTGAACGCATTGAGCTCACGCGCGACCAGATCGGCGGCAGGCCGTTCTACTTCGGCAAGGGCTGCAAGACCTGCAACGGCACCGGCTACAAGGGCCGCAAGGCAGTTGTCGAGTATCTGCGCATGTCGAATCCTTTGCGCGAGCTTGTCAACAACCGCGCCCCGACGCTGATTTTGCGCGAGAAGGCGCGCGAGCTTGGCATGCGCACGATGCGCGAGCACGGCATCCAGGCCATTCTCGATGGCTATACGACCGTTGACGAGGTGCTGCGCTACACCTGACGCGCCGAAGCTAATGAAACGGCATTTGATCGGAATAGGCGGCGTCGGCATGAGTGCCCTCGCGACAGCCATGGTGCGCCTTGGCGACGAAGTTACAGGTGCAGACCGCAACCTCGAAACCAAGAACATTGCGTTCCTGCGGTCTATCGGCGTAAAGTGCTTTCCCGACGACGGCAGCGGCATAGACGCCGCCACCGATGAGATTGTTGTTTCAACCGCCATAGAAGGCGACAACCCTGGTCTCGTGAAGGCAAGGGATCTCGGCATAGCCGTAACCCACCGCGCCAAGGCGCTTTCGAGGACGCTTTCCGGACATAAGCTCGTTGCCGTTGTAGGCACCTGCGGCAAGTCTACCGTTACCGCCATGCTTGGACATATTCTGGCGGAATGCGGCATGGACCCTTTCTGCGTCAATGGCGCGAATGTCCCCGGCTGGGAGGGCGCCGTCCGCTTCGGCCGCGGCGAATATGCGGTTGCTGAAGTCGACGAGAGCGACAAGTCTCTTGTTGCATTCAGCCCCTATGCGGCAATCGTGACCAATGCCTCCGCCGACCACTACTCAAAGGAGGAGATGGACGAGGTCTTTGACGCGTTCGTAGCCGGATGCGTAGGCCCAGTGGTCGATGGTCGCGTGCTTCATGGCGAGACCGATGTCAGTGCACTAGGTCGCCACAACCGTAATAATGCATTTCTTGCGCTTGAGATGGCTAAGGCGCTTGGTTGTGACGAGTCTCGCGCTCGCGCGGCGCTCATGACGTTCCGTGGAGTGGAGCGTCGCCTTCAGCGCTATGGCGAAAACGTATTCGACGACTATGCCCACAATCCGGAAAAGCTTCGCGCGATGTGGACTACGCTTGCCGAGCGCTTCGCTGGCGGGATATGCGTAGTGTGGCGTCCCCATGGCTATGCGCCGCTCCGCAAGATGATGGATGCGCTTGCCGAGATGTTCAACGACACCATACGGCCTCAGGACAAGTTGCTGCTTCTTCCTGTCTATGACGCGGGCGGCACCACCGATCGCTCGATAAATTCCGATGCGCTTGCGGCAAAGGTGCCGCGTTCGGAGCTCGTCCGCGACCTTGACGACGCCTACGCATGGATTTCAGCCCATCGAAGTGAGTTCGTGGCGTTTGCGACTTGCGGAGCGCGCGATCCGGATCTTCCGGCCCTAGCTGCGCGCATTGCCGACTTGTAGGCTTAAGCCGGGGTTCTGCGCAAAGTCAGGCAAAGGATTTGCCGAACCATTTGAGCGAATGCCAGCGGCGTGAAAGAATTATGCCGCGAAGGTTTTCGTCCAGAATGAAGCCTATCCACACGCCAACAAGGCCAAGCCCGAGCGGCAGTCCAAGCAGGCATGCCACACCGACACCGACAGACCATTGCACGGTGACGCCGACCACCACCGGATAGACCACGTCGCCTGCCGCGCGAAGGGTGCCGCAGGCGAATATGTTTCTGACGCGGCCGACCTCCAATATGACGTCCAGCGCCAGTATCGCGATGCCTGTGCGGATTATC
Organism: uncultured Verrucomicrobiota bacterium; assembly: GCA_947305775.1. GTDB lineage: Bacteria > Verrucomicrobiota > Kiritimatiellia > RFP12 > UBA1067 > UBA1067. The sequence continues at coordinate 6,419 of CAMZEN010000038.1, forward strand.
GTTTCATTGTCCGTCAGCATCGGCAGTATGAACGGTCCCGCGGCCGCCAGCGCCGCCGAGCAGATCAGCGTCACGAGCATTGAGCGCCGCAGGAAGAACGACCCCAAAAGGTATGCCGCGCGGTAGCGTTTCTGCCCGACGAGATGCCCTACAAGAATGTCGCCGCCATGCGTAACAGCTATGCAGAAGAGAAAGACGAACATTATGAGGTTTGAGCAGTACGTTTTCGTGGCAAGGGCTTCCGTGGATATCCTGTTTATGAAATATATGACCGCGACCTGGCTTAGACAGTAGGAAAGCTCCTCCCCTACGGCCGGTGCACCGACCGTCATCAGGTTCTTCAGCTCTTGCCACGGGAACGGCCTGAACAGCGATGGCGGGAATGATGGTATATGGCGGACCGTGTGCATGACGGCAAGAAGTACGAACTGGACTGTGCGCGCGAACGCCGTCGCCCACGCCGCTCCCGCAACGCCCATCGCGGGGAACCCAAAATGCCCGAATATGAGCGCGTAGTTGCCGATGGCGTTGATTACGTTCGCCAGTATGTTTATGGCCATCGGCTCCACCACCTTGCCCGCCGAACGCATCGATGCGCCCAGCGTCAGCGAAAGCGCGGGGAAGAGCGCGAGTGCGCCGACAATCTTGAGGTACGTGATGCCGGGCGGCAGGGTATCCTCTCTGAGGCCCATCAGTGAAAGCAGCTCTCCGGCATTGAAGTGGAGCGCCGCGCTGGCGCCTAAGCCGACCAATAGGTTCAGCGCCAGTGCAATAGCCACGGTTTGAGAGAAACGCCGCGTTTGGCCTGCGCCAAAATACTGGGCGCAAAGTATTCCCGCTCCGATTGACAGGAACTGGTAAAGGAGAAAGACTAGATTAACGAGTTGATTAACCATCCCCACGGCAGCAACCGGCCCATCGCCGCAATGCGAAAGCATTACCGTGTCCACAGCGCCAACAAGCATGACCAGCGCGATGTCGAGGAAGATCGGCAGCGTCAGGCGCGTGAGCCGCGACCGCAGATTGACCGTCTGATAGTTGCTTGCGTTTCCCATGGTGTTATGCGATAGTTTAGCACCAGACATCGTAAGTGTCAACCGTTCGCCTCTTTTCCAATGGTTGGCTTATTAAAAAATTAAAGACGCTACATTTGCAGGTCTCTCAGGAGAAATATCGCTCAGAAAACGGTTGTTCCGTTGTGCATCAAGGCATCAAATCGGAACTCCATGTTTTGCTCCTTTGTTAACATTCCCTTAACACGCGAATGCTACAATGTTCACGTTCGATGGGAGGAGCAGGTTTCCTCCCCAACGAACGGAACAAAAGGAAAGGTGGTCTGAAATGATGTACATGAAGAAAGCGGTTACGGCTGGGGCTGTAGTAGCCATGTCTGCGGCGGTCGGCATATTTGCGGCTGCCATGGGTGAGCGACGCGATGTTTCGTCGAAGTCGTCGGAATCGTCGGTCACAACGAACGAAAACGGCAGTGTGTCGCGCGTGTTCACAGAGTCCACGGTAACGACCAACGGCAACATGGTCACGGAGCGCAGGCGCGAGACGCGCACCAGCACAGACGCCGACGGCAATATCCTCGCAACGGCAACCAGCGAATATGCGCAGAGCTATCCGGTCGGCGACGAGGACCTTGGTTCGCTCTCGGTGCCACCAGTGTCTGGTGAAAGCAGCAAGGAATGCGGCGGCAAGGACGAGGAAGGTTTCCTCGGTCTCAAGTTCGGGGACGAGTTCGTCGGCGCGGAATTTGTGAACGATGCTGGGGAGCCTACGTTGCTGAGGGCGACGTTCACACCTAAGAAGGCGCTTGCGGGCTTTGACGACTATTACGTGTACGTCACCCCCAAGACGCACAAGGTCGTCAAGGTCTACGCTTGCGCCAAGGAGGCCGTAGATCCAGGTTCCAACTGGCGCCGCCATTACCTCATCGAGGCTCTTGAGAAGCGTTACTCGACTTGGGCGCGTCCGCGCAGCTGGTGCCGCCCAATATATTCGTTCGATATCGGTTGCGGACGTTATGTGACCGCCTGCCTTGCCGGCGCCACGCGCGATTACGAGACCGTGCTTGTTGCATGGGACGACGCGCTTCTTACTCTAGCGGCCGACGAGACGGAGGAGATTCGTCGTGAAGCAAGGAAGGCTGCCGCAGAAAAGCGTCGTGCACGAGTGTCCGATGCCGCAGAAGCCTTCTGAGTCTAGCTCCTTTATGCATGATTTGTCCTTGGGTTGGGCCTCCGCGTATTCGCGGAGGCTTTTTTGATATAATATCCATTAACACATGAAAGACATTGTGATAGTAGGGGCTGGCGGACTTGGCCGCGAGGTCGCATGGACGATTGGGCGCATAAACGGCAACGCGCCAGGGGATGCGCCTTGGCGGATTGTCGGTTTCGCCGATGATGCGCCCGATAGGGCATCTGGCTCGTTTGGCGAAGTTCCGTTGCTGGGCCCTTGTGTAGAGGCCGCTCGCAAATGGCCACACGCCTCGTTTTTCGTTGCGGTCGGCGACAACGCAACGAGAAAGAGGATTGTCCGCGCGCTCGGCGAGCGGGATTTTCCTGCATTGGTCGATCCTTCCGCCATTGTTGCGCCATCGGCTCGCATTTCACGCGGCGTCTTTGTCGCACCGCAGGCAGTCGTCTCTGTCGATGCCGAGGTAGGCGAATTCTCCATTGTGAACGCGCGCTCAGGTGTTGGACATGATTCCGTCCTTGGCGCTTTTTCGCAAGTCTGCCCAGGTGCGTCGCTCTCCGGCTGCGCAATGCTGGGCGAGTGCTCGCTTGTCGGCACAAATGCATGTACGGTTCCTGGCGTCAAGGTAGGCGATGGCGCCACGGTTGCCGCCGGCACTACGGCTTTTGCCGATGTTGCTGCGAATACGACCCTTTCGCCTTTTGGGACGCTAAGAAAATGAAGTGGACTCTCTATAATCTGTTTTTCGGCATAGTATGGATATTCCTTCTTCCGGGATTTCTCGTAAGAATGATCCGGCGCGGCGGATATGCCGCGAGAATGGGTGACCGCTTTGCGCTTTACCCTGATGATGTGATGGCTAAACTGCGCTCGGCCCAGACGGTCGGGCACGGCGAGGCCAAGCAGGATTCCTCGGGGCATGAGGTGCCGCCTGCCTCGGAATGGGTCTGGATTCATGCGGTATCCGTGGGCGAAGTGCAGGTCGCGGGACAGCTTATGCGCGAATGGCGAATGGCGGATCCTGATGTTCGCTTCTGCTTCTCGACCACCAGTTCCACCGGATGGAAGATGGCCGAGCGCGAGGTGACGGACAAGGATGTGCTGATCTATAATCCGCTGGACTTTCCGAACTTCGTTAAAAGTGCCCTGGGCACCATAAGGCCGAGGGCGATCGTGCTTACCGAGTCGGAGATATGGCCTGTATTCATACGTGCAGCCGCCAAGCGCGGCATACCGTTATTCCTTGTGAACGCCCGCGTCAGCGACCGCAGCGCACCGCGATACCGTTTCGCCAAGTTCCTCTTCAAGGATGTCTTTTCGTGCTTCAGTCGCATCTTTGCCCAGTCCGACCTGGACCGTGCCCGCCTTGTTGAGGCCGGCGCACCGGAGGATATAGTGACTGTGACGGGGAGCTTCAAGTTCGATGTCGCCCGTCGGAACGAAGCCAAAGAACGCGAACTCAAGGGATGGTTGTCGGACGTAAAGGGACGTATTCTGCTGGGCGGCAGCACATGGCCGGGCGAGGACGAGATTCTTCTCAAGATCGTAAAGTCATTAGATGACGCAACACTTGTTATTGCGCCACGCCACTTCGAGAAGGCGGACGCCGTGGAGGCCAACATACGCGCGGCAGGCTTCGAATGCATACGCCGTTCTCGCGGGGAACATTCTCCAAAAGGGGACGCGGCAAAGGCGGTGTATCTTGCCGACACGACTGGCGAGCTTATGGGACTGTATGGTGTGTCTGACGTGGTGTTCGTCGGCAAATCCCTCTGCGAGCACGGCAGCCAGAACATGATAGAGCCCTGCCTTTGCGGTAAGCCTACCATAGTAGGACCGTTCACCGAGAATTTCCGCCCGGTGATGAGCGATCTTCTGGAAGGGGTCGCCATAATCCAAGTTGCGGACGAAGCGGAGCTCGCCAGTGAAATCAGACGGCTCTTCAACGATCCGGCGGATGCCGCAAAGCTTGGCGCACGCGCAACTACTGCGGTTTTGCGCAGGCAGGGCGTTGTTAAGAAGTGCGTTTCAGAGATCATGGAGTCGGTGTCATGAAAAAAAGACTCATGCTTGTCGGCGCAGCAATCGTTTTGGTGCTCCTAGGCGTTGCCGCTTACAGGTTTTTCACGTCAGGATCCGAGGAATCCCTCGCGCGAGAGTCAAGGGCATTTCGCTGCGTAAGGACGGTTTGCGCATATGCGGTGCTACTTGAGAATCCGACAGCATCACGCATCCTGCTGATTGGCGACCTTTCTGAATCGTACCGCGAGTTTTTCGAACATGCCGGGCTTGTATGCGAAACATCCCCCAAAGGCGAGTTTGACATAGTCTTCGCCGCAGGCGAATGGACGCCTCGCCAGGCAAAGGCGGCGCGCAAGTCGCTCGTAAAGGATGGCACATGGGCTGAGTGCGTGGATGCGAGGGAGCTTATGGCGTCCAAATTCAAGGCGAGGCTAGAAGCTGTGCCAGATGAGTGCGTGCATGTATGGATGCCAGGCGAAAAAGACTGGGTGATCATCGGGCGTCGAGCAGAGGCATGCCCAAGGCTTGACGACATGATGGACCTCTTTGCGCGCGAGAGCGCCTTCAAGGATCTTGCAGAGGCTCAGTGCAACACGCTTCCGGTTGCGTTTGCGAGCTACGCCGGGACGCGTGAAAGCATAATGCCCGCATTTTCTGGCGAGGATGCGGCTGTTGAGCCCGAGAACTTCGTAACGCGCGAAGTCGCGCCTTTGGATTGGATTGCTCCAGGTGCCGTTGATGCCGACATACGCGATGCGGCGCTTCGAGAAATGCGCTCAATGCAGATCGTCCGAAGAATCGTGCTTGTTGGCGATGTGGAAGCTGGGCGTCACGATGAAGAGAAGTCTGTGGAGGTATGGCGGCGCGCAGCGTTGCGCAATCCCGGCGATACGATACTGGTCGAGCGCCTGGAGCGGCTTTCCGTAAACGCGCAGACGTTCCTTAAGCTCGGCAAGGCGGCAATGGCGGCAAAGTGCTATGACATCATGGCGCAGGTCTGTCCGAACGATCCGCTGCCGGTCTACAACTACGGCATATGCATGCGACAGCTGGGCGAAAACGAACTGGCTGAGCTGGCCTTCAAGCACGCCGAAGAGTTGGACAAGGCAAAGGACCCAAAGCCTGAACTATGATAGTCATGCAAGGCGGTTTTCGTTGTACGCAAGACTGAAGGTTTTGATATAATATGAACATGAGAAAACTTTTGATGATGGCTGTTATTGGCGTGGCATGTTGCACTTATGCGGCGACCACTCTGGATAATGAGGCGATTCGCGGGCAGAAAGGCGTTCTCTTGCTTCAGTGCGGGAGCGACTGGTGCGTGAGCGGTGAGAGCGTGCGCGAAGCCTTCGAAAGCTCTGCATTCACGCGCGGTAAGGTCGGTCAGCAGTATGCTCTCGGGGTGTTCGATGACATGGAGACCCTTACCGATGCGGTTAAGGAGAAAAACGAGCTCGTCAAGGACATGCTCATAAGGACAAAACGCTTTCCTGCGATCACATGCTATGCCAACGTCGGTGGCGAACTTCGCGTCTTTGCCCAGATTGAGAATATTCCAAACAGCGTAACAGGCGAAAAGCTTACCAAGGCCATACTCAAGGTCACCCAGCGAAAAGCTCAGGCCGAGGCCCTGTTCAAGAAGGCGGCGCAGGAGAAGGATGGCGCCAAGTCGGCGGATATGTATGGTCAGGGTTTCGACATTCTCGCATCTATGATGGGGCCTTTCTACACAACAGAGCTTTTCAAGGAGCTCTCCGAGGGCAAGTGGGGTTGGCGCAAGGAGTGGGATGCCCTTGTCAAGCTTGATGCCGGCGACAGGTATGGCTGGCTTGCCCACTTCGATCTCGACGACTACAAGACGGTCGCCCTTATCGAAAAGTTGACTGGCGACAAGGAGACTTCAATCGATAGCGCCAAGAAACTCGTGGAAAAGTACAAGGCCATACCACAGGACCATTTCACGCCCAACCAGAAGCAGTTTGTCAAGGTTCTGGAATACGCGCTTACGCAGAGCGGGACGGATAAGCCCTTGACGGCGAAAGAGAAGGTTCTCATGAAGGAGGCTTTCGATCTCGGGCGCGACACGCTATGGGGGCAATTTGCGATGGGACGGCTCAAGATGGACGGCGAAAATATCGAGTCCAAGGGTCTGAAGCATGCTCCAGTGCGCCCTCGTTCGGCGAATGCGCCTGGCAGCAACAAGGCGTTCCCTCTAGACAATGCGAGAAGCCAGATAGGCACGATCAAGCCCGGCGCCAAGCTTAGCGATGCGCAGAAGCTCGCCTTGGCGCGTTATGCCGCGCTGCGGCTGATCGGGGAGCACGGCTGGCAGCAGCTTACGAACCGTCCGGGAAGCGGGCCGTTCGTCAAGGCCTTCCTTGCGGACCGCACGTGGCTTGAGGACTTCGCGTGGAGCGGCACATTTCCGGCGAACAGCACCGACGCATGGTGCAAAGCCGGCAATGGACCTGGCGACGGCGCTGCGGCCATACTCGCCCTTGAGTCGCTCATCTATCAGGACAACGGCAAGTGGGTGCCGTTGAAGGACGGCATGTACGAAGACAACGAAGGTCGCCGTTTCATGACAGCGCTCGCAATCGTGTTTTCGGACAAGGATGAGGCGTGGCTTGCGGATGTTTTGGATGCATATCGTGCGACCGCATTCGCCGGGCGTTTCCACAAATCGGCCTACACGCAGCCAGTCTGGCTATGGCGCTTTGCGGTCCATCAGGGTCATGGCACCGGAGGTTGCGACAACATGGCTGCTCAACAGCGCCATATGGAGAAGATCATGAATCTTCCGGTTCGCGAATACCACAGGACGTGGATAGCCTATAGATTGAAGAACAGCTTCGGCGACTCCGTGCATGGCCCCTGGTACTACAAGCCCTGGGAGACCGCCGGCGAATGGCCCAAGAGAAAGTATTCCCAGATAGTCGGCGGTGTCTGCGGCGAACTTTCAAAATACAGCAGCTCCATCATAAATTCGCACGGAATGCCGTCGACGACTATCGGGCAGCCGGTTCACTGCGCCTTCACGTATCGCCAGCCTGACGGAGTCTGGCAGATCGGCAACAACGTCTGGCCGCCTTCGACACTGCACATGTGCTTCTGGAACAAGCACGCATGGCAGTATACGCCCGCCCTTGAGGGAACATATTCAGGTGACCGCGAAAAGCGCTTGGGAGCGGAGCGCATGATAACGCTCGCCAACATAGCCGAAGAGGCCAAGAAGAACGATAAGGTTATCGAGACTTACTACCAGCATGCTTGCGCGGCGAAATCCGACCATTACGGCGCTTGGAACGCATACGGAGCGTGGTTGATGTCTTCGGACACCCCTCTTGACAAGATTCGCGTCTGGGTGCGCGGCTGCGCTAGGGGAATCGGCAGGGAACGCTATGGTCGCCAGCCTCTATGGGACATCCTGACGCCTTATTTCGAACGTGTCGCACGCGAAAAGGGCAAGGAGGCGCTGAAGGACGATCTCGTTGAATTCGCGCCGCTTTTGCGTCAGCCGGAAAAGCGAATCGCCGAGGAATCGAATTTCAGCACCAACCTCACGACTTGGGCCAAGGTCCTTGGCGGCGACAAGCAGATAAACTATGAGATACTGCGGGCGATGCTTGAGGCGCAATACGATACCCCAGAATACTTCTCGCAGGTCATGGGCTGGGGTAGCGACATGTTTACGAAGACTGCCGACGGTTCCGCTCTTTTCACGAAGTGCCTCAACGAGGCCATAAGCGCGAAGACAAAGAACGCAAAGGGTGGCAGTGGCGGCAAAATGGACTTTGGCCCGATGCTTCTGGCGGCAAGCAGAAACGGAAACGTCGATGCGTTCCGCAACATTGTCAAGCTGCAGGCTAAATTTGCGCCGCTTCCGAAGGCGAGCGGATCGCCTTATCCCGCGAAGGATTTTGGTGGGGATCTTTTGAGTAAGGGCGGCCTGCTCCAGACGTCGTCAACTTGCGGACACGACCATCCCGCCAACTATCCGCTGGCAATAGACGATTCCCCATGTGGCAGCGGCGCCTTCCACACCGACAGCGAAGAGTCGCCATGGGCGGCCGTCAAGCTGGGTGGACCTACGAATGTGAAAGGCATTGTCATCGAAAACCGTTTTGGAGGCGTGAACGGCGGGCGTCAGCTGCCTTTGGTCGTGGAGATATCCGACGACGGCAATTCGTGGCAGCAGGTCTTTTCAACTGACACCAAGCAGGATACCTACAGGGTGGATCTTCGCGGATCGCCAAATACAGTTCACTATGTGCGCGTCGGCCGCAAGGCGGGCGTTCGCAAGGATTTCTTCCATCTCAACAAGATTCTGGTTTATGGCACGAAACTCTACTAGCGAATTCAAGGCTGTTATTCTTGCCGGTGGTTCCGGCGAGCGTTTTTGGCCCCTCTCCACGCCGGAGAGGCCAAAGCAGTTTCTCAAGGTTTTCGGCGGCGAGAGTCTCATCCGTCAGGCCGTTTCGCGGCTTAAGGGTTTGGTTGAGCCCGAAAACGTCTTTGTCGTCACCTCGAAAAGCTTGTTGAAGGCTACCAAGCGCGAACTTCCCGAGCTGCCTTCCGCGAACATTGTGGGCGAGCCGATGCGCCGCGATACTGGCGCGGCGATCGCGCTTTCGGTGGGGCTTTGTGGCGGCGGGACAATGGGGGTGTTTTCGTCGGACCAGCTCGTTGGGGATGTAAAAGGGTTCCAGGCGGCTGTGAAGAAGGCTGTCGCGGTAGCCGCCAAGCAGGATAAGATCGTTACCCTCGGCATAAAGCCGTCGGCGCCATCCACGGCGTTTGGCTATGTCGATCCCAAGACCGGCCGTTTCGTCGAGAAGCCTGACCTTGCGAAGGCGAAAGCCTATCTTAAGAAGGGTTTCCTGTGGAATGCAGGCATGTTCATTGGTCGAGTAGATACCTTCCGTTCGGCTTTTGCCGCGCATGCGCCCGATTTGCTGCCTCTTTGTGGAGGCGTCAAGATGAACAGGCTGTCGGCGACTTACGAACCATTGCCGAAGATATCTTTCGACTTCGCCGTCATGGAGGCCCTGTCGCGCGAAGGCGGCGTTGATGTAGTGCCTGGCGATTTCGGTTGGGACGACGTCGGCGGGTATCTCGCTTTCGACCGCTACTATCCGCATGACGCCGACGGCAATGTTGTGGATGGCGATTGCACCGTAGTCGAGTCGTCAGGCAGCATATGCGTGTCGAAGGGTCCGCGAGTGGCCGTTCTGGGAGCGAGCGATCTCGTGGTCGTGGCGACCAAGGACGCCGTTCTGGTCGTTCCTAAGTCCAAGGCCGGAGAATTGAAGAAGATCGTCGCCAAGGGATGATGAAACGGCGCAAGTATAAAGTTACGATTGCGTATGACGGTTCTTCGTATTCCGGGTGGCAGTACCAGGAGAATGCGATTGGCATACAACAGGTCGTTGAAGAGGCTCTTGCGTATCTTGAAGGAGGCCCCGTGAGGGTGTTCGGCTCTTCCAGAACTGACGCGGGCGTGCATGCCAAGGGTTTTGTGGGACACTTCCACCTCACAAAGCCGATACCGCCGAAGAACCTCGTAAGGGCCACGAACTCGCGCCTTCCGGACGCCGTGCGCGTCATGAAGGCGTCATATGCGAAGGAGTCTTTCGACGCTAGGCTTTCGGCGAAGGGCAAGGAATACAGGTACCAGCTGTACCAGTCCGACATAATGCCGCCGCATCTTGCCCCCTACTGGACCTTCTGCCACCGTCCCCTTGACCTGGACGCGATGCGCAGGGCCGCGTCGTTCTTCGTCGGCAGGCACGACTTCGTCTCCTTCGCGGCGAATCCGAACCGCGAGCTCGAGACGACGGTGCGGAACATATTTTCTTTCGAGGTGAGGAGGTCCGGTCCGCGCCACACGTTCGTCGTGCGCGGGGATGGGTTTCTCTACAAGCAGGTGCGGTCGATGGTCGGCTTCCTGATATCGGTCGGCAAGGGCAACGAGCGTCCCGAGGCCGTGCGCGAGCTGCTGGAGGCGAAGGCCCCGCGCACCGCGCGCGTCGAGACGGCTCCGCCGCGAGGGCTTTTTCTTTGGAAGGTTTTCTACTGACAATGGACATAACTATGGCAACTTTGAAAAACATTGCAGCGGCCGCGCTGTGCGCGGCGCTTGCGGGATGCGGGGCGAGCGACACCGCGAACGATCCGAAGCCGCCCGCGCCCGCGAGGGATGGCGGCGAACTGCTTCTCGTCGTGACGGGCGAGGCTCCGCCGTACGTCTCGTACGACGAGGCCACGGGCGGCTTTGTCGGCATCGAAGTAGATATCGCGAGTTCCGCCGCCGCGAAGCTCGGTAAAAAGCTCGCGATCCGCCGCGAGAAGTTCGAGAACCTATTGCCGATGGTCAAGGCGGGCGAGGCCGATATGGCGGCGTCGGGAATCACGATAACCGAGGGACGCCTAAAGGACGTCGACTTCACCGACACCGTCGCGACTGAGGGCGGACTCTTCCTCTACCGCGCCGGCGATAAGGCGCCGTCGATGGTGACGGCGGAGGCGCTGCGCGTGGGAGTCGTGGACTCCACGACGCACGACTTCTACCTTACGTACCACAACATAGACCCCATCCGCTACAGGTTCTGCACCGATGCGGTAAAGGACCTCCTGGCAGGCAAGCTAGACACCGTGTTCTACGACAAGAACACCTTGGAGGACAGCGCGGCAAAGTCCGGGGGAAAGCTTCTGGTGACGGCGCTTGAGACGCGCGAGAACTTCGGCATCGTAGTCGGGAAGGGCGCGACTGCTCTAAAGAACGCACTCAACGAGGCCATAGCCGAGAGGAGGGCGAAATGATGACTTCCAGCAAAAAGCTCGTACTGCGGCTGGTTGGCGCGGTCGCCGTCGCGTTCTGCGCCTCAATGGCCCTGACCTGGGCCCTGCACGACCGCATCACCTCGCATGAGGCGCACAGGCTCATACAGAACGCGTTCCGCGATGTCGAGAAGATGATCCGCGAGCGCGTCGACCGGAGGATGGTCCGGCAGGCGATGGTCGCAAGGGACCATCTGCGCGAGATGAGGCTACAGCCGTGGTGGAACGACCCGGACGAGTCGTCCAGGCGGCTCAGGGCGCTCGCCGACGAGCTCTCCGTCGACGAGATATGCGTAGTCGACGCGAATGGCATGCTTACCCACAGCGCGAGGCGCGAAGAGGTGATGGCGCTTAACTTCATGACGTGCGGCGGCCAGGCCGGGGAGTTCACCACGCTGCTCGACTCGAAGACCGAGTTCACCCAGCCGCTCATGCCCAACTCGCTTCGCGGCGAGATGGTGAAGTACGTCGGCGTGTGGATTCCTGAGGGCGGCTTCCTGCAGGTGGGCGGGCAGGCCGAATGCGTCCGCCGCCTCTCCCGCACCGCCGTAACCGGCCTCTCGCACGACTGGCACCTCAGCGGAGACGCCGGGTTCATCGCGATAACGACCGGCATCGGCACGATAATCTCGCATCCCGACATGTCGCAGGAGGGCTCGCAGTGGCGCGACCCTGGCGACGAGAGCTACTGGGAGCGCCGCGACATAGAGGGCTTCCCCGTGTACGCCGTAATACCCAAGAGGATGGCCATCGTCGAGCGCAGGCTGCTCGTCGGCACGTCCGCCTTCCTGAACGGCATGGCGCTCGTCCTCGCGGCGTTCCTCGTCGGCATAGTCATCGCCGGATACGTCCGCTCGCAGCTGCGCCGCCAGAGGGCCAAGGAGCTGCAGATGGCGTCCGACATCCAGGAGAGCGCGATTCCGCGCGTCTTCCCGCCTTTCCCGGACGTCCGCGAGGTGGACATCTGGGGCGACATGAAGACGGCGAAGGAGGTCGGCGGCGACTTCTACGACTTCTACTTCACCGGGCCGAGGAAGATCGTGTTCCTCGTCGCCGACGTCAGCGGCAAGGGCGTGCCGGCAGCTCTCTTCATGATGAGGGCGAAGACGGCGATAAAAAGCGCCGCGCAGACGGGTAAGGACCTCGCCGAGGTCGTAAACGACGCGAACGAGCAGCTCTGCGACGGAAACGGCGCCTGCATGTTCGTAACGGCGTTCCTCTGCGAGATTGACCTCGACACGGGCGTCGTGAAGTGCGTAAACGCCGGCCACAACCCGCCCATCGTCAGGCGCGGCGGAAAGTTTGAGTACCTGCGCGTCCGTGCGGGGATGGTGCTCGGGGCGATGTCCGGCATCAAGTACAGTGCGGTCGAGCTGAAGCTCGAACCAGGCGACGAGATATACCTCTACACGGACGGCGTTACCGAGCAGCCAGACCGCAACAACAAGATGTTCGGTGAAGACGGACTCCTCGCAATGATCGAAAAATACGGCGACGGGCCGCTGGAATCACTGCCCAAGGCCGTGGTGGACGCGGTCATGGCCCATGCTGATGGTGTAGAGCAGGCCGATGACTGCACACAGATTGTGGTTAGGTACAACGGAAAGGCCAAGGAATGACATTTGCAGCGGCCAAGTTCAGGGACTTTCTGCCAGCTGCGACATTCGCAATGCTGGTGGAGTTCCTGATGGGACTTTCCGACTCCATAATAGCCGGCAACATAGTTGGAGAGGTTGGTCTTTCCTCGGTCAATCTGATGCAGCCGGTCATGAACGTCGTTTCGTTCTTCGCCCTTATGGTCGGCCTTGGCACAAGCGTATTGTACGCCAGTGAGATGGGGCGCTTCAACAAGCGCCGCGCCAGCGAGATACTCACGCAAGGTTTATGGAGCGCGATTGGCCTTGGTGCGATTTTGCTGGTCGGGCTTGCTTTGCTGAGAAAAACGGTAATCTCGTCTTTTGGCGTTGAAGGAGCCGTCTTTGATGGCGTAAATGATTTTTGGATATGCTTCATGCCGTGTGCTGTTCTCGAGCCGGTGGCATTCTTCCTTACGTCGATGTGCTACGCTGACGGCGACAGCAAGACATGCTTTGCGTCGTATACCGGGCAACTTGTTGGCAACTGCCTGTTCTCGATTCCGCTGACGATGTACATGGGCCTGAAAGGCTGCGCAATCGGCACATGTATCGGGAATGTGTTTGCAATCCTGATATTGATGGTGCATTTCAGGAAGAAAAGCAACTCCCTTACGTTCGTCCGCCACTTCAGCTTGACCGATACCATGCGCATTTGCGCCTGTTCCGCAGGTGATGCCAGCATAAGACTTTGCAACGCTGCTCTATTCTACCTGCTTAACCTGTTTGTCGTGGTCAGGTTCGGTTCCGAAAAGCTTCCTGTTCTCGCAGTTGTGATTTGCGTCATGGGGCTAAGCGAGGCGTTTGACGGCGTGGCAAATGCGGCACAGCCGCTCGCAGGCGTCTATATAGGCGAGAAAAACGACAGGTTGGTGGGACGCATAATGGGCTATGCGTTGATAGTTTCTATCGCAGAGGGATTGTTGCTTAGCTTTGTTATGGTTTTGTTCCCGCATTTGGCTGTAAAGGCTGTCGGAATCGACGATCCGGTGATATACCAGTCTGCGCTGACCGCCGTCAGGATCGTCTCTCTTGGGCTCGTCGGTACATCGCTTGCAATGCTTTTCAATTCGTACTACACATTCCTCGGGCGCATTGCTCTTGCCTTGACGTTGACGGTGTTGGTGACCTTTGTGGCCCCTGTCGTTCTGTTTCCGTTGCTCGGCATGGCCTTCGGAGAGATTGGCATATGGCTTGCCCTGGCTGCGGCCCCGTATGTGGCTATCGCCTTGGTGTCGTGCTTCATTGTCGTCAAATGGGGCAAGACAATGTTCCCGTATTTCTTAAACAGGGCGCGCGAGCGCAAGATACGCGTCTACGACCTTGTGCTGGATGACAAGTCCATCTGCGCTCTCTCCGAGACCGTCGGCAAGTTCCTTCGTACCCGCAGGGATTTCGACGAACGCCGCGCCGGACTCTCGGCTCTTCTTCTTGAAGAAGTCCTTATGGCCATCAAGGATCGCAACGGATCGCGCCTAATTCATGCCGAGGTGACGCTTGACATAAACGACGGATGCCTTTTCGTCACACGCGACGATGGAGAGATATTCGACATAACCGATGCGGATGCTCAAGTGTCGTCCCTCAGGGCGTATCTGGTGTCAAACTTGATGACCGCAATTCCGGCTCGTCGAAATCTGACCACATCCGGATTCAACCGTAACGCTTTCCGAATCTGGTGATCGGCCGCAGGGCTGTTCTTTCGCTGTTCCTGCGAAATTTATAGTATAATAGGCAGGAACCATGTAACCTTTCTACGCGATGCGTGTATACATGGCAGAAAGCGAAAGGAAGAAAAGATGGGCGGTACGACGATAAACAACTGGAACAGATTCGAGAAGAACCTGTTCAAGGGTCTTTCGACCTTGCCGAATAAGCAGGAGAACGAGCTCAAGGCCTCATCGAACGGCGGCGTGCTCGCTTCGCGCGTCTCTGAAGTCAAGGCCGGACATGTCCACGCGAGCACGGTGAAGAAGTTCTTCCTCGGGCTCCTTACCTTCGGCCTCTACAACATCTGCCATGGCATAAGCGCAAAGAACCAGCGCGAAACCACGGCCGCCCTGAAGGATGGCGTCAGCAACATACACGGTGCGCTGAGCTATCTTTCCGCGATGGCGCAGCGCGATGTGCAGAAGCGCGGCGCCGGCGGCAACATATACAACTTCCGCGCCGACTATGTCGTCAAGGCGCCGTCCATCTCGCCGAAAACCACCAAGGACTATGCGTTCCTGAACAGCTCCCGCTGCCAGCACATCCGTACGGCGAACGACCCCGACTTCCCGGGCAACGAGTTCATCCGCACCACGATGGGCGGCGTCCAGGTGGATATAGGGCTTGTCAGCGGACAGAGCGCGAAGGTTCGAATCAAGGACGGGAAGGGACCAGGCCAGGACGCCGTGATCGTCCTGCCGTCGATCGAAGACGCGCTCTACAGGCTTGAGCAGGATATCGTGCGCGACACGGACGTCTTCGGCGGCGACATGGTGGAGAAGATGCTTACGCGCTACGACAGGAGGCTTGAGCTCGAAAAGACTGTCAACGGCGCGCTCTCCGTCGGCGTGCCGATCCGCGAGAGCATCAAGAACCGCCAGATGCAGCTTAGCCGCGACATACTCTCGATCCGCTACGGGATGTCCTCGGAGCGCATCGCCTACCTTGATCGCGACATGGCCAAGCAGCTGGCGATACAGGCGATCAAGGGCAACATAACGAGCGGTCCCGCGCTTGACGCGCACTACGACAAGATCGTCTCCCAGCGCCATATCGTGGGCGGGGACGCATTGTCGCTCTACAACAAGCTCGAGGCGGCGGGGGACGTCGCGAACAGTATACACCTACCCGCCGAGGCGCCGCAGGTAGAGGAGGGCGAGGGCCGCCCGACCGCGGCCCAGAAGAGCGTTCACGATTTCGCGGCGGACCTGATTCTCGCCGAGGACATATCGGAGTACGACAACGATATCGGGCGGTCCGGCTATCTCGACGGCCGGCGCCTCAGGAACGTCTTCGAGCGGCACCACGACACGCTGAAGACGCTGATGGATGCGCGCGCGGCTAAGCCTGGCGAAACGCCCGCCGACCTCAAGAGCCTTGACCCGGGCATGCAGTCCGCAATCGTGAAGCTGCTCGACGCGCTGGCCGAAAGGAAGGCGAAGGACGTCAATTGCGCCGGCAAGGACAACGGCAATTTCCTCTCGCGGCTCGTAAGCGACTACGATAAGTACATCCAGGAGGAGAACAAAAACAACCGGCAGATCGAAATCGACGACATTTCGAAGGAGCGCCAGTTCAATGAGGCGGGTATCGGCACTACCGCCAAAGACGCCTTTACGCTAGCGCAAGAAATTGATGACGAGTATGATCTCGATGAAGCCAAGAGAGAACTGGATGCGGCGGAGAAGAAGTTCGACTACCGCCGCCACGGCAGGGCGAACATCTTCTCGCAGTTGGAGCTGGAGCTGGATAAGTCCATCGACGAAGCGATGAAGGATACGGTGCAGCGCCAGGTGAAGTCGATGATAAAGAGCGTCTTTCCGAAGGAGAACCCGGCGGCGCTGAGCCTGATGTCCGACCTGGACACGATAGTGGACGACCGTTCGAGCGATCCGCAGCTGAAGCTTCTCAAGCAGACGCTCGACGTGTATTTCGAGGGGATGGGCAGTCCCGACAAGCGCAACATGATGGCGCGGCTCGTGCGCAACACCGTCGCCGGAGCGTCGGACGGAATCCGCTTCGGCGAGCTGCTGAAGGGCGCGGGGCCGATCATGCAGAAGATGATGCAGGGCCTCGACCCCGACGCCTTCACGGACGTGAACTTCCGCAAGGCCATCGACGACATGCGCTCCAGTCTGGCGCCCATTCCGGAAAAGGCGGTCAAGGCGCAGTTCGCGGAGATGATCGCCCGCTCGAAGGGAAAGATAGAGTCCATAACGGTCAAGAGCTCGCTTGGCGCGGCGTCCGTCGGGCAGACGTTCCTGTGCTCCATACGGATGCGCGGCGAGGCGGAGGAGCGCGAGTGCGTCGTTAAGATGCTGCGTCCGGACGCATATCTGCGCTCCCTGCGCGAGGCTGAGGTGTTCCGCGAGGTCGCGAAGGGCATCAAGGGCATGTCCACGACGTTCGAAGGCAGGCTCGCAGGCATAATGAAGGAGCTCGACCTTACGGTTGAGGCCGAAAACGTAAAGAAGGGCCTCGACGTGTACGACGCCGGAACGCACAAGGTGAACAAGACGTTCCACAACGTTTCGTCGATGCGGCTCAGCGACATTCCGGGAACCGAGCCGACAAAGGGGATGATGGTTCTCGAGCGCGCGCCTGGCGTTCCGATGGACAAGTTCCTGAAGCAGACGGGCGAGTCCATCGCGGCGAACAAGGCGAACGCCGTCAAAGGCATTGACGAGCACGCAGACGAGGACGCGCTGCTGCGCATGTTCGAAGGCGCGGAGAGCCTTACGACGACTTACGAGGAGACTCTTGCGAAGCATGATGCGCTCTCGAACCTGGCGACGATCTGGATACGCGAGGGGCTGTTCACCAAAACTGGCTTCTATCATGGTGACCTGCATGCGGGCAACATCATGGTTCCGACGTCCGAAGATGTTGCGCATGGCGTGCAGAACGGCGTGACGATGATCGACTTCGGCAACGCGACAAAGCTCACCGGAGCCGAGCAGAAGAACGTTATTCGCATAATCGCGGGTGCCGCCGGCAACGACCCTGCGATCTTCATGAATGGACTGGAGGAGCTTCTTTCGAATGACGGCAAGGCCAAGCTCGCCAACCACAGGGAGGAGATAAGCAACATAGCAACCGCAATCCTGGCGAAAGGCACGGGCATCGACGCCGGGAAGCGCATTGCCGCCGTCTTCAAGCTGCTGCAGACTAAGTACTCGATAGAGGTTCCGCCGGCGATTGGAGGCTTCCTCTCCAGCCAGGCGCGACTGACCGTCGCAATGGAGTCCATGCTGCGCACAATGACAAGCGCCGAGATGGCCAGGTTAGATGTGATCCTCGCCGCCGCTAAGAAGGAAGGCTTCGATGTGCCGGAGTTCGCTGCAGACGCCCCTGCCGAGCAGATTTTCGGCCAGAAGAAGGCGGCGGCCGTCGCATACATCGAGTCGAAGCTTTCCGGCGATCTTACGCAGGATGTCCGGACACGCTTCGAGAACCTTAAGCCGAAGATCGACGAAGCCGACGCACACCGTCCGATGTCGATGATGCAGTGCATGATCGGTGTGATAAAGCAGAATATCGTGAAGTCCATCAAGTCTCTTGGCGCGGGATCTGCGCGCACCGTCACGAATAACCTTACGGCGGACGGAATCATCGGCAATGATGGGAACAACCAGGTCGATGAGAAGGAGCGGCGCTTCATCCAAATATGGCCGTGATGCTCGCTTAACCCGATTCTTGGCACATGGAAAATCCTGTGTGCAGACTTGGGAGAGCGAAGCAGAATGGCTCGAACGACTGAATGTGAGTGTTGATTCATGGTAAATGCTATGAACTATGAATAGAAAATGGGAAAACAGACAATGAAGTACATTGTAAAAAAACAAAGCTGGACGACATTGATCGTGCTTGCCTGTCTAGCTGGTGGCATTCCATGTAACGCGACCCACAATGAGGAGGACCAGCCAGATGCGGAGCGCATCGCGGCAGAGGTCGCCGAGTGGATCGGACCTTATCAGAAAAAGACCGGCATCAAAACCGAGTATGATGGCGACTCGATATATCTGTACGGAACCTTCGGAGCTTTGCCGTCCGTGTTCAGCACGCTGGACATAACGGTCGCAGTCTATGGTGATGTACGTGAGGTTTCTTTCATCGGGTATCTGCCGACTATTGTTTCTGGCGAGCGGCGAAGGGAGATGATAGAGTTCATATTTCGCGGTGAAATGGAATACGGTATTTCCACGGCATCGTTGATTCTGGATGAGGATGGGCGCTTGAGGTGTCAGGCATGGATGCCTTTTGAGGGTTTCCTGCTTCAGCAAAGGGAAGCGAAATGGCGACTCATGGGTGCTGTTGTCGACAAACTGTGGTCGTTTTCGGAAGGGGTTGCGTCCGTTTCGCTTGGCGGAGACGCGGTAAAGGCGGCTGCCGGCATAAGGCGTTTTGCCGCATTTGAAGGTCTGGACGAGGCTGCGGAGCTTAGGAATGCCGCCGAGACCGATACGAAGATTGTCCTTGAGAGGTGTTTCGAAAAGGACGCTAACGTGAAGGTCTGCGCTGCCGTAAACGAGTGGCTTGATAAACTGTCGGGCAAAAATGGCGAGGTGCGTGTCGGCATAATAAACGCGAGGATCGAAGATGTCGTTCGCGATGTTGGCGGAAGGTACGACGTGTTGCCGTATTCGCTTGTTGTCAGGGAGGGTATGGTCTGGAACGTCTGCGACGTTCCCGAGACGTGCCCTCGCGAATCGATCACCGAGGCTGCCGATGTTTTGATGAAGGCGAACCAGGATCGGAAGCATTCGTTGTATGGCATTGATTTTGACTCGGGAAAGATTTGGTGCCATTACTCGCTGCCTGTATCCGCCATACCGGATGGAGACGACCGCCGCCCAGGAAACATCAATGATGCGTTGCTGAAGACGGTCCCAATCCTGAACATAGCTCGCGATTCCGAGATGTTGCATTCGCTAATTGTCAAAGTGCTGCCCAAAGAGGACGACGATGGACCGACGCCTTCGACGGAAAGCTCGGTTGGCGAAATTGTTCCGCCTGTGGCGTTGCCGCTTTTGACGAAGATGCTCAATGCCTATGACGCATGGGAGTCGGCACGTTGGGATCTGCTGAACACAAACTCGATCGAAATCGCCACCAAGAAGCGAATCGCTGGCAGAAGATACATGCGGTATTGCGACGACGGGCTGACCGATGAGGTGAGGCTTCGCTCTTGGCCTTTCGATGTCGGTGCGTTCGAGAACGGTCTCTCGCAAAAGATGGTGTGCGACAAATACGGGCTTTACCGCGTCAGGCGCGAACACGACGACTATGGCGAAGGTGTGGTGGACGACGGGAACGTGGCCATTAATCCGTCGATCAGGTGGATGAACCGGAAAATGGAGGAGTGGGCGACGAATGCGCTCGATGTGGCGTACAGTAGGCTTGCCCAGGATGCGCTAGTTAAGATGCTTGGATCAGAAAGCATAAATGACGGCACATTCTGCTGGGTCGTAGGCACAAACGAATTCTTTGTGATACAAAAAGTTGACGAGGACCATGCCTTTGAGTCGCGAGACTACATCTACATGCGTCTGGACGGCGATGGCGAACCGTTGATCGCCGCAACATTCAGTTCCATGCCTGATGCCCGGACCATGTCCGCGGTCAGGTCCTGCATAGCCAGAAATCCCGACGGCAGGTGCAACATGGCGGCGCTCATGTGGAACGGCGTGGTGGACCGGGGCGAGAAAGATGTTGGCATTATAAGACTCCTTCTTGAGTTGGCGAAGCAAGCGGGCATAGCGGTGGCTGCGGAGAACCTGGATGTGATGGAGGCGCCGTTTACTCGATAACCGGGCGTGATGCGCTGAGCAAAAGCTGCAGAGTGGCACCTGTTGGCACTCCATTAAGCAAACCTTGCGCACCAAAAGAAATTTTGCTGCGCACCATTTGTGTTTTTGCTGCGCAGAAGGCGTCTTGGGAGAGCGTACGCTGCAACTTGGGAGAGCGGGCGTCTCGCCCGCTCTTAAGGAGAGTTAATCTTCCATTTACGCGGGCGAGACGCCCGCGCTTACAGTGATTCGCCCACCCCTAAGGTCAAACTCACAACCATATACTGCCTAATCAATATACCCGCCAGGGCGAACCACAACAGCCCTAGCGGACCATAACTCCGACGATAACGGATCATAACCCATACGGTAAGGTCAAATCCGTTTGCCATAGCGGACCATAACCCCTACCTCTAGGGGTGTAATACTTGGGAGAGCGGTCCGGTGAAGTGTACGATTCGGTTCTGCGCATCGTGAACACGGCTGATCGTGACGTGACTCTGACGTTGCCGACGGGGCATGTTTACGAGACGTTCGAGGGCGTAAAACCCCTTAAGATTCCCGCCAACTCCACAAACATCCTCACGATTACGCGGACGGAGGCGAACA
>CAMZEN010000039.1 GCA_947305775.1 uncultured Verrucomicrobiota bacterium
GGTCCGTCATTTTGAAGCCCTCATCGGACCGCTTGCATTGCGCGCATCAATTATGGTATAATACGTGCTTGTTTGAAGCGGCCCCATCGTCTATCGGCTAGGACACGAGCTTTTCATGCTTGGTAGAGGAGTTCGACTCTCCTTGGGGCTGCCAATTTTTTTACCCCTGCTGCTGCTCCTTGAGCGCCTGCGACACCGCGAGCATGCGATCGGAGAGATCCTCGAACCCGACATCTGCCGAATAGACGTCCTTGTAGTACTGGTACGCCTTTTCGAGATCGCCCTGAGTCTCGGCGCATAGGCCAAGCTGGTAGACAACCTTCTTCTTGAGGTCATCCATCATCGGCAGCTGATCGCGTGCCGTCTCAAGCTGCATGACGGCCATATCCGTCTGGCCCTTCATCATGAAGCACATCGCAAGGTAGTACAACGCCCAAAGACGGTCCTTCGGACTCTTCTGCGCAAGCTGCAGATGCTCCAGGGCCTCGTCGTAATACTCGTAGGTAAAGTACTGAACGCCGAGCTCATACCTAAGGTGCAGATCGTTCGGATAGCGCTCCACGCGAGCGGCGAGATCGTCGAACACGAACTGGTTCTTCTCGCCCTCCATCTCGGCTGCGGCCTCTTCGTTGCCCTCTGCCTTGAGCGCGGCGATCTGCTGGTCGTAGTACTGCACGCGCGTCTGGGAAAGCATGCGGTCGAGCTCCGGGTCCATGGCGCCGGCAGCCTCGATCGCCGCGGTCAGGCACTCCACCGCCTCGGCATAGCGCTTGTTCTGTATATAGATTCGCGCAAGCGCACGACGATAGTTCATGTTCTTGGGCTCGGCTTCGATCTGCTTCAGCTTCTCCGCGATGAGCGCCTCGGCGTCTTCGCCGATGACCATCGCCTTGTTCGCCTGGTCGAGCTTCTTGGCCTGCTCCTTGTTGGCGATAAGGTTCTGGAAGCCTCCCTTCTTGCCGGCCGTCTGCTCCCAGCCGGCATTCATCGTGGCCTGGGCCTCTGCGCTCTTGAGAAGTTGCATTACACGCTGGTCGCCCGGCTTTATCTCGGAAAGCTTCTGGTATGCATCGCGCGCCTTGTCCCAACGCTTGGCCATCGTGTAGTATGTAGCGACGCGCTCGAGAAGCGAAGGATCCTTGTTGCTGCACTCGTATGCCGCCTCTATGGAAATCGCCGCGTGATCGGCCTTGCCAGCAGCCTCGGCCGCCTTCACGGCGACCTCGATGTTGTCGGCGTCGAGCGGATTCTGGCTAAGGAGCTTCTCGGCCTCGGCCATGGCCTCTACGCCCTGCCCCTTCTTGACGAGGCCCATTATCTTCTGCCTTGCCATCATATAGCCGAGCTTTGCGCCAAAGCCCGCCTTGCCGTTGCGCTTGAAGTTCGCTATCTGCGCGGCCCTCAGCAGCTTGCGCGTCTCAAGCACGTCCGGTGCCGCTGAGACGGCCTCCATGAGCATGTCCACCGCGAGCTCGTAGCGGCCGGACTCCAAAGCCTGACGCCCGCGGTTAGTGAAATTCTGAGCCTTCTGTGCAAGATCAACTGCCATTTTAGCCTCCTTGTTTAATGCTTAAAGATGTATGATTTTGATGTTCACGGGGTTACGGCCAACCGTTCGTCAGTGCCAAGCGCCTCCAGCACGCCCTTGGCCTTGTAGGTCTTCAACATGAAATGCGTGGATGTCGAAAGCACACCGTCGATCGTCGAAAGATCCGCCGCAACGAAGTGCGCAACATCCTGCAGACTCTCGCCCCTGACGAACACGAGAAGATCGTAGCCGCCGGACATCAAAAAGCATGCCTCGACCTGCTCGAACTTGGCGACCTTCTCTGCAATCTTGCCGAAGCCGCATTCACGCTGCGGCGTAATCTTGAGCTCTATTACTGCATGCACGTCGTTCATGGCATTCCCCTTCACCACTGTAACGCCAGCACATCGTCAACGATCTGCCTGGCGAGATCCTCCGCGAGACGACCGCTGGCGTTGCGCGTCGCCGTCGAAAGATCAAGCCCTGATACGAACACCGCCTCAGGTGTGTATTTCCTGTTGTCTATGAGGACGCGTCCGTTACGGCGATCCACCACCGACACTTCAACTACCGCGACATATCTGTATTCGCCTATGCGCATGCCTGTTTTGCGGTTGCCGCCGCTGAACGACGACGACGTGCTTCTTATCACGCCCTGAACCTCGACGGCCGCGTCGTCAGGGCGAGCAATCTTAAACGTGCCTTCGCGCTGGAATTCGCGAAGTATCTGCTGCGTTGTGATGCTGCCAAGCTCCGTCACACTGGACTCGTTGCGGAACGTAGGCACGGCGATAGTGCGCATATCGGCAGGAACGCCACTCCTCCATGAATAGCCTGTGCGGCAACCCACCAGAGCCAACACGGAAAACATTGCTGCTACAACCAATCTATTCATTGCGGAGAACCCTCCTTTAGGCTTTCGATGCGGGCGCGCACCTCTTCCACATGCGAACTCGCGGGATAATCTCTGAGAAAACGTTCATAGGCCGATATGGCGCTGCGGCGCGTGCGCGTGCGGGAATCATAGAACTTGGCCGCCTTGTAGGCTTCATCGGCCTCCATTTCGACAGTCGCGTCGAGATCCTCCTCAAACTCCTCGCGCACTTCGTCGTCAAGGCGTCCACGAAGCGACTTGCGGAAGAACGCTATCGAATCGCGAACGCGTTCACGGTTGTAGCCATGCATTTCGAGAAGCTTCATACGCACCGCCCCTTCGCGGCGGAGGGCCGTCATCGCCTCTGGAGCGCCAGGATACAGGCTGCGAAGGTTCTCGTAGACCTGCACGGCCTCGGTGTACTTCTCCTCGTCCTCCCTCAGCTGCGCGATGGTCAGCATGGCCTTCGGCGCAAACGCCGCACCAGGCGCACGCAATACAACGGCCTCGTACGCGCGGCGGACGTCCACAGTGTTGGAGAATCGGAAGAACACAATCGTCTTGCCCTCTTCGCGCATTAGCTCCGCAACCTTGTACATCAGCTCGACCACCTCGCCGAAGTTGCACTCCAAAGAATAGAAGTCGATGAGATACCGGTATTCGTTGAAAGCCGCCTCGTAGTCAAGATCGTGGTTCAACAACAGATCGGCATATGCCCTTTGGGCCTTCACAGCCTCGGGAGAGGCCGGCCATTCGCGCACTAGCGCATCATAGCCTTTTCGCGCCGCGCGCCAGGAACCTTCACTCTCGCACTGCCGGGACCATTCCAGCTGATCCGCAGGATTGTCCTTCTTGGGACCGAATATGAAGGATAGGAACTTCGGCGTCTTTTTGGAAGGCTTTACAAGATTATCCTCACTGTCAAAGCCCGGATACGCATCGGTCGCATATCTCGCGTCCGTCCCAGTGCCAGGGATTGGACTTGCAAAAGCCCCGATTGGCCGCGCAATGACACAAGCGAGGCCAAGCCAAAACAAAAACTTATTCAAATTCATGGGCTTATTATACCAAAACCCTCGCGGAACAATCAACCACACTGCATGAACGACATTACATACGCACACCATTTCCCGTATGAAGTCAAGCAAGGCCCATGCAAGCACCAGATGCGAGGCGAATTGTAGCCGCCGATGCCGACAGCCCGGCACCAAAGCCGGCAATAAGCACACGCCCAGACCGCCCATACAACGCCAACGCAAGCGGTATCGACGACGAACCCGGATTTGCATACTCCGCGCCGCACGTAATGAGCTTGTCTTCGAGATCAAGACTCTTTGCCAACTGACGCACCATGTACATATTGGCCTGATGCGGCACAAAAACATCAAACCCGCTTCCGAATCCGCGCAAAAACCTGACGACATCAGTCGCAACAAACGAAAACACCTTAAACCCATCCATTCGTATGGGCCCCTCCGACGAACATGACAGCGCATCCGACGCACGAGAAAGGAAGCCAAATTCAGAAAACGCCCCTCCCTCATCGACATCCCCGGAACGGCAGCTCAGCAGCGTAGCCGTCGATGCATCAGAGAAAAGCGGCGCTGTGGATGCATCCGCAGCATCCGTCAAAGGCGACTGCAAGTCTCCATCCAACACAAGAACCTTCTTACCTGTATCAGCGGCAATCCTCCCGGCGACATAAACCGCATAGGGATAAGCACTGCAGGCAAGCTGCAGATCAAGCGCAGGCACCGTCGCATCCAGACCCAACGATGAAGCAAGTTTAACCGCAAGACCCGGAAATCTCATTGCATTCGAGAATGTCGCGGCAACGATACCGCCTACATCATCAGAAGACACGCCTTCCATCACAGTCTTGGCGGCACGAAGAGAAAGATCAAAAAGGCTCTCTCCTTCTGCAACAATGCAACGCTCCGCAAAACCCGTCGCGGCAATTGTCTTTTGCGATGCGATCGAAGCATTGCTTAGCCTGCATGAGCCTATAGCCCCGGTTACGCGCTCGATGACAACCTCCGGCACCCGAATGATTCTAGGTTCTTTACTCGTATCGTTCATTGCGGTAATTTTACCATATGCTATTTCACCTCGCAATACACCCCGGCAATAGGGAAATTACGGGAAAGCCAAAAGTTAGCGCTCGGAGCGGAGAGCTGGGTCGAGACGGTCGCGCAGATAGTCCGCCAGATGGTTGAATACCAAAACCAGCATGAATATTGCGATTGTGGTGAAGGTCATCTCCCACCATACGCCCTGCCAGAGCCTTAGGCGCGCATTGTTTATCATTATGCCCCACGAGGGCTCGCCCTGAACGCCGATTCCCAGAAACGATATGAAGACTTCCGTAGATACCGCCGACGGAAAACGTATCGAGAACTGTATGAGTATTATGTGGGCGACGTTCGGCAGAATGTGCCTGAACATTATGCGGGCATGGGAGTAGCCTAGCACGCGCGCCGCCTGCACGTACGCACGTTCGCGGTGCTTCATGGTCTCGGCACGAATCGTGCGGCATACCCCGACCCATGTTGTGAGCCCTATTCCAAGGTATATGCCTAGAAGGCCCTGTCCGGCGACAAGTGAAATCGCAAGTATGAATAATAAACCTGGCATTGAGGCCACCGTCGCGCAAAGCCAAACGACAACCGAATCGACGCGTCCTCCGAAGTATCCACCCAACAACCCAAGCAGCACCCCGATCGGTATAGCTATGAGAGAGGTCATTATGCCGACGTGGAAGGCGATGCGCGCGCCCTGCACAAGCCTTTGCGCAACCGGCCGCCCGAGGTTGTCCGTGCCGAGCCAGTGTTTCGCCGACGGCGGCTGGTAGCGTTCGGATAGGTTGACCGCGTTGTACGCAGGCGTCACATCCCTCGCAAGGGCAACGCGATACTGCACTTCGCCGTAGACCGCGGCGGAAAAGTAAAGCGCAAGAGCGGCTATGCAGAGCTTTACGGATAGCTTCAAGACTTGACCCACTCCGGCGGCAGCGCCTTCATCACCGTCTCCACTACCTGTTCAAGGGTAAGGTCGCTCGAATCTATCTCAAGCGCGCCGTCCGCCTTCTTGAGCGGTGCGTACTTGCGAGTAGAGTCTATCGCGTCGCGGGCGAGCAGGGACGCCTTCACAGCTTCGGCTGACTGGTTCGCAATGCCCTTCTCCACCTCTTCCTTCTGGCGCCGGCGGGCGCGCGCCTCGGCAGAAGCAGTGAGATAGAACCTCGCAGGGGAGTCGGGGAATACCGCTGTCGTAATGTCGCGTCCCTCGACTACAAGGTTTCCGTAGCGGGTCATGCCCTTAAGTATTGCCGTGATCTTGTCGCGCACTGGCTTTTCGCGGGCGACCTTGGAGGCATTGGCGTTTATGTCGGGCGTGCGGATGCGGTCGCCCGGGGCTTCGCCGCCGACGTAATAGGCGATATGGCCGCCTTCGGGGCGGCACTCTATTTCGACGGTGTCCGAAAAGGCGCGTATCGCCTCGGGCGAATCGAGATCGACGCCATTCACCAGGCTCTGCCACGTCATGATGCGGTAGAGCGCGCCGGAATCCACGTGAAGGTAGCCAAGACGTTCGCCGACGATGCGCGACACGCTGCTCTTGCCAGCTCCGCTGGGTCCGTCGATTGCTATTACGTTTGCCATTGAAGCCCTCCTTGGGTCAGTGCGTTTCCTGGTATATGACAAGGGCGGTGTAGGCCAGGAACACCACGAGCCACGCCATGCCCTCGAACCGGTTGAAGCTGCCGTTCTCGCGCGGGCGGCGCCAGTTTACGCCGAAGACGGTGATCGCCAGCGAAAGCGCAAGCGTCATGGGAAGATCCCGCAAAAGTATGAAGCGCGAAAAGCCCTTCGCCGGAGCTATGCTGGTGGCAAGGCCTACGACGGCAAGCATGTTGAAGAAGTTCGAGCCGACGATGTTCCCGAGCACGAACTCGTGTTTGCCGCGGCGGGCGGAAGCTATCGCTGCGGCAAGCTCGGGCAGCGACGTTCCCATGGCGACGATGGTGAGCCCGATCATAAGGTCCGACACGCCGACCGCGCGCGCGAAGTCCACCGAACCCCATACCAGCACGTGCGAAGAGCCGATGAGCACGGCAAGCCCGACAAACAGCTTCGCGTAGGCGATCGCGATTCTCATGCGCCCGATGCGCTTGTATCGCGGATCGGCGATCATCCTGGCGGTGGGCGGGCGTCCCTTTGAGCCCGCCTCCGCATCAGGCGCGGCGCCGCTCGTCTTCTGGTCGAACCAGCAGTACAACGGCAGCAGCACGGCGAACATTCCGAGCAGGGCCAGCGCCTCGCCCCGCGAGCCGACGCCATCCCAAAGTACCGCCATCGAACCGAGCGAAATCGCCGCGAGGGCCGGCCCCGCGACGAACGCCGTCATAGGCTTCACCGCAAGCGGGCGTATGATCGATGCTATGCCCAGAATCGCCGCGATGTTGAAGACGCAGCTGCCGTAGGCGTTGCCAAGAGAGAGGTTCGAGTGGTTGGATATGCCGGACATCACGCTTACGCACAGCTCGGGCGCACTGGTGCCGAAGCCTATGATAACCATTCCTATCACGAACGGCGATATGCCGAGGGCCTTCGCGACGGACGATGCGCCGTCTACGAAAGTATCGCTGGACCACGCCAAGGCCACGAACCCGGCGATCATCATGGCTATCGAAAGCCAAAGTGGAACGTCTGTATACATCATCTGACTATTGCCGCGCGCGCGGACGCAAGGTCTGCAAACTCGCCGCCCTCTATCATCTGTACGATAAGGTTGCCGATCGCCGTGCCCTCGACCGGGCCCGTGAAGACCTCCAGTCCGGTTGCGGCGGCCGTAAGCTCGTTGAGGTAGCGGTCCTTGGAACCGCCGCCGACTATGTTGAGCGACGTGTAGGTCTTGCCGGTGATTCCCGACAGGGTTTCGATGGCCGACGCATAGCACGCGGCGAGCGACTTGTAGACGCACTGCATCAGCGCGCCGACCGTTGCCGGGGCCGCGCCCTTTTCCGCGGCGGCCGAAACGACCTCGCCCGTCATGGAAGCAGGGTTCATGAAGCGCTGGTCGTTTACGTCGACGGTAACGTCAAACGCAGACTCGCGCGCAAGGGCCTCAAGCTCACCGAAAGAGTATTCCCTGCCGGGAGTATAGTCGGCAAGCCGGGCGAGCGCTGACTTGGCGGCGCCGGCGTCCTTGCCCTCCACGTATGATACGCCGTTGAGCTCGCGGCGGATGGACTGTATCATCCAAAGGCCCATGATGTTCTTGAGGTAGCGGTAGCGGCCCCAGGCGCCGCCCTCGTTCGTGAAGTTCGCCGCGCATGAGGCCTCGGTGGCTATGGGACGGTCGTTCTCCACGCCCAGAAGCGACCACGTGCCGCTGGAAAGATAGACTGCCCTGTCGTCGCGGGCAGGCACGGCGAGATAGGCCGAGCCCGTGTCGTGCAGCGCGGGCAGGACCACCTTCACGCCTTTGTACTCGCCGACGGTCGCGCCGGGCATCTCAAGCTTTCCGAAGATGCGCTTCGGCAGGCCCAGCTTCTCGATGAGATCGAAGTCCCAATCCTTCTTCACGGCATCAAGGAGCGACGTCGTCGAAGAATCGGTGTATTCGTGGACGATCCTGCCGGTAAGCCTGTAGTTGAGATATTCCGGCATCATCAGGAAGTGCGCCGCCCTCTCAAGCTGCCCGGGGTGCTCCTTCTTGAGCGCCCAAAGCTGGTAGATCGTGTTGTAGCTCGCCTTCTGTATGCCGGTGCGCGCATACAAATCCGGGAACGAAATCACGCCGGCCTCTATTTCGGCGTCCGCGCCGGCGGTGCGGGCGTCGCGGTAGGCGACGGCATCGCCTATCATGTTGCCGTCGGCGTCAAGGAGCACGAAGTCGACGCCCCAGGTGTCGATGCCGATGGACTCTATCTCAAACTTCTCCATCGCCGCATCGATGCCGGCCTTTACGCTATCGACGAGCTTTTCGACGTCCCAGCAGTCGTGTCCACCACGGCGAACCTGCGAGTTCACGAAGCGGTAAGCCTCCTCAAGGGCGATCTTGCCGTTCTCGACGCGCCCCACAATGTGACGGCCCGAGCTCGCCCCGATATCGATTGCAAGATAGTTCTTCATTAGTCTTGCCTAAGTGTCTGTCGTGCGTCAAGCGGGTTCGGCGTTGGACTGTATCGCCGCCGCAAGCACCGAGGTTTCGCCCGGGGCAAGGGTCGCCGTGGCCTTTGGCCATGCCGAGACGGGCTCTACGCAGACGAACTTGCTCCAGTCGCCATCCTTGAAGTCGGCGATCTTCGCAGCCGGGCCGGGATTCCATACAACCGCGTTGCCGCTGCCGGTGGAGACCATCGCTATCGCGCGCTTCAGTCCGGGGTCGATAAGCGCGAACTCGTGCTTCGGCGCAGGCTTGAGCGTAAAGACGTGATCGGCCTCGGAGTTCATAGCGAGGTCTCCCGAAAGAACGTGCTCCGACATGTCGCGCGCGTCGATGTAGGCGCATCCGTCCAGTCCGCGCACCGACACGGCATTGCGCTCGCGCACGAGGAAATACGGATGGAACCCAGCCGTGAACCCGAAAGGCGCATCGCCCGTGTTCTTCGTCGTCAGCTTGAGGTTGAGCTTCATCGAGACAGACACCTTGAACTCCAGATCGAAGTCGTACGGCCAAAGCGCCTTGGTATCCGGCGAAGACTTCAAGCCAAGGGTTATTTCCGTCATGTCTTCGGAATATTCCGTACCCCTTACGTCAAAAGGCATGACGCGAGCAAAGCCGTGCGCAGACATCCCCTCGATAGCGAGCTTGCCGAACTGCGGCCAGCATACGGGCAATCCGCCATGAATGGATTCGCCGCGATTGTAGTCGCGCTTCTCAGGCCGGAACAGAACCGGGCTGTGACCGGTGGGCCTGTACGAAAGCACATTGGCTCCAAGTAGGGCTATCTCGGCCGTGCCGTACTTGTTGGCAAGAACGACTTCGGGATATCCTGCGAAGCCTGCGCGAAAAACGATTCTGCCGGGTGCGCCGTAGCGCCTGTTGAGATCGTCTACTGTCATATAAACCTCACTTCTTTAGCATGAATTCACACATCACCGTGGTTCCGGACGGTATCTTGGACTGTATGTCAAACATATCCGAGACGCGCTTGGAGTTTGCAAGCCCCATACCGGCGCCAAAGCCCATCGAGCGAATCCAGTCGTTCGCGGTCGAGGTGCCGTCCTGGCAGGCCCATTCGACATCCTTTATGCCCGGGCCGCGATCCTTCGCGATGACGGTTGCCTTCTCGGTGTCGAGGATGAACGTTATCGACCCGCCGAGCGAATGAATGCATATGTTTATCTCAAGCTCGTAGGCGGCCACGGCGACGCGGCGGACGATCTTGTTGTCGATGCCGGCGTCCTTCATCATCTTCTTTATCTCGTTGGCGGCCTTGCCGGCGTTGGAGAGGTCGTTTCTGACCACGATGAATTGGCGCATCGAGTAGTACGGCAGGGCTCCCTCGCTCTTCGCCGCCCCGGACGGCGCAGGGGCGTTGCCCTCCAGCTTGGAGATTTCATTGGTGAGCTCGTGCATCAGCACGCGCGTAACATCGCGCTGCGATACGATTCCCACAAGGTCGCGCTCCTTGTTCAGAACGGGGAAGCGGCCGAACGTGTAGTTCTGGAAGAATTTTATCGCGAACGCGAGCGGCATGTCGGCCTCGAGCACCACCAGATTCGTCGCCATGTGCTGCTGGCACGTGTCGTTTATCCAGCCGCCTTCCAGGGCCTTTATTATGTCGTTTACGGAGATTATCCCGAAAAGCCGCTTGCCCTCGACGACCGGCACGCCCGAAATGTTGTTCAGCTTCATCAGGTGCTGGGCTCGCGCCATGGTGTCGGCGCGCGAAACGGCGATTATGTCGTGGTCGCGCATCACGTCGCGCACCCTGAGCCGCTGAAGAAGCTCCATTATGACAAGAGGGCTGTCGTCCGCGCCGGGAAGCCCCGGCCCCGACACCCTGCGAACCTTGTCGTGCGCGGCAAGTATCTCGTCGTCGCTCTTCGACTCCCCGCCTGTAAGAATCTTGGGGCTGTACCCTTCGGCCATGGCGAGCCGCCTTACTTCTTTTCGGCTTCGAGGAAATCGTGTATCCTCACGCAGCTGTCGTACTTCGAAAGCGGCGAGGACACCAGCGGAATGCCGAGCGTATCCGCCACCTGGCACATGGTCTTCGGCAGAGGCTTGGCGTTGTGCACCACGACGCACATGGCGCCGACGATGTTGGCGGTGCGGATCGCCTGGTCGGAGGCGAGCGAAGTAAGCAGAAGCATGTCTTCACCGTCGTTAAGCAACACGTCGCTCATAAGGTCATTCGCCACAACCGATCCGACAGTCCTGTCGGAGTCTCCCCCGGCAACGAGCGTCCCGTCAAGTGTCTTTACAATATCCTCAATGTTCATGATGCAAGATTATACCATATTTGGTAGAATAGCGGGCGATGAAGTTCGACTTGCACATACACTCTTGCCTCAGCCCGTGCGCGAGCCTCGAAATGGCTCCCGGCGACATCGTCGCCAGGGCTCTCGCCGCCGGAATGGGCGGAATAGCCATAACGGACCACAACTCGGCCATGAACGCGCCGGCAATGGCCGTGCGCGCAAAAAAGGCCGGTCTTGCGTGCCTCTTCGGGATGGAGGTGCAGACCGCCGAAGAAACCCACACCCTTGCGCTTTTCGACACTGTCGAGCAGGCGCTTGCCATGACTGAATGGGTCTACGCCGCGATGCCGAAGCGCGTGAACGACCCCGACACATTCGGCGACCAGCCTATACTTTCGGCAGAAGGCGAAGAGGACGAGATCGCCGACCTGGAATGGCGCATTCTCGCCATGGGATGCCGGCGGACGATTCCCGAAACCGCCGCCAAGGCGCACGAGTTGGGCGGACTCTACATCGCCGCGCACATTGACCGGCTGAACTACTCTGTGGTGTCTGCCCTGGGCGACATTCCTGCCGCTCCAGACGGCACACCATATTTTGACGCCGTAGAGCTATCGCGAACGGCTGACGCGGCCGAATGGCTACCGAAGGCGGAGGGCTACGCGGTGACGCGCAGTTCCGACGCGCACAACCTGGACGACGTCGCTCGCGTCTGGACCGAAGCCGATATAGATAAGTTCTCGGTGGCGGAGCTTAAGCGCGCCTTCGCCTTCCGGCTGACGCGACTCTCGCCGCGCCTTACTAGATTTTAAGGAGACGAAAATGACAATAACCGAAGTAGCGGAAAAAGTCGGCGGCAGGATCGCCGTGGACAAGCCTGGAGCCGAAGTGAACTTCGCCTACGCGAGCGACCTCCTTTCGGACGTCATGGGGCACTGCGGCGATGAGTCGGTGCTGATAACCATCCAGAACCACTTGAACACGATAGCGGTCTGCACCCTCGCAGGCATAGAGATAATCGTCATATGCCACGACCGTCCCGTGCCGGACGACATGGCCGCCGCGGCAACGCGTGAAGAGGTAGCGATAGTGACTACGCCAATGTCGCAGTTCGAGGCGTCCGTCGCCCTCTCGACCCTGCCGCCCTCCACGAAGTAGGCTGCGCCAGTCACTGCACCGTCGCCGAAGCGTAGCGGTCGTGTCCAGCGAAGTCTCGCTCGATGCGAATGTTCTCGAACCCGTAGTCGGCCATGAGCTGGGCAACCGCCGCGCCTTGACCTTCACCAATCTCAAAGAACACTGCGCCGCCCGGCTTAAGGATGTTCAAGGCGTCGCCAAGGTATCTGTCATAGAAGTCGAGCCCGGTCGCTCCGCCGTCCAGTGCAATGCGCGGCTCGAAGTTCCTAACCCTTGGATCAAGCGTTTCGCAGACAGCGCTTTCGATGTATGGCGGATTGGACACCAGCGCATCCACTATCCCCGGTTCGTCAAAGTCGTCAAGCCCATCCATAGCCGCGAATTTCACTCGCCCGGAAAGCCCGCAAAGTTCGGCGTTCTCCTTGGCGAGGGCAATCGCGTCCTCGCTGACGTCCGTTCCGAGGAACACCGCCTCGCCGATGTACTCCTTGGCCAGGCTAAGGACTATCGCACCGGTACCGGTGCCGACATCAATCACGAAAGGCGGTCCCTCCTCGGCTTCGCGGCGCCGCAAATAAGCGAGCACGCGCGTAACAAGCTCCTCGGTTTCGGGACGCGGTATCAGCGCCCGACGGTCGCACTTCAGTGTAAGGGAGCGGAAGTCCCACTCGCCTAGAACATACTGAAGGGGCTCGCCATCGACAAGCCGGCGCATCCCGCGCCGCATGGCTTCAAGGTATCTTTCCGCTACCTCCCGCTCCAGCGCGGACGCCAAAAGTCCGCGCGAGCATTTCAACAGGCGCGCCGCAAGAAGTTCGGCGGCAACCTGCGCGTCGGGCACCCCCTTCGCAGCAAGGAATTCCGCCGCCTTGCCTATCGTGTCGCGCCAGAGCATGCGTCAGAACGGCATGTCGTCCACGTCGCCCGCGTCCACAAAGTCGT
The DNA here is from genome assembly GCA_947305775.1 of uncultured Verrucomicrobiota bacterium. GTDB lineage: Bacteria > Verrucomicrobiota > Kiritimatiellia > RFP12 > UBA1067 > UBA1067. The sequence continues at coordinate 12,917 of CAMZEN010000039.1, forward strand.
TTGGACCCACAGGCTCCGGGATAGGCTCGGTGGAAGTGCCGTCGTCCTTCAGCACCTCAAGCTTGAGGCCCGTCAAATCGGTGAAGTATTTCACCTGCCCCTGGGGGTTGGTCCATTCGCGCCCATCTATCGCGAAACGTATCTTTGCGCGCTGCCCCGGCTTTACGCCGTCCAGAAGACTGGTTGAATCCTTCTTGAACGTGAACGCGATGTGGTTCGGCCACTTCGTCTCCATGCCGATGTCGTCAGTCAGCACAACATCGCGCTTCGTAAACCCGCTGGCAAATGTCTGAAGGTCGAGTACCTTTTCGACAACTCCCGTGTATTCGTAGATCGCCGCCATTTTCCTGTTTCTCCTTTTTTGTAAAAATCCAAAAGCCGACCGCTCACTCCCGGCCTATCGCCGCATGATAGCTCTGCAGGCTCCTGACCTCGCCCTTGCCGCCCATCGCGGCGGCGATGCCCTCTGCCGCGGCCCTAGCCGCGGCGACCGTCGTAAGGTATGGAACCTTGTACTTGATCGCGGCCTGGCGTATGCGGCTGTCGTCCGCACGCGAATCGCGGCGGCCGGAAGGCGTGTTGATCACGAGGCACACCTGACGGTTCTTGATTATGTCGAGAACATCGGGACGCCCCTGTCCGATCTTGGCGACCATCATGGCCTCTACGCCCTTGCCCCAGAGATACTTCACCGTGCCTTCGGTGCCCACGATCTCGAAGCCAAGCCTGACAAGCTGCATCGCGGCCTCGATGACATCGTCGGTCTTCTCCGAAAGCGAAACCAGAATCTTGCCCTTCTCCGTCGGCAACGGCAGTCCCGCGGCCTCCTGCGACTTGTAGTATGCGAGGCCAAACGACTCCGCAAGGCCAAGCACTTCACCGGTCGAGCGCATCTCCGGCCCGAGCACGGGGTCGACTTCCGGGAACTTCTCGAAAGGCAGCACGGCCTCCTTCACGCCGAAGTATGGAATAGTATGCTTTCTGTCGAGTCCAAGCGAAGCGACTGTCTCGCCGAGCATGAGGCGGGTTGCGATTCGGGCCATCTGGATTCCGGCGACCTTGGAGACGAGCGGCACGGTGCGGCTCGCACGAGGATTCGCCTCGATCACATAGACCTTGTCGTTCTCGATCGCAAACTGCATGTTCATCAAGCCCACGACCTTAAGCTCGTCCGCGATCCTGCGCGTGTAGTCGAGGATCGTCGCCTGGCACGCCTCCGATATGCCTTCTGGCGGCAGCACGCACGCCGAGTCGCCGGAGTGGATGCCCGCAAGTTCGATGTGCTGCATTATCGCCGGTATGAATACATCCTTGCCGTCCGACAATGCATCAGCCTCGCACTCCAGCGCGTGGCAAAGGAAGCGGTCGAGGTATAGCGGACGATCCGGCGTGACGCCGACAGCCTTGGCGACATACTCGCGAAGCATTATTTCGTCGTAGATCACCTCCATGCCGCGTCCGCCGAGCACGAACGAAGGACGGATTATGAGCGGGTAGCCGAGCGACTCCGCGCACTTGAGCGCGCCATCCAGGTCGCTCGCCATCATCGACTCCGGCATGGGTATGCCGAGTTTCGTCATGATGGAATGGAACAGGTCGCGATCCTCCGCGTCATCGATTGAGTCTACCGAAGTGCCGAGAATGCGGCAGCCGGCCTCTTGAAGGCCGCGCGCGATATTGAGCGGGGTCTGGCCGCCGAACTGGACGATTATGCCCTCTGGCTTTTCGGCCTCGTATATCTGCAGAACGTCTTCCAGCGTCACCGGCTCAAAGTAGAGCTTGTCGGAAGTGTCGTAGTCCGTCGAAACCGTCTCTGGGTTGCAGTTGACGATTATCGTCTCGTAGCCCATCTCGCGCATCGCCATCGCAGCATGGCAGCAGCAGTAGTCGAACTCGATTCCCTGTCCGATCCTGTTCGGTCCACCGCCGAGGATCATCACCTTCCTCTTGTTGTCCGAAACGGGAACCTCGCTCTTCTCGCCATTGTAGGACGAGTAGTAGTAGGCCTGATTCTCGACGCCGCTGACAGGCACCTTGTGCCAGGTCTCGACGCAACCGATGCCAGTCCTCTGCGCGCGAATATCCTTCTCAGAAACGCCAAGAAGCTGCGAGAGGTACTTGTCGCTGAAGCCGTCCTTCTTAGCCTGGACGAGCAATTCGTCCGGAAGGAAGCCGCCCTTGTGCAGCAGTATCTGCTCCTCTTCTTCGACGAGCTCGCGCATTTGGTCGATGAAGTAATCCTTCACGCCCGTCCTGGAGAATATCTGGTCGTTCGTGGCGCCCTTCCTGAGAGCCTCATACATCTGGAAGTGGCGCTCGGAGTTGGGGACCGAAAGCAGCTTGAGCAACTCGTCAAGCGACTTTTCGTGGAAGTCCATCGCAAAGCCAAGCCCTGCCCTGCCGCGCTCAAGTGCGCGAATCGCCTTCTGCAAGGTTTCCTTGTAGGTCTTGCCGATCGACATGACCTCGCCGACCGCCTTCATCTGCGTGCCGAGCTTGTCCTCAACGCCGCGGAACTTCTCGAAAGCCCAGCGCGCAAACTTGAGCACGACGTAGTCGCCGCTCGGCGTGTATTTCTCAAGGGTTCCGTCGCGCCAGTATGGAATCTCGTCAAGCGTCATGCCCGCCGCGAGCTTCGCGGAAACGAGCGCAATCGGGAAGCCCGTCGCCTTCGATGCAAGCGCCGACGAGCGCGAAGTGCGCGGATTGATCTCGATGATTACGACGCGCCCCGTCTTGGGGTCGTGCGCGAACTGCACATTCGTTCCGCCGATGACGCCGATGGCCTCGACGATCTTGAAGGCGTCGCGCTTAAGGCGCTCCTCAAGCTCCTTGGAGATCGTCAGGAACGGCGCCGCGCAGTAGCTGTCACCCGTGTGGACGCCGACGGCGTCGATGTTCTCGATGAAGCAGATGGCGATCATCTGGTTCTTGGAATCGCGAACGACCTCTACCTCAAGCTCCTCCCAGTTGAGGATCGACTCCTCAATAAGGCACTGGTGAGTCAGCGAGGCGTCAAGCCCGCGCGCACAGATGGTCCGCAGCTCTTCGACGTTGTAGCAGAATCCGCCGCCTGCGCCGCCCATGGTGTATGCGGGACGCACCACTACCGGATAGCCGATCTCCTTTTCCACGAGATCAACCGCCTCCTCGACGGAGTGGACGATGCCGCTCTTAGGCGTCTCAATGCCGAGCTTCTGCATAGTGGCCTTGAACACCTCGCGGTCTTCGCCGCGCTCGATGGCATCGAGGTTTACGCCGATAACCCTCACGCCGTACTTGTCGAGGATGCCCTTCTTCGCGAGCTCCATGGAAAGGTTGAGGCCCGTCTGCCCGCCCAGGTTAGGGAGTATGGCATCGGGCCTCTCTTTCGCAATTATCTGCTCAAGCCGAGCTTCGTTCAGCGGCTCGATGTAGGTCGCATCCGCCATGACCGGGTCGGTCATTATCGTCGCGGGATTCGAGTTAACGAGGACAACCTTGTATCCGCATGCCCTCAGCGCCTTGCATGCCTGCGTGCCTGAATAGTCAAACTCGCACGCCTGTCCGATGACAATCGGGCCTGAACCGATAATCAAAATCTTGTCAACGTCTGTGCGTTTCATAACCAATTGCCTTTCAAAGTGGAAAAAGTTCGCAATCGGGGGGATATTATACCAAATCAGATGCAAGCGCGGGCGGAAAAATTCATATCTCCCATCTCGTGGCAGCGCTATGTTGCCATGCGCGACGCGGGTTCTCGCGTATGTAGCTCGTAAAAGCCGCGAGCTGTCCATCTTTCATAACGATCCAATCATGCCAGTCTCGCTCAAAGATAGGCTCGACGGGACGAGCCTTGCCACACTCGCCAAGCCCCACAGAACAAGATTTTGGCATGAGCTGTCCCATCGGCTCATCTGCCACCCCGCACGTTTCTCGCCAATACTCTTTAGCCAAAGCCTTTTCAAGCTGGTAGACGTATTTGCCAAGGACAAGCTGATCGCCACTATCGCGAATATGAAGCAAAAGATGGATGTGGTCTGGCATTATCACAAAAGTTTCGATGGGCCACAACCCGCGCCACTTGGCCGCAAAACCGCGAATTACCGCCGAAAACGCCTCAGTTATCGCATTCTCCACAATATGCCGCCCTTGACCGTTGATTTCCGAAAATGCAGCAAGCCCCTGGAGCCGCTTAAGCGTCACCATATAAAAGAAAGGCTTTTTGTAGTCGAATCCCGGCAGCCGCCCCATTTCACTCCTCCTGCTTGACGGCTGGTATTATACACAATCCCCATTATTGGGGTCAATTATTCGCTAATCAGCATCATCAACCGGAGAAAGGCGAAAGACTCGCATATCACTGGGAGAGCGGGCGTCTCGCCCGCGATGATGGAAGAGGTTCAATACTCCTTATGAGCGGGCGAGACGCCCGCTCTCCCAAGTAAGAGGGCCCGCTCTCCCAAGGCATTTATAGGCCAAATTGGGGCAATCGACCTGTTGGATTATAGTGTTCGGACTATTATTTTGTGGTATATGAAGCAGGTGAAGGTGGTGAAGACGGGGTTGCCCGATGGGTTTGCGATGGAAGCGATGCAAGGGACTTGAATTGCATTTCAAGACGCATGTTTTCGACGCTTAGCCTCTCGACCTCTTTTTCAAGACGTATCTTGGTATCATAAAATTCAGCCTTAACAGCAGCAAGCTCGCGACAAACAGACTGCAACCCCTGAATGGATGCGTCCTTCTGCCGCGCTCTCAAACGCCTTCGCTGCAACGACATCACGACACACAGAGGCAAAACGTCAGCGATGTGAAATCCACTCACGTCGGCGACCGTAATTCTCCGCTTGCTGAAATCGCCGTCCTCGACAACAAAGCCATATTCCCTCGCAAGGAATCTTCTCATGTAACCATAAGGCAGGAAATATTTTAAGATACTCCTGTCGTCACTCCTGACATGGATGAAACTCACGACCTCACCCCCACTCCTCTGAATACGCCTCTTCGATGCCTTCATACAGCCGTCTGGAGACATCCGATTTGTTGGCGAAAAGAGAATCGGCGATTATTCTTTTCTCTTGCTCCAGCGCAAAACCGTTCCTTGCATAGCGTTCTATAAGCGCCATGACCGCTGATTCTGAAAAGACCTGATTGAAGAGCGCCTTGGTCTCGCAAACGGCGCTGGAAACCTTGCCGCCATCGTTGGCATTCGCGCGATTCAGACGCAAATCGTCGGCGTCAAGCATCCAATATACGACAGGCTTCCCTTGGAAGAGGAAGTCGATGGATACGCTTGAGAAATCCGTCACGATCATCTTCGCTCTGCGAATCCAATACGACACCATGTTCGTAGTGGCCATCTCGACATTGGTACCGAAATCCAGGCTCTTCACCATGCCTGCTAGATGGTGGTGCGGGGCAAACACAACACGGATGCCAAGTGAACGCAGCTTCTGCAAGTTGCAAGGGGACAGGAAATGCCTCAACCGCCTCAAATACGCCGAATTTTCGAGCCGGTCTTCTCCCATACCCAGAGACATGCGCCATGTCAACATAACGAACACCACATTCTCCCCATTCAGCCCCGAAGACATATCCCTTAGTGAATCCCACCGCGGCAGCCCAGCCACGATAAAGTTAGCCTTAGTCATGCCAACCGACTCGGGCATTCGATGGAGGATGAAATCCCGCTCCCGCTCCGATGCAACATTTATATAATTGAAAAGAGACAATGTATTGGCGGCAACCGGCGTAAACCACGTGTAGAAAACGCCGTGCTGAAGGAACACATATGCACACCCGTCCAGTTTTCTCAGCCAGGTCCTGACGCAGGAATTCAGCGCAGCGTTCTCCTGGACGACTGCCTTGGCGCGAACCAAGACGTCAGCACACTTCGACACAAACTCATAATTCCCGACCCCGTCACCGTCAAGGACGATCACGTCCTTCAACCCATCAGCGTCTCGCAACCTGGCGTAGAGCGGGTGCCTCTTCCATAAGACATACCGCGACGGGACGGCGCTCTTCTGTAGCCACTGGAAGAAAGTCCAAGAATCAATTGGCTCGTTAGTCGCCGAATTGAGCTGCCCGGTTACGATATATATGTCCTTTACGGCAGACTTCCGAGCACGTTCGATCTTTTTCAGCTTTGCGCGCAGGATTGCCGGGGTAGTCTCGTCAAAGGATACTTCTGCGTCCAGCTTTCCAGCAGAAAGCCTAGCGGTCATTTTCTCCCAACGGCGCATAAGACCGCCTTCGCAGAAATCCGACATCTGCATTGAATCGAAATCGAACCCTCTCCAACCGACATCCGCAAGCCACGTCCGCACGGCATGCGACTTTTCCGCATAATACAGGATGTCGGCAAGTACGCGCTCGCGGAAAAGGCTTTGAATCCTCGCGGAGTAACGTTCCTTATAGACGGCGCGATAAAGCTTCAATAACGCCTCCATCATGGATATTTGCGCGTCGTCGGCCGCTTTAGTAGCAACGCCGGCCGTCAAGTTTGACACCGATGAATAGGATTGTCCTCGGCGATAATGGTAAAAGGCACGATTGAGAAGCATGAACCGCCTTGCACGCGGCCAGATGGTCATGGTAAACGTCAGGTCCTCGCCAAGCCTGAGCGACGTGAAGCTAATGCCTGAAGAATCAAGAAAAGTCTTACGGTATACGGCAAGGCATGCCGAGGCATTGATCATGAGGTGGGCGAAATCCGACATCTGTACAATTCGATCCACAGGCAACGACTTGGCCTGTTCCGCTATGGACCAATAAAACGGAATCTGACTTCTAGTTTTATGGTCGAAGGCCGAAATATCATATGCGCAGAAATCAAGTGCGTGCCGATTCGCGACATCAACAGCAGTCCTCGCCGCATCAGCGTCAAGCCAGTCGTCACCATCGACAAACGACACATACTCTCCCTTCATGACCGACAATGCGAAATTCCGTGCGCACCCTACGCCTTCGTTTTTTCTATGAAAGACCCTAATTCGGCTGTCTCGCCTCGCAAAAGCATCAAGAATCTCCGGAGAATCGTCCGTAGAGCCGTCGTCAACGCATAGGATCTCAATGTTTGGCAGTGTCTGGCGGCGCAAAGACTCAATGCAGTGCGACAAGCGCCGTCCAACATTGCAGACAGGCACCACATATGTCATGGCCGGACAATCACTAGTCATTTGGACAACGCGAGTGGCGACCCGCACGTCCGGCAATGGGACATGCTCCCACGCATGGTTGTGGAGCACATCCAGCTGAATGCGTATCTCCGCCCAGTCATTGTTACACATGAACTCGCGCAGATGCAAATAGTCGGCAACATGCAGCAGAGCGCAGAAAAACTGCTGATCTGCCTCATCAGTATAGACCTGCGCCAGCTGACAGACAAGTCGGAAGAAAGGAGCCGACAGCGGCAGCACATCAAGAGGCCACAGGCTCATGGCCACGCCTGCAAGCCGACGCCTAAGACCGTCCGGCAAGAGCTCCGCTTGAACATCCTGCGGAAAGGACTCCGGCCAGGCAAGGATTTCTGCCGCATCTTCGGGAAGTTCTCCTTTTTTGAAAACCTTATCCCGGAATCCCGTAGGCAAGACGGAATTCTGCCCCGTCTCGGCACGATTCAGGATTTTCTCCCGAACCTTCCTTTCAAGCGAGTATTCCGTATTGAACCCGCTTGTGGAGCACATGACGTAGATATAGTCTCCATGTACGTCACGAATCGCTTCACGAAGCTGGTCTGGCATCGGCTCGATGAATGTCCGAACTTCGCAAGGCTGAAGCGTCTGTTCGGACAGGATGGCCTTCGTAGACGCAATAGACATATCATCCGGTCCTGTAATAATGACACTTACATTAATCGTCTCGTATCCAGCCATCTACATCACGCTTTCTTTCCCATTGCTCTCACTCGATGAACTGCCGCTACAGGCAAATAAACGCTCTTGTCCAGCCTTTTCGTCCACTCGTCATACTGCTGGAATTGCCAAACCACAACGTCTGTGTCGTCGGCCTTGGCCTTCACATACGCCTTCTCAAGCAATATCAGCTCACCCCTATTTGCCATTGACGAGCATTATATCATAAAATACCGCATGGAGGTAAACTATATTGGTATGTCACCCTCAAAAAACCGCAGAAGGCGGGACCTCCGCCTCCTGCAGCTACGATGCGATAAACGCATCCATCATATAGTCAACATTAGTAGCACCAACCCCAGTCATACTTGCTTGACTGGACATACCACTTGCCGTCGTTGCCCAGCACACCAATCCAGTAGTAGTACGTCTGGCCAGGAGACGCAGAATAGTCGTAGTAGTACCTGTTGTATGTTTCCGTCAGCTTCTTGACAGAGCTCCAAGAGAATGTGGACGACGTGCTGCGGTAAACCGCGTACTTGCCGCTGAAGCTCGAGCACGACCCAAACGCGGGCCAGCTGATGTAGATGTAGCCGCTATACGTGTATGAGACCGTAGGCTGCGGGTTGGCGACCGTTTGCATACAGTCGCCGGTGCACTGTCCGGAGGCGTACTTGCTCGTATCGACATAGTACTTGCCGTTGCACTCCACACCGACCCAGTAGTAGTACTTGGTGCCGCAAGAGTAGTCGTAATAGTACCTGTTGTACGTCACAGACAGCTTCTTGACCGTGCTCCAATTGAAAGTAGACGACGTGCTGCGGTACAACACATACTTGCCGCTGAAGCTCGAGCACGACCCAAACGCGGACCAGCTGATGTAGTTGTAGGTGCTGTACGAGGTGACCGTAGGCTTCGGAAAGACGCCCCTCTGACAGCAGTCCCCGCACTGCCCGGAGGCGTACTTGCTCGTATCGACATACCACTTGCCGTCGCAGTACACGCCGATCCAGTAGTAGTACGTCTGACCAGAAGACGCAGAATAGTCGTAGTAGTACCTGTTGTATGTTTCAGTCAGCTTCTTGACAGAGCTCCAAGAGAACGTGGACGATGTGCTGCGGTAAACCGCGTACTTGCCGCTGAAGCTCGAGCACGACCCAAACGCGGACCAGCTGATATAGTTGTAGCTGTTGTACGAGGTGACCGTAGGTTGCGGGTTGGCGACCGTCTGACAGCAGTTGGTACACTTAACTGAGACGTACTTGCTCGTCTGGACATACCACTTGCTGTTGCAGTACACGCCGATCCAGTAGTAGTACGTCTGACCAGAAGACGCAGAATAGTCGTAGTAGTACCTGTTGTATGTTTCAGTCAGCTTCTTGACAGAGCTCCAAGAGAACGTGGACGATGTGCTGCGGTAAACCGCGTACTTGCCGCTGAAGCTCGAGCATGACCCAAACGCGGGCCAGCTGATGTAGATGTAGCTGCTGTTACAGACGGCCGTAGGCTGCGGGTTGGCGATCGTCTCACAGCAGTCGCCGCAGCTGATGGAGACGTACTTGGTCGACTGGACATACCACTTGCTGTTGCAGTACACGCCGATCCAGTAGTAGTACGTCTGACCAGAAGACGCAGAATAGTCGTAGTAGTACCTGTTGTATGTTTCCGTCAGCTTCTTGACAGAGCTCCAAGAGAACGTGGACAATGTGCTGCGGTAAACCGCGTACTTGCCGCTGAAGCTCGAGCATGACCCAAACGCGGGCCAGCTGATGTAGATGTAGCTGCTGTTACAGACGGCCGTAGGCTGCGGGTTGGCGATCGTCTCACAGCAGTCGCCGCAATTTCGCTTGCCCCAGTCCTTCCTGTCGTAGTTGACCCAGGTCGAGCCAGTGCTGCTGTCCTTTACGCCGATCCAGTAGTAGTACGTCGTGCCGATCGCCGCAGAGTAGTCGTAATAGTAAGTATTTTGTGTTGGTATTGTGTTCAGTTCGGTAGCCGTGCTCCAATTGAAAGTAGAGGACGTGCTGCGATACACCACATAACCGCCGAACGACGAACAAGCCGTAAAGCTCGACCACGAAATGTACACATAGTCGCAATACGATATGGAGCATGTAGGCCTCGGCAGATCAGCCGAACCGTAGCAGGAGTCAGATGCTGTTGCCGTAATTGGCACACAGTATACCACCATGCCGGCAAAGAGCAACAGTGCCGACCGCAGTAACGATTTGATTTTACTTGGTGTTTTCATTGGTTTTGTCCTTGTTGTATTTTTCCGCCCGTTTTAGGCGATTGGCTTCCAGCACCTTGCTGAAATTCTCGATAGTAAGCCTCGTACCATTCGGAGGCCTCCTGCTGGTTGGCAAACTCCCGGCCCGATGCATTCTTAAGGTTTTCGACTGCAAGACTGCGCACCGATTGGTTGTCACAGCCCATCCCCATTAAAGAAAGCCTTAGGTCGGATTCGTCCCCAGCTTCGCGCATAAGGCGCTCTTGAAGTCCAGCGTCCCCATCCGACAGAAGATTCGCCGTCAAAACCCCGCTTTCCTCATCTGGAAGCGAACGCATAACGCTGAACGCCACGTCGCGAACGCTTTCGTCTTCATCCGAAAGACCGGCAAACACCGTAGAAATCAATTGCTGGGTTGGGCGCTCAGCGGTTGGCGCGACAGATTCCGACCCGTCGTCACCTATGGCAATCTCATTTTTCGGATGCGTAACTTCGTAAGGAACGCCAGTACAGCCTTCCTTGCCAAAGAACATGCCGACGGCATAGAGTGCTTGCCCCTTCTCCTCGGAAGTGCCGAATTTCAAGATATTGCCTGCCGCACCAAGTATAGCCGACGGCTTGTAACATGAGAGTGCCTGCATCAAGCGGCCTTCGTCGGCGGAATCATCTGCAGAGAGCTGCGAGAAGATGTCCCGCAAATCATCCATTGCGGATGGATTCAGGTCTGGTTCAGAAAGCGCCTGCCGCTCTTCTTCCTCTGGACCAATTACCACGCTTTCGTCAGAAGCGACAATGAGATCTTCCTGCGCATCCTGTAGATTGACATCGCCCGCACCAGATGCCTTAGATTGCTCGACACCCGCTGAAACTCGCCCAGAATCCGAACGCATACCTTTTTTCGGATGCACCTTCTTTATCGTAACATCTGTTTCTTCGTATCCGCCCACATCCGCGACTGAGGGCAGAAACATGTACACAACAGTCACGACCGCCGCAACAACAACCAAGCCCCAAAGCACCATGGCCTTCTTGCGGAATAACGAAGTCGTCCGCATCATCGGCTTTCCTGACATGCCACGGTCTAAGACTTTTCTTTGCCTCAACATGTAGTCTCCTTATCTGAGGAAATTTCAAAACCAACTTTCGCGAGGTGGACAGGGCAAACCGCAAGGCTTACTGACACCCGCCGAAGCAACTTCACTGCCAAGCACATAAACATTATATCATTTCCCAAGCTTCGCCGCAAGCAGGCTTTCGCTTGATGTGCGGACGGCACAAGTCAATCGAGCGTACAACTGCCGACATACGTCTTTTTGCCGATCTTGACGGACACCTCGCCAACACCAACTCCGTCCACGACATAACCTCTGACCTTTGCCTTGTATGTCTTGATAGTGGGTTTCCTGCCGTCATCGACCGAAAACTCATTGGACGCATATACGTTAAATGAACCGGCAAATGCGCCGGTGGCAGGCTTGTAGTTGATCTTGACAGCATTGACGTTTGGGTAGCGCACCTGGTCGTATTCCACAAGCCCATACCAGCGCTCACCACCATTGTTGTACTTGTTGTACTTCAGTTTTGGGGCTGCGCCAAAATCCAGCTTTAAGTCGTTTATGATTATAGCACTCGCACTCAAAGGCGGTTCGACAATAAAAACATAATTGTCGTTCTCTGGCGCTAGGTCTTCAAACTCGACCAAGAACAGCATCGCATCTTTCTCAAGTCTACCGCCGACAACAACACTGCCGCCCACTACAGAAAAATCCCCGCCCTCGCCATAAACATCATACGCACCATTGTCGTTGACTAAATTGAAGTTCATCATCCCTATGGGCGACTTGAACGCAATGTCAAGGTTGAGGATGTCACCGAACTCGTCTGGCGCCACGTTAAGCGACTTGGAATATGCCTTGCCGGCAAGAGACACGATTTTGAATGTCGCCTTAAGAGTCCCCTTCTTTTCGCTGTACTTGCCCAGGGATACAGAAACAATACCGAATAGCTTGTCGCCTTCGTATGCAATCGCGGAAATCGTCTTGGTCTTCTTAAAGAACTCGGCGGGATCAATCTCGTCCCGGGCGTCTTCCTCCCCGTCTGAGGCCCAGTCTGGAATCAAGAAATCCACCGCGTCCATGATCTGCTTGATGTTCGGATCGTCAGAACTTGCCCCTAATTGCTCCATATTGCCTTGATAAGCACTAAACCCTTTAAGCACCTGCTCGCCCTTCGAATTGCTTGCCCAATACACGGCGGCGAATGGATAAAAATTGATTTCGGTATCGGCATGCTCCATAATCCAGTCCTGCACTTCGAAATCGCTTTCGACAAAGACCATTATCATATTGCGCTTAGCCATCCAGTCAAGAAATGGTGCAGAGCTCATCTCTTTTTCAACAGCTTCGCAGTGAATGCAACCAGCATTCGCCCAGAACACGAACATTGGAATGTTGTTCGTTTCCGAGTATGCCTTCGCGGCATAGAAATCCGATG
>CAMZEN010000040.1 GCA_947305775.1 uncultured Verrucomicrobiota bacterium
TTCAGAGCGGGCGAGACGCCCGCTCTCCCAAGTTACAGCGCCCGCTCTCCCAAGTTACAGCGTACGATCTCCCAAGTTACAGCGTACGATCTCCCAAGTTACAGCGTACGCTCTTCCAAGACGCTTGCTGCGCAGCAGAGCAACAAATGGTGCGCACCAAAATATCAAATGGTGCGCACCGGGTTAACAAACGGTGGTATGGCGACAAGCCGTCAGTATGTTACCACCCTTGTTTCGTAATGGCCAGGCTGCCATACTCGAACGACCGTGCCGTTCGCCTGCACCTGATCAACATAGCGGCCTTCCACCCATACCTGAGTTGTGGTCGTCTGCTGAACGACTACAGGCTGCTGCTGCACCACGACCGGGACCTGGGTGACAACCGGCTGCTGCACCACTATGGTTTCGGTGCGGCGAGGACTCACATACGAATCCACGATCGCTCCGCCGACAAGTCCGCCGACGAACCCGCCCCAGAAAGTCCCGCCGCCGCGTCCCCATCCGCTGTGGTGATAGTCGTGGCGATGGTGGTGATGGTAGCGAGGCGGCGGCAAGCGTGGACCGCCAAATCCATCGCGACGCGGGCCACCAAAGCCAGGTCCTCCATGCGGACGGGCAAACGCGCCTACGGCAATTGCCGCGACCGCAAACATTATCATTGCTTTTTTCATGTTTCTCTCCTTTTCTGTGTCGCTTTTTGCGTCCACATACGGCTAGGGAAAAAAGTACGAGACTTCTGACAGAAAAATTTGGTAAAATATTGTCACTTCACAGTTCGGCAACGAATAAGGGGGAAAAGTCATGAGCATAAGAATCCTTGGAACCGGCAGCTACCTTCCGCCAAAAGTCGTCACGAACGACGATGTCGGCAGACGGCTTGACACTACCGATGAGTGGATATATTCCCACACGGGCATCCATTCGCGCCATGTTGCCGGCGAAAACGAATCCACTTCGACGATGGCCGCCGAAGCGGGACGAGCCGCCATGGCCGCGGCAGGCGTGTCCCCCGAAGAGATCGGCCTGATTGTGCTGGCGACCTCCACGCCGGACTACAACCCGTTCCCGTCAACGGCTTGTGTCGTGCAGGGAATGCTCGGCTGCACAAACGCGGGCGCGTTCGACCTTCAGGCGGCGTGCGCAGGCTTCGTATACGCGCTTGAACAGGCACGCGGGTTTGTGAATTTCTATCCTGACAAGAAAGCGCTTGTCATTGGCGCCGAAACCCTTACGCGCGTTCTGGACTGGAACGACAGGTCTAGCTGCATACTGTTCGGCGATGGCGCAGGCGCGGTCGTGCTGGGATGCGACGACCCTGCGGGACAGGCCAGCGCAAAGACCACCGCGCATACGATTCTGGGCGCGGACGGCAAGGGGTCCCACTTCATATCCCGCAGCGGCGGATGCCGCGAACCACTCAAGTTCGACCCTGAGACCGGCATCCCGCTGCCGAACGACAATCCCGAGCCGCCCATGATGACCCTGATGGGCCACGATGTATTCGCATTTGCCGTCCGGACCCTCTCCAAGGTGGCGCGCGACCTTTGCGAAAAACTCGGCACTTCGCCAGAGGAGCTTGACCGTGTATTCGCCCACCAGGCCAACGGGCGCATAATCGAAGCTGTCGCACGGCGCATGAAGCTGCCGATCGAAAAATTCTGGCTGAACCTGGAAACGACCGCCAACACATCTGCCGCGTCCATTCCAATTTCGCTCGATCAGGCAGTAAAGGCCGGCGAGCTTAAGGACGGCATGAAGATAGTGATGGTCGGTTTCGGCGCCGGCCTCACATACGCAGGAACATACTGCACCTGGCCCGAACTTTAAGTCAACACGGTTCTGTTCATGATCGACGCCTTTACGTGCAAATTTTCGCCAGAGCAAATCGACGAACTGCTCGCCAATGGAAAGCTTGAGCGGATCGGCATGGGCTCGCGGCGCGCATGCTATGCGCTGCCCGGCAACCATTTCTGCGTAAAATGCTACCGAAGCGACGAAGAGATCGCCTTAGGCAAGCGCCCTCCGCACATGCCCTTCAAGCCGCTCGCCGCTACGGTGACTCGCGAAATCGCGAAATTCAGATACGACAAGGCGCACAACACGAACTGTCAGGAATTCCAGTACTGGACACACCTGAAGAAGCACCTGCCCGTGAACCTGATGGCGGCGTTTCCGTCCAGAGTCATCTCGATGATGCTGCCTAAGCGCGGATGGTGCATTGTAGAGGAGCTTATAAAGAACGCCGACGGAACACCGCTCAAAAAGTTCCATGAAGAGTGGCTGGGCGCCAGCTTTCGTGTAAAGGCAAAGCTTCTCACGGCCTTCATAAACTTCGCCGAGGAGCTGGCGCACCATGCGGTAAGGTTCTACGATCCGCAGAACATCATGGTGCAGTGGTGCGCGAACGGACAGTTCCGACTAAGGATAACGGACTTCGAGCCCGCCTCAAGAACGCTGTTCGCGTTTGACAGGTTTTCGCCTCCGCTGGCAAGGCTAAAGCTTAGGCGCCGCTTCGCGCGCTACGCCAAACAGTTCGGCATATGCGAAAAGATGCTTCCCAAGCCGCCGGCGCAGGCGCACGCGGAACGGGTCAACATACTGTGCCTCAAGTGGGGCGACTACTACAAGCCGGAATACGTCAACCGGCTCTATGCCGGAGTAAAGCGCAACTTGAAGCGTCCGTTCAGGTTCGTCTGTGCTACGGACGACGCGACCGGGCTCGTAGACGGCATTGAAGCCGTACCTTTGCCGGAAGACCCGAAGATGTTCAGGGACTGGCCTAACATATTCATAAAGCTATGCCTGTTCAAGGATGGCTTCGCTAATCTCGAAGGGCCCACCCTGTTCCTCGACATAGACGTTCTCATAACAGGACCGTTGGACAAGTTCTTCGACTACAAGCCAGGCGAATTCTGCATAATATGGAACTGGGAGGAGTTCCGCAAGACCATAATCAGACCAAGGCCGCTGATCGGCAACTCTTCGTGCTTCCGCTTCGATGCGGGACGCTCCGGGGACGTTTACGAGACGTTCATGGCCGAGAAGGACGACCTTCTCCAGCACGAAAGGTTTGTGCTCGGCTCGCAGAAGTTCCAGTCCTATGCGATGCGAAAGTCGGGCAAATTGAACTGGTGGCCGAAGAACTGGGTGTGCTCGTTCAAGCGGCAGCTGGTGCCGCTCTTTCCGCTTAACAAGATATTCCAGCCGTGGCGTCCGCCGAAGGGCGCGTCCATCGTAGCGTTCCACGGGCAACCGGACATCCCGCAGGCGATTGCAGGGTATTACATGAAATACGACAAACCGGTGAAGCCGCATTTGACATGCAAACCCACGAAATGGATCTACGACTACTGGAGGGGGGATTGTGATGTCTAAACTGCTGGTGAAAATCGTGATGGCGTTTCTTTTCTGGAAGCCTGCGAAGTGGCGCAAGAACTTCAAGGGCCATCTGGAGTCTGCACTGTACTCCAGGACCGTCCGCCGCAACGCCAAGAAATGCGCCAGCTACATAAAGGTGCTCGGCCCTGGCGTAAACGTAACGCCCTACACCACCATCGGCCATGGCGCCGGGTTCGGCAAGGATGTAAAGATCCGTGGAGATGGTCCGGTTTTCATCGGCAGGTTCGTCGCCATAGCCGAAGACACGCTCATCTACACCCAGGTGCACGACTACGACCACTCCAAGGTGCTTCCGTTCGGAGGGGGCTTTACCTATCCCGAGACGCGCATCGACGACTACGCATGGGTCGGCATGAGGTCGATAATCCTGCCTGGCACACATATAGGCGAAGGCGCCATCGTGCAAGCGGGAAGCGTAGTTATGGGCAAGATACCGCCGTGCGCAATCGCCGCGGGAAATCCCGCCAAGGTCATTGGCTGGCGCGACATGGAGCACTACAACTCGATAAAGGTCGCCATGGGCGAAAAGCCGGTTGTGGTCGGAGGCTCCGGCACAGTCGGCGATGGTGCACCCAAAGAGCGCGAATCCAAACCAGCCGCCGCAAGCACGGAGAGGGATGATCGCCTTACCGACATATTCTGCAGCGTCTTCTCGGTCTCTCCCGACGAAGCCGTCACAATGACATACAAGCACCATCCCGCGTGGGACTCCGCCGGACAGATGGCTCTCTCCGCTGCGCTGGAGCGCGAGTTCGGCATTTCGATATCGCCTGAAGAGCTGTACCGCCTGCGCTCGTATGCGGACGCGCTGTCGCTGACAAAGCCAAAGGCGAAGACGGGCAAGGCGTTCTTCGACCTTGACCGCGAAGGAACAGCCGTCATTTTCGACGGAAGTGAAGTGTCGTTCCGCAAGCTGAAGGAAATGGGCGAGCGTGCCATTGCGGGCGTCGCCCCGCGAAGCGTGATGCTGATCAGGGCCGACAACACACCGCAAACGATAGCCACCTTCGCGGCATGCATAAACAACGGAGTCGTGCCGCTGATGCTGCCGACAAGGATAGACAACGCCCTTTTCGACAAACTGCAGGAGACCTATGCCAAGGCTTCCGTCAACGACAACCTTGCGCTGCTAATGTCCACAAGCGGCTCCACAGGTTCGCCCAAGCTTGTGCGCACCTCATACGCCAACCTGGCGGCGGACTGCGACGCCGTGGAGAAGGATCACGACATGTCATGCGGCGACAGGTTCATGATACCCCTTCCGCTCGGATATGCGTTCGGAATAGCGATCATGTCGGCATGCCTCGCAAAAGGAGTGACGATAGTCATAAGCTCTAAGGACGTGATGGATCCGGACTTCGGAGACATGCTTGCGGGTTCCTGCGCGACGCACTTCGCAGGCGTGCCTTACATGTACGAAATGATGGACAGACTCGGCTTCTTCTCGCGGCAGTTCCCGGCATTGCGTCACCTCGCGATATCCGGAGGTGCGCTCGGACCGGCGCTTCGACGCAAATACGCACAATGGGCGCGCGACGCCAAGAAGGACTTCTGCGAAATATACGGACAGACCGAGACGCTTGCGTACATGGCAAAGATCGTCACGAGCAGCCGGCAGGACATGGTTGGATCGATCGGCAAGGCGTCGTCCGGCGGAAGCTTCTCGGTCAAGGCCAACGGGGAACTTATATACAAGGGACCGATCGTCGCTATGGGCTATGCGACATGCGCCGAGGACCTTCTAAAGGGCGACGAATGGAATGGCGTACGCGAAACGGGCGACGTGGCGACGATGGACGCGGAAGGCTTCGTGACCTTGACCGGCCGCGCATCGCGGTTCCTGAAGATATTCGGCAACCGAGTCTCGCTGCAGGAAGTGGAGAACATCGTCAAAGACGCCTTCAGCGGAGCAGGATGCGCCGCGACTGGGGCGGACAACGATCTGCATATATTCGTCTCGCACACATCCGCCGCGGACGTGGAAAGGCTGCTGGTCGCCAAGCTGCACTTCAACACAACAGTTCTTAAGGTGCATGCGCTGGACGAGATTCCGCTCAATGCGAACGGCAAGACAGACTACCAGGGATTGAAGGCATTATGTCTGCAGAAAAAATAGGGGAGCTACACCTCTTGGTCATATGGTCGACGGCCATGCCGCTTGCGGACAGGATGCTTGCCGACATGGCGCGTCGTCTGGAAATCGTCTGGCGGCGCGAATTCACAATTGAAGGCCGGGCACGCGACTTCTATCGCCGATTTTATGCGCACATGCGGCTTGACGGCAAGCGCAAGGAAAAGTCCTGCGGAAAGGGTCCCTATCTGCTGGTCGTCGTGCGCGACCCCGCTCCCGAATACGTAAAGGCGCCAAACGGCATCATGGCGAACCGGACGATGCTGGAGCTGAAGTCGCGCTACCGCGAATGGGCCCTGCGCGGCTATCGGGTGCATGGCACGTTGACGCGCGAAGAATTCGCGCGCGACATAGAAGTCCTGACCGGACACGCCGCTGCAGAATGGGAGCTTGGCGTTCCGGACGGCGCAATCGGGCCGCGCCTGCCGCCGCTCTCGTCGCTGCCGCCCGTGCCCGGACTCCTTGAACGGATCCGGCTGCGACGGGCGCAGAAGAAGGCCTGCACCAAAAAGCGTAAGCGCCTCTCGAAGCGGATTCGCGCCGCATGGTGGGACGTGATAACCTCGGAGGGTCCTGCAATGGGGCTCTTTGATTGTCGCGTAATGCTTGAGAACAAGCTCGTCAACGACATATTCTACGAGGGCACGTTCAAGGGCGAGCCGTGCATAGTCAAGTGCTCGTCGCGTGCGCCGGAGTCGATCGAAAACGAATACAGAATGTCCCGCCGCCTCGGCGCAGTCGCGCCGGTCTGCGCGGAGGCGCTTGCGCTTTGGCGCTCACCCGACGGCAGGCGCGCGTTCGTAGTGACGCGCAAGCTGCCCGGACCGTCGCTTACCGACATACTCGCGAAGGATGTCGGTGAGGAGGAGGCGGTCGGCGTGCTGGGGGACATGATCCGCATCGCCGATGCGCTGATAAAGTCGGGCATAGTCTGGCGTGACATAATACCCGACAATTTCATGCGAGACTCGGACGGACACCTCAAACTCATAGACGCGCAGTTTGCAATCGACCGCAACGACTACAAGGAGGATCCATTCCTCCTCAATAACTGGAGCTACCGCATGCTTACCTTCGCGCACCATCCGATGACGGCGGGCTACGGATGGAACGACGCGGCGATGATGCTCTTCTACACCTGGAAGCTCTCCAGCTCCGCCCGCGCACAGGAGATGTGCGACAGGTTGCGCGCGATGTCCGACGCGTCCAACTTCGTCGTTGAACATGACGGCATGGACCGTCTCCGCATGCGCCTCGCGCTTGCCGTCTTGAGCATACAGAGGGCGTTCGCCGGACTGCGTGGCGGAAACGCCGCGCTCGACACGCGCATAACCCGCGCCAAGGCGTTCCTCAGGAGAGACTGCGACCTTTGGAAGAAGGCACTGGGGATAAAGACATGATGCCTAAAGTCATTCATTTCGTCTGGCTCGGCGGCGCGCCGAAACCGCCAGTCGTGCTAAAGTGCATCGAGTCGTGGAAGCGCATATGCCCGGACTGGGATATCCGCGAATGGGGCGACGATTCGCTGAATGGTCTCGACAACCGGTATCTGCAGGAAGCAGTGGAGCATCGCAAGTGGGCGTTCGCGGCAGACTACCTCAGGCTTAAGATATTGAACGACCATGGCGGATTCTATCTGGACTCCGACCTGGAGCTGCTGAAGCCGATCGACGAGTTCTGCAAATACGACTTCGTGACCGGTTTCATCGATCGCCCGCCGAACGTGTTCCTCAACATGTGCTTCCTTGGCGCGGCGAAGGGAAACGGGCGCATCGCTGAAATGCTTGACGAATACGAGCGCATCCCCTTCGTAATGCCTGATGGCGAACTTGACCAGACTCCGAATGTGGTGCGCTTCGCAAGGTATTTCGCATCAAAGGGCTTCGACTTCTCCAACGCCCATGCGACGGTGGATCTTTCCGCCACAGAAAGGATATGTCCGGTCGAATGCTTCAACTCGCGCGACGGATACGCCTTTCACCACTATGCGGCATCTTGGCTTGACGATTGGACGCGCAAGGTTTGGCTGCGCTGCGGCAGTTGGAAGCTCGTGCGCTTCAAGCGCCGCCTTGAAGCCTCGTCGCCAGCCCCGACATTGATGCAGGGCGAGCAGGCCGTCGTGTCGATTCCACTTGGAAGCCGTAAGAAGATCATGGTGACCCGGAGCCTCGCGTGAACATATCCGTAGTGATTCCCGTATACAATGTCGCCAGATTCCTGCCGACGTGTCTAGACTCGCTGTGCGCGCAGACGTTCCGCGACTGGACATGCCTGCTGGTGGACGACGGTTCCGATGACGGTTCATCGGAGATTTGCCGCGAATATGCCGCGCGCGACGCTCGCTTCACCGTGCGCCGAACCGAGAACTGCGGAGCTTATGCCGCGCGCAACATCGGTCTTGGATGGGCTAATGGCGACGCCATCTACTTCTGCGACTCCGACGACATACTGCACCCCGAACTTCTCTCGCGCCTTGTGACCGCACTGGAATCGCATCCGGCGGACTTCTCGTACGTCGATGCCGTGGAATTCCCCGAGGACGGCGAGCCGGAGTTTCGCCTGCCTTCCTATGAGCCGACTATTGTCGACAACGTCTTCGCGTTGTACGCGCGTCAAAAGTGCGGGCTTGCGCTTTGGCACTGTCTCTTCCTGCGCGTTGCGCTAGAGGGTCTTTCGTTTGCAGAGGATATCCGCAGGGGCGCCGACCGCCTCTTCGCATACGAATTCATCAGACGCTCTCCCAAGATGGCGCTCATCTCGGCCAGGCTATACGGGTACCGTCAGAGAAAAGGATCGATAGCGCATGCAAGCCTTGGCGAAAAGGCGGTCGCCGGTTATGCCACAGTGATGCGGCGGCTTGCCGACGAATACGGCGACGACCCGAGGCTTTCCGCCCTGCGCAAGGGCGAGTTTGTGTTCATGGCCAAGTACATCGTGCGCGGGTGCGAAGGCAATCCAAACAAAGACGAGCTTGCGCGTTGCAGAATGATAGTCGGCGGACTGATTGCCGATGGCGTGCTGCGGCTAGGCGATTTTGGCTTGAAGTGGGGCTGGCGGATGTTCAGATTCGCACGAAAGCCTCGCAACCCGTAAGCATGAACAGATTCCACAGGAGGCGCTTGCGGAAATGAAGCTTTCGCCTCAAGTCTATTCCTAATGGATAAAGGCTTCGAATGCCATCGCGCAAGGCGCGCGACTCTTCACGCGTCAGGCGCACCCCATGCTTGAGCGGGAGGAAGAAGTTTACATGCGCCGCCACGTCGAATCCGTCCAGGAAGCCCTTTAGCTGTCGCTCGTTCAGGCCCATTTTAGAGGGGAGCATCGTAACAAGGATTCTATAGGTTTCGACGTGGGAAAGCATGGACTCCGGTTTAGGGTTGAGCCACCCACCCGCCGCAGTCGAACGCCAGGCGTATCCAACCCAATCCAGACGCACGTATTTTCGGCAACGCGGCAAAGCCGAGTAGTGCCAGCGAAAGTCCTGCTCGACGCGGACGCCAGGCGGGAACGGCAAGTCGCCGAAGACATCCCGACGATAGAGGTTTAGCCATACCTCGCAAGGAATCTCAGCCTTCAGTCCGGCAAGCCATTCGCAGATGCCCGACCGGTCGGCGACTTTTACCGTCGCGTCCGGTGCGGGGCCGTCGTCGGGGAACGCGGGCTCTGCGTTCTCGTCGAACATGAGCTTTTTGCAGCCAGTTATGTCAGACTGATGCTTCTCGGCCAGGTTGTAGAGAGTCTCGAGGTAGCGGGGGTGATACAGGTCGTCTTCGTCCAGAAAGGCGAAGTACTTTCCGCGCGCTGCCGCCAGCGCCGTGTTGCGCGCAACGGAGGTACCGCCGTTTTTCTGGTGAATCGTCCTAAGGCGACTATCGGTGGCCGCAAGCT
The DNA here is from genome assembly GCA_947305775.1 of uncultured Verrucomicrobiota bacterium. GTDB lineage: Bacteria > Verrucomicrobiota > Kiritimatiellia > RFP12 > UBA1067 > UBA1067. The sequence continues at coordinate 9,419 of CAMZEN010000040.1, forward strand.
CGTCTATCAGCTTCCCGGAGCCGTCCTTCGACTCGTCGTCCACAAGAATCCACTCCCAATCGGCAAAAGTCTGCGCCTTCATGCAGGCGAAGGTGCTTCGCAGAAACTTCACGCCCTTGTAGACCGGCGTTATGACTGAAATTGCGGGTTCACCGTTCACTTTTTCCCTTTCCTGTTCCACGGGAGCAACCTGGCGAAGAAAAGCCCAAGGCGGGTGTTCACGCCGTATTTCTTCATCTTCTTTTTAAGCTCATGGGCCTTGCGTTCGGCGCGTGTACGGTAATCGCGAACCTTTATGCCCAGCGAGACAAGCGCACGAGCGGTATCGTCGCAACATACATCCTTGACATCATCGTGATAGTCAAACCTTATCTCAATGACGCCTTCTGCAGGATGGGCCACGACTCGACGCTCGAACGGAAGGTCTCTCTCAATGATGAAATGCACAAAATCGAACGAGACTCCGGGAAACGCCTTTGACATGTCGGCGCGCGCCTTGACAAAGTCTTCAAGCGACGGGGCAAGAGCGCCACCACCACGAAACGAGTCGATGTACAAGATCAGCACGCGCCTGGACTTCTCTATGAGATCGAAAAGCCTTTTTTCGCGGCGTGCGTATTTCGCGATCACTTCGGCGTAGCTGGCCTCAATGGGGCCGTCAGCGAAATCGTGCATGTGCTTGAGTCCGGTCCGCCGATTCATGAACATCCCAAGTCCGTTTATGGGATTTGTACCATTGTATACGAAGTCTTCCTTTTCAAGCCAACCTTCGAAACGCCTAATGAGAAGCTGGACCCTGTCGGAAAGCGATCCTTTGGAAATCCAATCAAACGGGAATGAGGCGAATTGGAGTCGGGCGGTTCGCAGTGTCTGAGTGCAGGCGCACGCCTGGCCGAGACTGAAAGCGAGATCGTAGACCGCTCCTGTTTCCATGGTCACTCCTTCTCGAACTTGAATGCATGCTTCTTTGGCAGTATCTTAGCGGGCGTGAACTCCGCAAAAAGCGCTTTCCATCCTAGCGGATCGCCAAGCTTCGGCTTTACCACGGAATTCCCAGGATTGAACGCATCCACCGATCTGATGACACGGTTGGGTGCGGAGGCTATGCGCCCGCGAACCGCGCGCTCAGTAACCACCACAAGCGTATACCGCTTCGCTCCGCGCACCTCAAGAGCCTGTTGGACGGCATCGATGTCCTTGTTGATGCCGTCGCAAAGGACTTCCTTCGTATGCACCCTCAAGATTAACGCCTTGGAGGATCCGTCGGACAATATTCGCGTAAGCTTGTCGTCAAGATAGGCAATCCTTTGAATCAAGTCTGCCTTGTCCTTCTCAAGATCGTCCGCAGGTGGATTCGGATGCTGGAAGTCCGGCGCAAGCTTGCCATGAAAGCTCACTCCCGTTCTGTTGCATTGCCACATGAGGCTTTTGGGATTCCACGAAAAGCCATCGCTTCCGACCAACCCCGGATCGCGCAACACTTCAGCCAGCGCAGACAATCTGGTGCACAACGCCCAGGAAAACGGCGTGGAATCTACGAATCCCCAGGAAAGCGAAAAGCGGAAGGCCGGTTCGCAGTTCATCCCAAGCGAAAGAATGTGATCGTATTTCTTTCGCCGCAGCGACGCCAGCGCCATGCGCGGAAAGATCAATTCCTTGATGCGCGCAAACTCGCGGCGACGGCGAATGAGAAAATACTCCCATGCGTTTGACGCACCAGCCGCCTGCATCTTCTTGCGACGCGTCCGTTCGGCCATCGCCTTTATCTCGCCGCGCGTCCTGTAGTCGCGCACAGACGCAAGCGACTTCATGACTGCAGCACATTTGCCTAGATCGACGGAATAGTCGAACTTACCTGGGCGGCGATCCTTGAAGTCGAAGGCGACGCGTGTGAAACCATCGCCCATATCCTCAATGGTGCGGTCGTCGAAGGAGCGGCCATACTCCAGCGAAATCATAAGGAAATCCACTTTCACGTGCGGATACATGGACTGAAGTCTCTTTTGGGCTTCCTTGCACGAGGCGACATCCGCCGGCGGAGATACAGGAGTATCCATATATACAGCAAGGACACTTCCCTTGGCTTCAGCCATAAGCCGTTTGAATCTGTCCACGCGGCGATCATACTTGGCCTTGACGCTAGGGTAGGACTCATGCAACGGAATATCGCGCGGGAAATCGTGCGGATGCACGATGCCGTATTTTCGGTTCCTGTACTGGTCCTTGCCGTTGTCGGCATAATGGCTGACGAACTCAAGATCCTCCTCTCGCAGCCAGTCCGCGAAACCCGATGCCATTATGTCCAGTCTTGTGGGGAGATCGGAGCCACCTGTCTTCGGGTTCACAGCCACCCAGTCCCAAGGCAGGGAGAGGAGCTGGAGTCCTGCAAGGCGAAGAGATTGCGAACATGCGCAGGCACGTCCTACGCCAAATATGAAATCGTATTTTTTCAAGGGTTCAAGAATCCATTAGGGTTCAAGAGTGACGAATTTTGATGGTAGTATAAACAATTTCCCTGTGGAAAGTCAACCCCGTCTGTGATATACTATTAAGGAGTATGAACAAGCGAATGCGAAACATGTTGTTTCCGTTTCTGCGTATTTTCGCGCGGATGCGGTCACGTCGTTTTGACCATATCGTAACACTCGGCTACAACTGCGAACTTGCGGCAAGGTTCTTCGAGTGTTTCAAATTCGTCGATGCCACACTTTTCTGCTGGGCTGCCGCCCCTCACTGCGAGGAGATGTGCCATGCGTTGGAGCATCCGGATGAGATATTCTCAGGCGAAATAGATATACCAAGGAAAGACTTTCCTCTATTTCGCTGCAAAAACACAAACGTGCGCGCGCATGGTCGTGCAAAAATGAACGTGTGGCTAAGCGACACCCCGCCGACTAAGGAGTTTGTAGATGCGGAGATCGCGGAGCTCGTTTCTCGGATTGCACATCTAAGAAAGAAGACTTTTGACTACCTTCGCGACGACAAGTCCGTTCTTGTGATACTTAAGATCAAACCGGCCGAATGCAAACCCGGCTGCGCCAACGATACTGTAAGGCGCTACATCAACACGCTTAATAAGATCGGAACGCGCAATATGACGTTTCTTGTCATCTGCGAAGAATCCATGGTTCCGTCATTTGAGGGCCCACATCCCGATTTCGAGCTGCGCGCCGTCGCAGAGTACAATCCCGAGTCCAACGCCGCGGACCTCAAGCGAGGCGATTCGCGCGGTTGGCGACTGATCTTCGACGAGTTCCGCCCGAAGACGATCAAGAAGCAGACGCACAAGTTCAAATTTGAGGAAGACGACGGACATCGATGAAAACTCTTTGCATAGTCCATGTTTTCTATCCGGAATTCTGGCCGGAGCTGGCCACCTGCATCCGCTACGTCGAAGGTCCAATTGACGTAATCGCAACATACGTTGACGATACGAAAGGCATTCCCGAGATGGTGCGCAGGGATTTCCCTTCCGCACGCTGCATCCTTTGCGAAAACCGCGGATTCGACATATGGCCGTTCCTGAAGGCGCTCCAGACCGTGAATCTCCAGGATTACTCCATATTGCTCAAGCTTCACACCAAGCGAAACGTAAAGCGCGACGGCAGACCGCTCATCTTCAACAATTGCGATTTTTCGGAGAACGTCTGGCGGGACTATCTGCTCGGCTTCATCCATGACGCGGCAGCATGGCGCGCGACAAAGGCGCGTCTGGAGCTTCCGAATGTAGGCATGGTTGCCGATCGCCACGTAATACTGCGCCGCGACGACACGCCTTGGTTCAAGACGCGCCGCACCATGGATCTCGCCATTTCGCTCATCCGCGACTTATACGGTGTTTCGGTGCGCCATGGCGCACAATTCGTCGCAGGCACAATGTTCGCGGCAAGGCCGTCTGTGTTCGCAAAGATGCTGAACCACAAGTGGACGGCCGACGACTTCACCGAATCCGTCCACGACGACACTGAGCAGAAGGCTCACATCCTTGAACGCGCGTTAGGCATTGCGGTCTCGGCGGAGGGATTGCGGATAGACTCATTCGACGGGCACCTCGGCTTGTGGCGCGCGGCAATGGCGGTGCGTGGATTCCTGCTGTCTACGCTGGAATTCCTGTGGTCCGACAGCAAGCAGACGTCAGAACGCCGCATCATAAAGGTTTTCGGCATATCGGTCTACCGCTCTGGCCACAGGTCGGGCATTCCGGAAGAGGAGAATTGCGTAGTCGTCGAGCCGCCGCACAATCCCCTTTCATATGCAGACATGCTCAATGCATACGCACTGCGTGAGACGGCGCGCCATGCCGGACGAATCGTTCGCGTAATCGGCGACAAGCCCTGCAAGATTTCGCCGTTCGGATGGAACCTGTTGCGCAGAATCCGTTCGCGTCGTTTCCTGAAAAAGTTCCTCAAGCCTGTTGTCGGCAAGGCGCCCAAAGGATCCGAGCGCGCAGATATGGGACCGAATCCTGTTCGGCTGGCGAAGGTCGACTCCTGCTGGCTCAATCTTGCGTCGTCGCGAGCAGACGGCGGCAAAACGCTCTTCGTTCATTTCAGGAAACGGTCCAAGGAGAACATCGCAGCCGCAAGAGCATTCGCAAAAGACCATTCGGCAAAGGTCAAGTTCTTCTTCGACGATTCCGGGTGCGGCGGACCTATCCAATACGTGGACGCCGTGGTCAACTCCACCTGGGTAATGACGGACACCGAACTTGGCGCCGACTTCGCAACTGCATTCGGCAAGGATATTGTCGCACCACTTTCGCAAGGAGGCATTCATGCAGGCTGAGCTACATATGATCGTCCTTTGGGAAAAGGCCAGGAGCGAAGAGGCGCGAATACTGGAGGACGTGTCGCGCCATGTCGAGATTGTGGCTAAAAAAGAACTTGCCTGGCCTGATGCGCCCGTCGATTGCTTCGGTCGCTTCTACGGGGCAAAGCTTCAGGAGGCGGCAGGCAAGGTCACGGTGTGCGGCGGCGGTCCGTTCCTGATGATTGTGGTGCGCGACAGGAATCCGCAATACGGATGGCGCGAAACGTCCAGAGGATGCGAATGCGTAAATCTGACGCTGTTCGAGATGAAGTCCCGCTACCGCGAATGGACCGGCGGTGGACACAAGGTGCACACAACAAACAGCGTCGACGAGTTCCGTCGTGACATATTCCTTCTGACGGGCCGCACAGCGGCAGAGTGGAGCAACGGTGCGCCCGATGGCACCATTGACGTGCTGCCCGGTCGCAACGGATGGGCCGACCTTCGTGCCCTCTTCCGCGCACTCGGCGAGACAATGCCATATGCCGTGCTCCGCAATTCCGAAATGCTGCCGGACTGTTTCGACCCGTCCCTGCATGGCGACATCGACCTTCTCGTGCCTGACGCCGAAGAATGCGCAGGCGTCCTCGGTGCCCGCAAGGTGTTTCCGGATGCGAACCGGGTCCATTATGAGGTCAAGGTTGGCGGCAAGGCTGTGCGCTTCGACTTCCGATTTGTCGGCGACGGCTACTACGACATACGCTGGGAACGCTCGATCCTCGACAACGCCGTAGAGACCGACGGCGTGCGCCGTCCGGCCCCTGTCGACGCATTCTACGCTCTAGTCTACCATGCACTGTACCAGAAATGCGTCATGGCGCCAGACTACGAGGGCAAATCCCTAGCCTTGGCGCAAACAGCAGGAATACCAGGCAAGACATTCGCCGAATGGCTTCCCCTTCTGGAGGACTTCCTCGCCTCGCACCGCTATCGAGTTACCAGGCCGTTGGACACAAGCGTATATCTCGATCCATGCCTGCCCGACTGGCATTCCGTGGCGGAAGAAATCAACAGACTCTTTCCTCTTGAGGACCTTCGGCCAATGGGCCTTGAAAGGCGTCGCGTAAGTCCTTGGCTGCCCACGCTCCTGTTCACGGCAAAATCAGGCGGCGACAAGGTGCTCGTCAAATATTCGCCTGTCGCGCCTTTTGCCATATCTAACGAATGGTCCTTCGCTCAAAGAGTCCGCGCAATCCGTCCGGATCTTTGCGTAGAGCCGGTAGCGTGGCATCGGATAGGCGAGGGCGCTTTCGTTGTATTGAAATGGATGACCGGAAATACGCTACAGGATTTGCTTGACAGGGGGACTGCATTCTCGCCAGAACAGACGGCAAGGCTCGTCAAGGACATGAAGGACATATCCGACACGCTTGTCGCCGCGAAGATCGTCCATCGCGACATTCGTCCCGCCAACATGATGGTGCCTCCTGACGGGCATGTAAGGATATTCGATTTCCAGTTCGCAGTTGACAGGGACAACCCGCGCGAGCAGAAGTATTTCGTAGACCGCTACATGGAGCTTCTGTGGGTATTGGGCGACACATACGCCGACGGGCACGGCAAGTGGAACGACAGGCGGGCAATGATGCGCTGCTTGCAAACCCTGCCGGACCACCCGGACCGCGCAAAGGCCATAGCCGAAATATCAAAAGACGTAGAGGCGCACAACAGAACCGTAAACCTGCCGAAGGGTCTTCGTTGTGGATACATGAAGGAGTATCTGAAACTTGAGAAAAAGCGACGCAGGCATAAACTGCTTTTCCGAAAGGACAAACCTATAGACGTACGGCGTTGGAAGTTTCTGAAGTATGTGCTTTTCGACTGGGGCGAGTTCTGACGTAGCAAAACGGAGGCTAAGACATCTTATGGCTAAAAACGGAAGCAAAGACAAGATAGAATACCGCAAAGAGTTTTTCGATCGCGACTACACAGCACGCGAAGCATACGCCCGCATATGGAAATATGCCAAGAAATACAGATTCCGACTGATCGTTGGAGTGATATGCGGAATGGCAACCGCAGGCACTCTTGTGCCGTTCTTCCAGATCGTGCAGCCCGCATTGCAGCACGTGGAGACTCACGATGCGGAAGCACCTGTTGTTGAGCAAGCGCAACCCGTCCCGGAAATAGCCGTTGCCGACACGGCAAACAGCGCGGAGCCCACTGTCCAGACAGAGCACAAGCCCAGAAACGATTTCGAAAAGCAGATTGCACGAAACTCAAAGCTTCCAAGCTGGTATCCGAAGGTGGAGAAGCTTGCCAACAAGATTGGCATACGCCTTCAGGACGAAAAAGGCGGAATGGGCGGCGCACTGGTTCTGCTCGTCTGCATCGTCGTGCCGGTGGTCGCTTTGCTGCGCCTTGGGCTCATATACCTGAACCACTACTGCCTAAGCTGGTCCGGTGCGCACGCCGTCACCGACATGCGCCAGGAAATGCTTGAGCATGTACAGAAGCAAAACATGCAGTTCTTCGGTAGAGTGGACATGGGCCAGCTCCTGTCGCGCATCCTGGGCGACCCGCAGCAAATACAGACCATTTTCACCGCCATACTCTCGGAGGTCGCCCTCGCTCCGTTCGAGATATTCGTGGCCTTTGGCTTCATAATATGGTTCGCCGCCGCAAACCACATGCTGCCGACCCTATGCCTGATCGTAATAGGCTTCCCGCTCTTCGTGTTTCCGATACAAATGCTTGGCCGGAAGATCAAGAGATGGGCCAGGAAGACTCTCGAGCGCGCGTCGATGATAGGCGCAAAGATACACGAGATACTTACCTGCATTCGCGTCGTCAAAAGCTACCACACCGAGAAGCACGAGAACACACAGTTCGCAAAAACGAACCGCTACCTTCTGAAATCCACAATGCGCGCCTTGAGACTTGGTCTTATGGTTGGGCCAACGGTGGAAACGGTCGGGATAATTCTCATATGCGCCTTCCTTGTCTGGTGCTTCACGATGGGCATCAAGATATCGGACGTCGTACCAATGGTTGCACCCCTTCTGATAATCTACAAGCCCGTGAAGCAGCTCTCCAAGCTGCAGGTGCAGATTGAGAATTCGCTTGCAGCGCTGAGCCGAATCTACTCCGTGCTCGACCTGCACATGGAGCTGCCCATGAGTCCCAACCCCGTCAGGAAGATGACGTTCGATTCTGCGATAGCATTCGACGATGTATCGTTCCGCTACGATACAGCCGAGCGCGACGCCGTGTCGCACGCCTCGTTCGAGGTACAGCGCGGCAAGATGGTCGCGGTGGTCGGAGGAACCGGCTCCGGCAAGTCCACGATGAGCGGTCTTCTCGCGCGCTTCTACGACCCGCAGTCCGGACGCGTGACGATCGACGGTACCGATTTACGCGAAGTGGATATCGGCGACCTCAGGCGCCTCATAGGCGCAGTGATGCAGGAAACGCTACTTTTCAACGACACGATCGAAAACAACATTCGCTACGGATCGTTCAATGCGACGCATGAGCAGGTGGTCGCCGCGGCAAAGCTCGCAAATGCGCACGAGTTCATTATGTCCCAGCCTGAGGGATACGACCGCGTCGTAGGCGAAAAAGGTTTTGCGCTATCCGGCGGCGAGCGCCAGAGAATAGCCATCGCACGCGCGATACTGAAGAATCCGCCGATCCTCATCCTCGACGAAGCCACCAGTGCGCTTGATACTGTCACGGAAAAGCTTGTGCAGGACGCCTTGGACAAGTTGATGGCGAACCGCACAACCTTCGCGATCGCCCACAGGCTTTCGACCATCCGCAATGCAGACCTTATTCTCGTAATGGACAACGGCAAGATAGTCGAACGCGGCACCCACGACGAGCTTATCGCAAAGAACGGCGTGTACCGCAAGCTCTGCGAAATGCAGCAGATGGCATAAGTGCCTTGCAATGAAGACCGCACTCTACACGATTTTCCGGTGCACGAACTACGGAGCGGTCCTTCAGGCCTACGCGCTTGCACGTACATTGCGAGGCATCCTCGGCGATGAAGCCGTCGACGTGATCAATCATCGAATGGACCCTCGCGATACGCACCTTCTGGGAAAGATAACCAATCCAAACACTCCATGGTTCCAGCGCTGGCGAAACAAGCGAAAATTCGCGGCGCGCTACTTCAGGCCGGACCTGTTCGAGCAGCGCAGAGCCAAGACGGTTGCCTTGATACAACGCCAGATTCGCCCGACAGGGCATTTGTACAAAGACCCGGCTGAACTTGCCGCGCTGCCATCGTATTCGACCGTGGTGGTCGGCAGCGACCAGATATGGAATCCCTCCCTGAACCACGACTTCGGGCACAACCAATATCTGGCCACGGACATTCCAGATTCGCAGGATCGCGTCGCATACGCGGCCTCCTTCGGCATTTCGAAGCTCCCAGACTCCAGCCGAAGCGAATACGCAGCTGCCCTCCGGCGCTTCAGCAGCATAACGGTGAGGGAAGAGACCGGCGCCGACATATGCGAGTCGCTTCTTGGCGCAAGGCCGCCCGTAGTGCTCGACCCAACGATGCTGCTGTCGGCTGAAGAATGGCGCGAGGCCGTCGCCTCCGACGATTCGTCGGCCAAAGAATCCTACATCGCCGCATATTGGGTGCGGACGGTTACGCAACAGGATGTTGACGCTCTTGCGGCGTGGGCGCGTCAGAACAAGACTTCGGTCAGGCTGATGAGCGCAGGCCCGCTGCCAAAGCTCGACTTCAAGCCGGAGATCGTCCCGGTGATCGACGCGGACCCCTTCGACTTCGTGCGCGAGATTGCCGAAGCTGATCAAGTAGTCACGGACTCGTTCCACGGGCTTCAGTTCTCAACCGTTTTCGCAAAGCCGTTCATCGTCCTTGGCAACCTTTCCGACCACGCGAGCAACGCTTCGCGCCTTGTGGACTTCTGCGCGCGCTATGGGCTTTCGGAAGGCGTTGCAGACATCGACAAGTTCCGCGTCGGCGACATTGATCGCTCCAGACCAGCCGACTTCAAATCGTTTGACATGGATCGCCTCGTTTCAGACAGACGTAGATCCACAAAACTGCTTAAGGGTCTTTTGAAGTGAAGATAGCCGTCTACAAGGACAATCTTTCCACCGGACGCGGTGCCGACCGCGCAGTTAAGAACTTCGCCGCAGGGCTGGCGGAACGCGGTCACGACATTTCGCTTTTCGAAAAGAGCGAGCTGCCGAAGCGCCTTGACGAAAGATGGGATGCCATTGTCGCCACAGGCTCAAACGAAATCGTGGATATCGCAAGGTCCGGATACTTCACGCGCGAAGGCCACGCGCCAGTGGCCCTTCAGCTGCACCTTGCCCCAAGAGGCTTCTTCAAGTGGAAGCATCCCCTTCGCAACCGCGCGATCCGCCGCGCGTTTGACCTGCCGGACGTCGTGCAGGTTCTGTGCAAAAGCTACGAGGCCGAATTCTCGCGACTCGCACCGCACCCAAAGGTGGTGACTATCGGCAACTACACGGAAATCGCCGATCCCAAAGAGATTGCAACGCCCCAAGATAAAGGCTCAACGACGATTCTTTATCCTGCCGCGGCACTGACCAAGGTAAAGAACCAGAAACTCCTGATCAGCGCATTTGCGCGCCTTGCGAGGGATTTTCCCGAATGGAACATTCGTCTGCTCGGCCGCGACGACACTCGTTATGCAGCTGAATGCAAACGGCTCGTCGCACGGCTCGGACTTGAAGGCCGCGTCACGTTCGTTGGCTTCACCAAGGATTTGCCTTCGGAATATTCGCACGCGGCGTTCGTGGCGTTTCCTTCGACGCTGGAGGGTTTCCCGCTCGCAATTCTGGAGGCCGCCAAGTTCTCGCTTGCCGCAGTCGGCCAAATCACCTTGCCGGGGATATCCGACATCATAAGGAGCGGCGAGACCGGCGTTGTGACAAACGCGTCAACCGCGGCATATGCCGAAGGCTTGCGCAGCCTTATTACGAATGCGTCCCTCCGCCAAGAGATGGGCGGAAAGGCGCGTTGCCACTGCGAAAAGACCTATTCCCGCAACGCTATCCTTGACCAGTGGGAAGACCTGCTGGCCAAGCTCACAGCCTAAGCGCGACAACATTGTCTTCATCAGGCATGGGCAACCCTGCTTTTCACTAAACGTAAGGCGATTTTACGCTCTTTTACACATGCCGTAAATGATTTGGGCGTTAAACATGCATTAAATACCCTCTCACCCCCTTGGCACGGTTATTGCTATATTATATAATACTAGTTGTATTTATTGTGTTCGGTTGCCATCGATGTTTCAGTAGCAATCGGGGCAATCGAAAACAAAAGGAAAAAAGAAATGAGCAAATACGTAGATGCAGTTCTCGCCGACGTCAAGGCGAAGAATCCTAACGAGCCTGAATTCATTCAGGCCGTCGATGAAGTTCTCACCACGCTCGATCCCGTCCTCAAGGCGAATCCGCAGTATGAGAAGAACGCCATTCTCGAGCGCATGGTCGAGCCTGAGCGCGTGGTGATGTTCCGCGTTCCGTGGGTTGACGACAAGGGCATCGTCCGCGTGAACCGCGGCTACCGCATCCAGATGAACAGCGCGATCGGTCCCTACAAGGGTGGTCTCCGCTTCGATCCGACCGTCAATCTCGGCGTCCTCAAGTTCCTCGCCTTCGAGCAGGTCTTCAAGAACTCCCTCACCACGCTTCCCATGGGCGGCGGCAAGGGCGGCAGCGACTTCAACCCGAAGGTGAGCCCCCATACCCCCGGCAAGCGCTGCAGCGACGCCGAGGTGATGCGCTTCTGCCAGAGCTTCATGACCGAGCTCTTCCGCCACATCGGCCCCGACACCGACGTTCCCGCCGGTGACATGAACGTGGGCGGCCGCGAGATCGGCTACCTGTTCGGGCAGTACAAGCGCCTCGCCAACGAGTGGACTGGCGTTCTGACCGGAAAGGGCCTCAGCTTCGGCGGCTCGCTTATCCGCCCCGAGGCGACCGGCTACGGCGACGTCTATTTCGCCGAGAACATGCTCGCGATGCGCGGCGAGACCTTCGAGGGCAAGCGCTGCGTGATCTCCGGCTCGGGCAACGTCGCCAGCTACGCGGCGGAGAAGCTGATGCAGCTCGGCGCGAAGGTTCTCACCCTCAGCGACCGCTCCGGCGCGATCCTCTGCGAGAGCGGCATCACCGAGAAGATGCTCAAGGACATCATGGTCCTCAAGAACGTCAAGCGCGGCGAGCTCGCCGACTTCGCGAAGAAGACGAAGGCCGTCAAGTTCTTCGCCGGCAAGAACAGCTGGCAGCTTACGGACAAGATCGATGCGGCGTTCCCCTGCGCCCGCCAGAACGAGCTGGACGGCAAGGACGCCGAATACCTCCTCAAGCACGGCTGCACGCTCGTGGGCGAAGGTGCGAACATGCCCTCCACCCCCGACGCGATCGCCGCGTTCGTCAAGGCGAAGATCATGTACTCGCCCGGTAAGGCTTCGAACGCCGGTGGCGTCGCCACCTCGGGCCTTGAGATGTCGCAGAACTCCGAGCGCCTCAGCTGGACGCGCGAAGAGGTCGATGCGAAGCTCAAGGGCATCATGAAGTCCATCCACGACAATGCGTGGGAAGCCGCAGCGAAGTATGGCGACAAGGGCAACTACGTGATGGGCGCGAACATCGCCGGCTTCGTCAAGGTCGCCGACGCCATGGTCGCCCAAGGCATCTGCTAAAGATCGCGCCCCGCGCGCAAGCCAAAAGGCCGTTCCGCACAACGCGGAGCGGCCTTTTTATATTGCTACTGAAGCTATTTCTGGCGTGACGTCGGATGCTTTGCGCATTTAGACATTCCGACAGGACGAATCAGGTTGTAGACCATCATCACCGCAAGGAACGCGGCGCAAGTCCAGTGCAGCGCCGTCAGACCGTGCGAAGCGCAGCAAGCCGCCCCAACCGCGCTTGAGGCGTCAATGATGAAGTTGACCACACATCCGCACAGCATGGCGCCTGCGATGATCGTCGCGACATACGCTGCGGCGGCCTTGCGTCCGATAAGGGACGCGGCGGTCGTCACAGACATCGCGTTGATGGCAGGGCCGACCATGAGAAACACGAACGCCGCGCCAGGCGATACGCCTTTCATGATCAGCGACGCGGCAATCGGTATGGACGCCGTCGAGCAGACGTACATCGGGAACCCTACGAGCGCCATGACAGGCATGGCGAGCCAGTCCCTGCCGCCGAACGCTTCGGCGAAGAAGCCGTCCGGCACGAGCACTGTCACAAGCGCGGACACCGCAAGGCCTATCGAGAGCGGCTTTACAACCGAACCGAGAAGCCGACGGTACGCCTGCCAAAGTATCGCCTTAAGGCCGCGTGAAGCGGACGGGGCGTCATCTGCAACTGCGCTGGACGCGTCGTCGCCGCCGACAGCCGATACTACCGCGCCGCCCACGAGACCCGTGAGCGCGGCAGCAAGCGGGCGCGCAATTGCGAATACTGGCCCCATCAACGCATATGTCGCAAGGATGGAGTCGATTCCCGTCTGAGGTGTTGATATCAGGAATGCGGCAGTTGCGCCCTTCCCGGCACCGTTGCGGCGAAGGCCGGTCGCTATCGGCAGAACGCCGCACGAACAGATCGGCAGCGGCACGCCAACCAGCACTGCGCGCAGGATTCCGGAGAAGCCGGAGCTTCCGCCCATTACGCGGTTCACCCACGACCTTGGAATCCACACGGCTATTACGCCAGCGGCGAAGAAGCCGACGACCAGCCACGGTGACATCGCGGCAAGGACCTTGGCGAATGACATCAACAGATCAAGCATCGCGTTCAAATCCTGCGCCCGCTATTCTCCGTATGCAGTCACCGTGAACTCTGTGTAAAAGCCCAGGATCGAGCGCTGATGATATTCAGCGTAATGCAACTTCGTGATTCCTGCCGCGAGCATGGCTTCTTTCAGGGTTGTGTTCCACAGGGACACTGAAATCCCCGTAAACACCCATTCGCGTATGAACACGTTTTCGGTTGCAGTGCCTTTCTTGAGTCCCTCGAGATTCAAGGGAGCCTTGAACTCAGTGAGAGGTGCGGAGATGTCCGAACAAAGTCCTGACGGTGGAACAAGGGTGTCGTTCTTCACGCTCACGCACCCGCAAGCCAGCAGTGCAAGCGCTATCGGTAGAAACAACCGATTCATGGCACCTTACTCCCCGTAGACGATTACAGTGGCCTTCTGGTAAATGCCGAGAACGTTCCTGTACTCGTAGTCAACATGGTTGACCTTGCTGACACCGCCAGCATCCGCAGCCGTCGATATCGAGCAATCGCCAACGGCAACAAGTCCGAGTATGGAAATAGACGAGCTTTCTCCGCTCTTGCTGCCCATCTCCCAGTTGCCCTCTGTAGACAACGGCGCCTTGATCACGGACACAAGGCCCACCGGCGGCTCGAAAGGCGCGCTAAGGCAACCGCTTAGAAGCAGCGACATGGCTCCAATTGCTGATACGACTAGTGTTTTCTTCATTTTTATCTCCATTGAGTTGTTTAGTTTGTTAGAAACTCTTTTAGGGTTTTAGCATATCCATCTCGCATTGTCCATAACCGCGGTAGCGCGGTGCAATGGTTGCCGTGGCCAAGGCTAACCATTCCCCTGCGGGGACAGTCCCCGCATTTCACGATCAGCCGCGAAGCCTCGCATATGCCAGCCCTCGCCATCACGCCGCCGTCTCCAGCCTCGCCGCGAGCACCCAGCCGTGCGACGCGTAGCCGAGCCCCTTTACCTTCCTCGCCCTCGCGCTGCGGGAGCGCACCTTCTCCGAGAAGAAGCCCAGCATCTCCGACACGAACGCCGCGCTCCCGAACAGCTTCCCGCCCGAGATCTGCGCTATACGCCTGGTAAGGGCCCTCTCATCGAGGGGACTGTCCCCGCATGAATGGCCTATGACGGAGAGAAGCCACTCGCGGCAGCGCTTCGCGAAGGCGCTCCCCCGCCTCGCCGCGCCGACCGTGTTCCAGGCGTAGCCCTCCGCGCTTCCGGTGAGGCCCGCACGCACGGGGTTGAGCTCCACGTAGGCCGCGCAGCGGCGGAGGTACTCGGCCTCGCCGACGAGCGTGCTCCTGAAGCGACCTTCCCATATCGTGCCTGTGTAGGGGCGGAGCCTGCGGAAGCGGCGGCCGAACTCCTCCTTGAACGTCTTCACGAACTGGCTCAGGTCGTTCATCCTAGCCCGCAGGCGGGCGATCTCGCCCTCGGCGGCCAGGCTGTCGCCCTTGGCGCGAAGGTTCCTGAGGTGCGATTCAAGGCGAAGAGAGGCCTTGGCGCCCATGAGCGCGGCGTAGCGCCTCAGGACCTCGGCTTCGGGGACTGTCCCCGCAGGGGCGGGAACCTGGAGAACCATGTGGAAATGGTTGTCCATTATCGCGAACGCGCCGATTTTGACCCCGCTGAACTCCGCGGTGCGCTCCAGGGCGTCCAGCATCTCGCGCTTCACCTCGGGGTCCGCGAGCAGCATGCGACGCCCCGCTATGCGGGAGGTGACGTGGTGGAACGCGTCGCGGTCCGTGAACTTGATCCTTCTTGTCCTTGCCATACCGGTTGCTCCTTTCGTTTGACGGTGCGGGGACAGTCCCCGCGCCACGCAACCATTATCGCAAATAATTTCGTTTCCAATGTTACGTGAATGTTACGCGAATGTTACGATTTCGTAACATTCGATTTCGGGTTTTGGGAGTCAAAAAGCGCATTTCGCCCTTATGGCACAGGGGTTTCATGCGCATCTCCCTTCCGGATTTCAGGAATGCGGTTTTTGCAAGAGTTTGTAAATGGCTCAAAACGAGGTCTACAGCATCATGCGGGGACAGTCCCCGCCCTCAAAGGTCAGGATGCTACTAGTTCTGCCGGTGAGGATGCCAGTGCGGGGACTGTCCCCGCATGGGAAATGCATGGATGGCGTGAGAGCGCAAATGCGGGGACTGTCCCCGCATTTCACGCATCGACGATGTAACGATGCGGGGACAGGCACCGGAGATTAGCTAGCTGGGGACGCGCGCCCGCCACACTAGGGGGTAGCACGGTGCTACCCCCTACCCTGCACGCTCTCCCTCTAGGGGGTTTCTCGACCCCTACCCTAGCAACCATAATTTTTAAATTTCTTTTTTGCGCGTCAGCGCAGGGAGAAGA
>CAMZEN010000041.1 GCA_947305775.1 uncultured Verrucomicrobiota bacterium
AGATCGACTTCGGCGGACCCATCATCGCGACGGGCGAGGACCTGCAGATGGGCGAAGGCGACACGATCAAGATCGAACTCTACAGGGACGGCGAACCTTTCGCAGTGCTCGACAAGCTTCAGTCCATCGTGTCGATACCGACGGCGATATCGTTCTCCAACGAAACGAACACTTCGCGCTGTCCCGACGGCGACTGGTGGGGGCAGGACGTGCTGCTTACCGTCACCATCGGCGGCGAACCCGTCACCCGCTGGCTGAAGTTCCACGCCCACGGCTAAGCGAAGGGAAGAGACGACTTGCCGCATTAAGACACCCCTTCTCCGATTACCACGGCAAAACTGCCGCGGATGGACTCTTCAATATAGGAATCCAAACATCCAGAGGGGGGTCAAATCCCTTCCCTTTGCCGTCGAATTCAAAAAAGCTACTCAACATCTTCAGATGTCAACTTGCGGACCATTTTAGCAACTCCACTTGTTGTTTTTACATGGCTTTTAGCATTTTGACTTGCTAATCATTCCTCTTCGCCTTGCCGCAAATCAAGTGGTATTTACTCTGCTATGCCAACCGCTGCTGGACCGATATCACGCCATATAAGAATGAAGCTTCGGGCTACAGGCTCAACTTCGCAAGGCCGCCGCTCAAAGTGCGTCTGTGCCTTCTGGCGGATTAGCGACGGCGGGTTTAGATTCTGGATTGTATGAATGCATTGCACTATCTACAAATGAAACCGTGAACACCCAACCTTTTTCCGGTGCCGTCCCCTTCATCGACGCCTTCTTCACAAGGTCAACTTTGCGAGCGGAAAGTGAAAAATGCTGTGCGGAGTAAAGCCCCATGGATGCTTCTATCTTCATGAAATATTTCGACTTATTAATCAAGCCAACCTTGTCGCCAAATTTGGCCTTGATAGCGTCAAGTATGTTTTCAAGCTCCTGCCATGCTTCGTCATCGGTCATCTTCCTGTCGCCATCGGAAAAGAGCTTTATGCCATATAGTGCGTGGTTGATGCGCGAATAGCTTAGTGTAGCCTGCGTGCATTTGCGAAATGGCTTCTTGAGCCTTTGCGTAATCAATATGTTGCCATCATCATCCAATGTCGGACGGACTGGCACCTTGACAACTAGGCCAAGCTCATATCCACAAAGTGAATCGATCCTGTTTTTATTGTCTAAGGGGAAACCAAGATGTTTAGAACCATCTGGTATCTCCAACTTTTCGACCGAGACCTTCTTTGCCCTGGCCTTTTTTACAGCATCAGCCTTGCCGGACGGCTCAACATTGCCGTCCAACCCGACTTTGCCAGCAGGGCCTTTGACTCGGTGCGGAACACCAATTATGGTGTCTGCACCCGCATTCCAAAACATACACAGTGTTGCAACAAGAATTGCCGCGTTCTTCATTTTGCTCGATTCTTCCTAACAAACGTAATTCTGTCTTGCACTAGCGCACTACAAAACCTTTTGCCGCGTTATGTCACTGCTGGATGACTATGGGTGTGGAGGTGGCCTTTCCGTCGATGCCGATGGTGGTGGTCCAGGAGAACTTCACCGGATAGCGCTCCGGCGGCGTGTAGGTGATGGAGATTGCGCCGGTCTCTTCGTTCTTGGCGAGGGTGAAGGTCATTGCCATGTGCTCGTCGGTGGTGTAGCCGAAGGACTTGAAGCACTGGCCTGACTTCTCCGGCATTGTGCTTGCCGGACGAAATCCGCTGGAACTCGTCGATTAAAATGTTGACGTTACATAGATTGATCGTGCTTGACATGACTGACACTCCCTTTCATTCTAACATGTTTACACCAAAGCATCAAAAAAGTTACAACTCATCTTCATAAATTTTACCGTAATTATACCATTTCCCCCTCCGCGACGCCATGCAAAGCACCATGCGTAACGCGGTGGCGCCCGCCATCCCTTCCCGGGACAACAAGCGCCACCGTGCATCTATGCGTCAGTTCTTCAGCCGGTTATCAGTAGAGGAACAGCATGTCGCGGTATTTCGGGAGCGGCCAGCGCGAGTCGGCGACCTTGCGCTCCAGCGAATCGACCGTCGTGCGCAGGCCCTGCATCGCGGCAAGCGTCGCGGCTTCGTCGCTCGCGTCGATGGCTTCGTCGAGCTTTTTGAGTCCGCCCTTGAGCGCGTCGAGTCCGCTGCCGAGCTCGACGAGGCTTTCCTTGAGCGCGGCAGTGCCGGAAGATACTCCGACCTTCTCGGCGGTCGCGAACGCCTGCGCGGTTTCGAGGTATTCGGCCTTGACCGCGGGCAGCACCATTTCGCTTGCGATGTCGCGGGCGCATGCGCCTTCGATGCGCACCTTCTTCGCGTATTCCTCAAGGAAGATCTCGTGGCGGCTTTCGAGTTCGCGGCGAGTCATGACGCCGTACTTCTCGAAGAGCGCGACGTTCTCGGGCTTCGCGAGCGCGGCGAGTGCGCTGGGCGTATCGGGCGCGTTGGGGAGTCCGCGGCGCGCGGCCTCCTTCGGCCAGTCGGCCTCGTAGCCGTTGCCGTTGAATACGACGCGCTTGTGCGCCTTGAGCGTCGCCTGCAATATCGACTGCAGCGCATTGTGGAACGCGGCGGTATGCTCGCCAGGCTTGGCCTTGCCGGTCGTGCCGCTCGCCTCCAGTTCGTCCGCGATGCGCTCGACGGCCTCGGCGACGATGGTGTTGAGGACCGTCATCGGACCCGAACAGCAGACGCTCGACCCCGGCGCGCGGAACTCGAACTTGTTGCCGGTGAACGCGAACGGCGAGGTGCGGTTGCGGTCCGTCGCGTCCTTCGGAATCGCCGGGAGAGTATCGACGCCGACCTTCAGCATGCCCTTCGCCTCGTGCATCTCGCTGTTCGGATTCTCGATGCGCTCCAGCACCTCCGCGAGCTGGTCGCCGACGTAGATGGAGATGACGGCGGGCGGCGCTTCGTTCGCGCCGAGGCGGTGGTCGTTGCCGGCGCCCGCGACCGAGGCTCGCAACAGGTCGGCGTGGCGGTCGACGGCCTCGATGACGGCGCAGAGCATCGTAAGGAATACGGCGTTCTCATGCGGGTCGCTGCCGGGGTCCAGCAGGTTCTTGCCGCCGTAGTTGACGGCCCAGTTGTTGTGCTTGCCCGAGCCGTTCACTCCGGCGTAGGGCTTTTCGTGCAGGAGGCACTTGAGGCCATGCTTCTCCGCGACGTTGCGCAGGGTGTCCATCACGAGCATGTTGTGGTCGCTCGCAAGGTTCAGCTCCTCGAACTGCGGCGCAAGCTCGAACTGCGCGGGCGCAACCTCGTTGTGGCGCGTCTTCGCCGGAATGCCGAGCTTCCAGAGTTCGCGCTCGACTTCGTTCATGAACGAGAGTACGCGGTCGGGGATCGTCCCGAAGTAGTGGTCTTCAAGCTGCTGTCCCTTCGCGGACGGCGCGCCGAAGAGCGTGCGGCCAGTGAGCACGAGGTCGGGACGCTTCTTCCAGTATTCCTTATCTATAAGGAAGTATTCCTGCTCCGCGCCGAGCGTGCAGCCCACGTGGGCCGGCGGACGCGCGAAGAGCTTCATGAGGCGCTTCACGGACTTGTCGAGCGCCTGCATCGAGCGGAGGAGCGGCGTCTTCTTGTCGAGCGCCTCGCCCGTGTAGGCGCAGAACGCGGTCGGGATGCACAAGGTGGCGCCGTTCGAGTGACGCTTGATGAACGCGGGGCTGGTCGGATCCCACGCCGTATAGCCGCGCGCCTCGAAGGTGGAGCGGATGCCGCCCGAAGGGAAGCTTGAGGCGTCGGGCTCGCCGACGATGAGGTTCTTGCCGCTGAACTGCATGATCGGCTCGCCGTCCTTCAGCTCAAGGAAGGAGTCGTGCTTCTCGGCGGTCGAGCCGGTCATCGGCAGGAACCAGTGGGTGTAGTGCGTGGCGCCGCGGTCCATCGCCCAGTGGCGGATGCCGTGGGCGACTTCGCCTGCGATCGAGGGGTCGAGGGGTTTGCCTTCCTGTATCGTCGCCTGAAGCTTCTTCGCGGTATCCTTGCTGAGATAAGTCTTTATCGCCTCTTCGCCAAACACGTCGGCGCCGAAGTTCGTCGCCGCCTTTGTCTCTTCTGTCATTTGTGCTTTCCTTTCGCCGGACGCGACCACCGCACCCGTTGCCCTTATATTAGCACACCCCGTGCCAACACCGAAAAGCACGAATCTTTTACAATATCTGTAACGACCGTGCTGCAAGGCCGCAACGGCTTTACAAAGAATTGCACCGCCCTTCTAGCGTCATCATCATATTATAAGCCTGCGGCGACGGTGCAAATACGAAAACCGGCGCCGCAGGCGAATGGTGTGCAGCTCGAATCGATCACATATTCGAGAAGAACTGGAAGGAGGCGTAGGCGTCCTGGCCGTGTTCGGTGAGGTCGAGTCCCTTGAGCTCGGTCTTGGGCGAGACGCGCAGGATGCCGAGGCGCTTGAGGACGAAGAAGATCGCGCTGCCAGTGCCGAATGCCCAAGCCGCCGTGGCGAGTGCGCCTAGCGACTGGATGGCGAGGAACCTGAAGCCGCCACCGTAGAAGAGACCGACCATGCCGTTGCCGTAGTTCGCGGCTGTCGGCGCGGCGAAGAGTCCGACGGCGAGCGTTCCCCAGACGCCGTTGACGCAGTGGACCGATACGGCGCCCACCGGATCGTCGATATGCACCTTGTCGAGCGCAAGCACGGAGAGGACGACGAGCACGCCCGCGACGAGTCCGATGACGATTGCGGCGTTGGCGGTCACGAGGTCGCAGGGTGCGGTGATGGCGACGAGTCCGGCGAGCGAACCGTTGAGCGCCATAGTGAGGTCGGGCTTGCCCATGACTGCCCAGCCGGTTACGAGCGCGGAGATCGTTCCGGCGCAGGCGGCGAGGTTGGTGGTCATGGCGACGCGTCCGATGGAGCCGACGCCTGCCGTGTAGCTGCCGGGGTTGAAGCCGAACCAGCCGACCCAGAGCAGGAACACGCCTAGCGTGCCGAGGACGAGGGAGTGGCCGGGGATCGGGTTCGCCGTGCCGTCGTGGCGGTACTTGCCGATGCGCGGACCGAGTGCGATTGCGCCGGCGAGGGCTATCCAGCCGCCGACCGAGTGGACGACCGCCGAGCCCGCGAAGTCGTGGAAGCCGAGCGCTTCGAGCCAACCGCGCGATGCATCGCCAGCAAGCGAGCCCCACATCCAGTGTCCGCTCACAGGATAGACGAGGCACGAGACGAGCACGGAATAGATGAGGTAGCTCTTGAACTCGATGCGCTCGGCGACCGCGCCGGAGACGATGGTCGCGGCGGTTGCGCAGAACATCGTCTGGAAGAAGAGGAAGGTCCAGTCCCAGACGCCTTCGCCGGTCGCGAGGGAGGGCATGCCGAGCGCGCCCCAGCCGAGCCAGCCGCCGAGCTTGCTCGCGCCGAACATGAGCGCCGCGCCGAGGATGTAGAACGCGAGCGAGCCCGCCGCAAAGTCCATGAGGTTCTTCATCATGATGTTCGCGGCGTTCTTGGCGCGTGTGAAGCCGGTCTCGACGAGCGCGAAGCCCGCCTGCATCAAGAATACGAGAATGGCGGCGATGAGCGTCCACACGACGTTCAGGTTGGTCTGCACTTCAGGTGCTGTTATCGGTTCCATGCTAACTCCTAACTCTTAACTCACAACTCTTAACTCACAACTCATAACTCATAACTTACCCAATCGCTTCCGGGCCGCGTTCGCCGGTTCTGATCCTGACGCACTCGTCCATCGGAAGGACGAATATCTTGCCATCGCCGATGTCGCCTGTGCGCGCACCCTCGATGATGCCCTCAATCGTCTTTTCGACGTAGTCGTCGTTGACGGCGATCGCAAGGCGCATCTTCTTAAGTAGCGTAACTTCCTCCACCGCGCCGCGATACATGTGGACGTAGCCGCCCTGCCGTCCGCAACCGAGCGCATTCGTCACGGATATCTTGTATATCTCGCGCTCGTACAACGCCTGCTTTACAGCATTCAACCGCTCCGGCTGAATGTATGCGATAATCAGTTTCATCTTTCCTTTCTTGCGCCGCGCCCACCGCGGCAACGCAATATATAAAGCACACCCCGTGCCAACACCGAAATCATGCAATCTTTTACACTTATTGTTATTTCGCTACGAAACTGCGACAGTGGCTTTACAAATTAAGGCTCCCTCTATTGCAGTTTGAGGAGGTAAAAAGCTTCCGCTATTGCAGTTCGCTAAGGCAAAAGACTTCCTCTATTGCAGTTTAAGCGGGCGTTTGGTATAATGTCGGTATGAAACTTCACGCATTGGAAGAGATATTGATTGATCAGAAGCAGTTGGAGGTTGACGCTTTCAATCCTGCTGACTATTGCACACGTCCAGAGGAATCTCATCTGAATCTGTCAAGCAACCTTGCACAGGTCGTCATTGGTGTGAGGCGGTGTGGCAAGTCCACATTGTGTATGAATGCGCTGAAGAAGTCTGGCTTGCGGTTTGCATACGTGAATTTCGACGATGAACGTCTGATCAAGCTGACTGGTGACGAGTTGAACTCTCTGCTTCTTGCGCTTTACAAGATCTATGGTGAATTTGAGGTGCTTTTCATAGACGAGATGCAGAACATACCTGAGTGGTTCCTTTTTGCGAATCGCCTGCTGCGCCAGAAGATGCGACTTGTCATAACAGGGTCGAACGCCAAACTGTTGTCGGGCGAGCTTTCGACACATCTCACGGGACGATACATGGAGACTAGGCTTTTGCCTTTTTCGTTCCTTGAATATTGCGCTTGCAGTGACGTTGAAACGCGGCTTCCGTCATCTACAAAGGAGACCGCAAAACGTATGTCCGCCTTTGACAAATATTTGCGTGTCGGTGGTTTTCCTGAACTGCTGAATGAACAGGACCGGACGAGTTATATCTCTTCGCTTGTGGATTCGATCATAAGGCGCGACATCAGCGCACGATACAAGATTCGGAATCCAAGGGCCTTGCATGAGCTTGCGAACCATATTCTGAACATCGCCCCGGCAAAGGCAACCGTGTCGGATTTTTCGCGCATCTTCAACATAGCGAGCGACCATACAACGCGTAGCTACATGTCTTATCTAGAACAGGCACATCTGCTTTGCGAGGTAAAGAAGTATTCAACAAAATCGTCAGAGCGATTGGTCAATGCGAAGCTCTATCCTATTGATGTCGCCTTGATGGATATGCGACCGAATGCTTTCGCCGGAGAGAACCTTGGCTGGAGGCTTGAGACACTCGTATATCTAGAGCTGCGCCGTCGCTATCTTCCGAAGGGATACGACATCTACTATTACGAGGACAAGACATCGGAGGCGGATTTCCTTGTCTGCAATGGTCGGAGCGTCGAGAAGATCGTACAGGTTTCATACGATATTTCCTCCAAGAAGGTACGAAACCGCGAATTGCGCGGAGCGCAGAATGCCGCTGCCGCCACAGGCTGCAAAGATTTGATGCTTGTAACCTATGACGAGCGGGAGGACGCCACAACGCAAAACGGCACACCGATAGAAATTGTCGGCGCGCACGAATGGCTCTGCCGTGCGTAGGTGGAGTAGCTGAAGCAGAAGAACTTCACTCCTCCGCAATACCATCAAGCCGCGAATTGCACAACTTTGTGCAATTCTTTGTAACATCCTACCCTCTATTTTGTTGCGGGGCGACAATAAATGTAAAGAATCGGCGGGTGGGGCGTTGGCACGAGGTGTGCTACATAATAGGGCAATGGACTATATAGAAAAGTGGAAGGCGGAACGCGAGAGGAATGCGTTTCTTGCGCTGGCGGACGGAACGGTGTTCCGGGGCGTGGCGTTCGGGGCGCAGCGCGACGCGCTTGGCGAGGTTGTATTCAACACCGGCATGTGCGGCTATCAGGAGATCGTCACCGATCCGAGCTATGCCGGACAGTTCGTGGCGCTTACCGCCGCCGAGATCGGCAACTACGGCGCAAACCGCGAAGACGTCGAATCGCGCGAACTCTTCCTTTCGGGGCTTGTCGTTAACGACCTCACGCCCCCGAGCAACTGGCGGAGCGAGATGTCCCTTGACGAGTATCTCGCCGCGAACGGCGTGCCGGGGATAAGGGCGGTGGATGTAAGGGCGCTGACCTTGCACATACGCAAACACGGCAACCAAAAAGCCTTCCTCTGCGTCTCACCCCTGCTAGGGCATCCGCTTCGCGGACAGCCTTCGGCTGGGGGATACGCGTCTCTGCGCGAGGAAGAGGCTATAATGAAAGCCCGCGAATGGGAAGGGCTTGACGGACAGGACTACGCCGCAAAGGTGACGTGCGAGAAGCCTTACGTGTTTTCGAACGCAAACCCTCTCACGCGTATCGTCTGCTACGACTTCGGCGTTAAGACCAACATACTCCGTTCGCTGGCGGAATTCGCGACGGTCATTGTGGTGCCGGCGAAGACGAGTGCGGAAGACGTGCTCGCAATGAAGCCGGACGGCGTATTCCTCTCGAACGGGCCGGCCGATCCCGCTGCAGTCACATACGCAATCGAGAACATCCGCAAGCTGCTCGGCAAGGTGCCGCTCATGGGCATCTGTCTCGGACACCAGTTGCTGTCGCTCGCATGCGGCGCTAAGACGATGCGCCTCAAGTTCGGGCATCACGGCTGCAACCATCCCGTGAAGAACCTCGCGACAGGCAAGGTCGAGATAACGAGCCAGAACCACAACTTCGCGGTCGATCCCGCGACGCTGCCCGATTGCCTGGAGGTGTCGCACGTCAATCTGAACGACGGCACGATAGAGGGTGTCCGCCACAAGACGCTACCGGCGTTTTCGGTGCAGTACCATCCCGAATCGTGCCCCGGCCCGCACGACAGCGCGTATCTCTTCAACGGTTTCAAGGAGCTTGTCACGAAATGAAGCGCACGGATTTGAGGAAGATTCTGATAATCGGCTCGGGGCCGATCGTCATCGGGCAGGGATGCGAGTTCGACTATTCGGGTGTGCAGGCGGTAAAGGCGCTTAAGTCGCTCGGCTACGAGGTGGTGCTTGTCAACTCCAACCCGGCGACTGTGATGACAGATCCCGACCTCGCCGACCGCACATACATCGAGCCTCTTACCGCCGACTATCTGCACGAGGTGATCCGCCGCGAGCGTCCCGACGCGCTCCTCCCGACGCTCGGCGGACAGACTGCGCTCAACCTTGCGATGGAGCTTGAGAAGAGTGGCGTCTTGAAGCGCTACCGCGTTGAGCTGATCGGCGCGAATGCGGCGGCAATCGAACGCGCCGAGGAGCGCAATCTCTTCAAGGAGGCGATGCGTGAAATCGGGCTCGATATGCCGCGTTCCGGCAGCGCCCATTCGCTCGCCGAGGCGGAGGCGATCCAGGCGACGATCGGATCGTGGCCGCTCATAGTTCGGCCTGGGTTCACGCTAGGAGGCACTGGCGGCGGCATCGCGCACGATGCGGCGGAGTTTGCGCGGATCGTGGAGAGCGGACTCGAGGCCTCGCTCAACCACGAGGTGCTGGTCGAGGAGTCGCTCATCGGCTGGAAGGAATACGAGATGGAGGTGATGCGCGACAAGGCGGGCAACGCCGTGATCGTCTGCTCCATCGAGAACATGGATCCAATGGGCGTCCATACCGGCGACTCCATAACCGTCGCGCCGATCCTTACGCTCACCGACCGCGAATACCAGGCGATGCGCGACGACTCCATCAAGGTGCTGGAGAAGATCGGCATCGAGACAGGCGGTTCGAACGTGCAGTGGGCGGTCAACCCGCAGAACGGGCGACGCATCATCATCGAGATGAATCCGCGCGTCTCGCGTTCGTCCGCGCTAGCATCCAAGGCGACGGGTTTTCCGATTGCGAAGATCGCCGCGCTTCTCGCCGTCGGGTTTACGTTGGACGAGATTACGAATGATATCACCGGCAAGACGCTCGCCTGCTTCGAGCCGAGCCTCGATTATGTAGTCGTTAAGATTCCGCGCTTCGCCTTCGAGAAGTTCCCTGGCGCGGACAGGGCTCTCGGCACGCAGATGAAGTCCGTCGGCGAAGTGATGGCAATCGGGCGCACGTTCAAGCAGGCTTACCTTAAGGCCATGCGCTCGTTGGAAGCGCCGCTTAAATACCACGATGATAGCGGATACGATCCGTGGTTCAAGCGCGAGCTGGATGAGATAGAAGAATTCAGGAAGTATCTTGTAGCCAACGATTTGGACAGCGACTTGCTGCGCCAGGCCAAGGTGTTTGGCTTCAGCGACCGGCAGATTGCCGAAGCGACAGGTCTCACCGAAGACGAGATAAGATCGCAGCGTCTTGCCCTCGGCATACGCCCAGAATTTGGCGAGGTCGATACCTGCGCCGGCGAGTTCGAAGCCGTCACGCCGTATTACTATAGCTACTATGGATTTTCTACTGGATTGACTGGGCTTGGGGAAGTTGGAGTTAAAAGTTCGAGTTCGAGAAAGGAACTTTCAACAATTCCGCTCTCCAACTCCAACTCAAAACTCCAACTAAATCCTCCAACTCCAACTAAAAACTCCAACTCTTCTCCTCGCAAGAAGATCATGGTCTTGGGCGGCGGACCGAATCGAATCGGGCAGGGAATAGAATTCGACTGGTGCTGCTGCCACGCGGCGTTCGCTTTGCGGAGGCGCGGCTACGAGGTGGTGATGGTCAACTCCAACCCTGAGACCGTCTCGACCGACTACGACACGTCGGACAAGCTCTACTTCGAGCCGCTCACCTTCGAGGACGTGATGGAGATCTACGACCGCGAGAAGTGCGACGGCGTCATCGTGCAGTACGGCGGGCAGACGCCGCTTAATCTCGCCGAGCGTCTTGAAGCGGCGGGTGCGCGAATCGTCGGCACTTCGCCCAAGGATATCGCGCTCGCCGAAGACCGCGACTTCTTCCGTGCGCTCGTCGCCGAGGTCGGCATGCGTGAACCCGCGAGCGGCATCGCCCATTCGGTCGAGGATGCACGGCGCATCGCGGCGGAGATTGGCTATCCCGTTCTCGTGCGGCCGAGCTTCGTGCTTGGCGGACGCGGCATGGCGATTGTCTACAAAGAGGCCGAGCTTGATTCGTATGTCGCCGAGGCGGTGGCCGCGTCCGAGGGGCGTCCGATTCTCATAGACAAGTTCCTTGAGCACGCGATTGAGCTTGATGTCGATGCCGTCTCGGACGGCGAAACGACGATGATCGGCGCGATTCTTGAGCACATCGAAGCGGCGGGCTGCCATTCGGGGGATGCCGCCGCTATCACGCCTCCGGTCAGCCTTTCGGCTAAGACGATTGCGGAAGTGCGGCACTACACAGAAATCTTCGCAAAGCGTCTGCATGTCGTCGGGCTCGTGAACCTTCAGCTTGCGGTGAAGGACGGCGACGTCTGGATGATCGAGGTCAATCCCCGCGCCTCTCGCACCGTGCCGTTCGTCTCGAAGGCGACGGGCATTCCGCTCGCCGACCTCGGCGCCCTCGCAATGGTGGGCGATAAGCTTTCAGGAGAAGTTGGAGTTAAGAGTTCGAGTTCGAGAGAGGATGATAAATTCCATTCTCCAACTCAAAACTCCAACTCGCACTACTGCGTCAAGGAAGCCGTCTTCCCGTACGTCAAATTCCCTGGCGCGAAGATCACGCTTTCGCCTGAGATGAAATCGACTGGCGAGGTGATGGCGATAGACTATGACCGCTTTGGTGCATACTACAAGAGCCAGATCGCCTGCGGAAGTCCTCTGCCGAAAAGTGGCAACGTGTTCCTTTCGGTGCGCAACGAGGACAAGCCCGAGGTCGCCGAACTCGCCGCCAAGCTGAAGTCGCTCGGCTTCGGCATCTATGCGACGCTCGGCACATCGTCCTACCTCTGGAACCACGGCATTGAATCGCGCGCGGCGTTTCGCATCTCCCGCGGACGCCCCAACGCAATCGACCTCATGCGCAAGGGCGAGATCGATTGGGTCGTGAACACCTCTGAGTCTGACGGCGAGGCGTCCGGCGATTCGGTGAAGATGCGCTCGGCCGCCGTTGCCGCCGGAATTCCCGTAACAACGACGCTCGCCGGTTTCGCCGCCGCAGTCGCCGGCCTCTCCCAGCCCCACGACGAATGTTCCGTCTACAGCCTTCAGGAGTATCAGCACAAAACATTCTAAGCGACCTCGTCATAACGCTAAACACCTGCTGAAAATTTGGTATAATATGCGCCATATGACACAACTTACCCGCCAGAATTGCAAGGATTGGACGCGCGAGAATTCGTGCGTGGCGAACGGCTTTGATTTGATGGGGGGGGGCAGTCTAATTGCCCCACGTCGATTCTATGCTATTCCAGACGCGCCATATGGCTATTTAAAAAGCTTCCTCGAAAACATATTTTCAACACTCGTTCGGCTCGGCCCGAAAGGTCTTGTCGCGGGAGTGCTTTCTCATGCGACTGGTCGCATTTTCATTCAAACCTAACACAAGTAGACACAATGAATAAATCCATGCATTCAGCAATTAAGGCAGCTTCCTTTTGGGCCATGCTGCTGTTCGCTCATGCCGTTTATGCGCTCACGGAAACAGTCGATGGCTACACGTGGACGTATAGCATCAATGGCGACAAGGCGGAGATTGGCGTTTATGGTGAGATTGAGGAGCGTGCCATCTCGCCGTCACCTAAAGGGTCCGTAACCATTCCTGAAACGCTTGGTGGATGTCCTGTGACTAGCATCGGGGAATATGCGTTTTATAATTGTGGGGCGCTTACGAGTGTAACGATACCGGATAGCGTGACGAGCGTCGGGGATTGGGCGTTTCCCTTTTGCGGCAGCTTGACGAACGTTACGATATCTAGTAGCGTGATGAGCATCGGATCTCATGCGTTTGACGCTTGCAGATACTTGACTAGCGTGACGATACCCGACAGTGTGACGAGCATTGGGAATTATGCGTTTGTCTCTTGCAGCGGCTTGACGAACGTTACGATATCTAGTAGCGTGAAGAGCATCGCGGATTTCACGTTTTCCGGTTGCAACAGCTTGATTAGCGTGACGATACCCGACGGCGTGACCAGCATTGGGGATTATGCGTTTAACAATTGCAAAGGTTTGACGAACGTAACGATCCCAGACAGCGTGACGAGCATTGGGGAGATGGCGTTTTCCGCTTGTAAAGGCTTGACTAACGTGACGATTCCGAACAGTGTGACGAGCATTGGGTCTTCTGCGTTTAACGGTTGCAAAGGGTTGACGAGCGTAACGATACCTGACAGTGTGACGAGCATCGGGGATTATGCGTTTAACTTTTGTAGCGGCTTGACTAGCGTGACGATACCCGACAGCGTGACGAGCATCGGGTCTTCAGCGTTTAACGGTTGCAAAGGGTTGACGAGCGTAACGATACCTGACAGTGTGACGAGCATCGGGGATTATGCGTTTAACTTTTGTAGCGGCTTGACTAGCGTGACGATACCCGACGGCGTGACAAGCATCGGGGATTCTGCGTTCTGCGGCTGCAGCGGCTTGACGAGCGTGACGATCCCCGACGGCGTGACAAGCATCGGCGATTCTGCGTTCTACGGCTGCGGCGGGTTGACGAGTGTGACGATACCTGACGGCGTCACGAGCATAGGGGCTAGTGCGTTTTCCAATTGCAGCGGCTTGACGAGCCTGACGATACCCGACAGCGTGACTAGCATCGGGAATTATGCGTTTAACAGTTGCAGTAGCTTGACGAGCGTGACATTCAAGGGCGACGCACCTAGTGTCGGCAGTTCGGTGTTTCTTGGTCTTGCGAGTGGATGTGTCGTTCGCTTGCCGGCAGGGAATACGACCTATGATGTTGAGGACGACATGTGGCAGTGGATGACAGTAGTGCGATATGGTAAGGCAGATGAGACAACACCAAGTATTTCAGGCGATGCAAATGCTATAGTAGAGAAGACCGCAAGCGGAGATTTCACCATCAAGCCGAGCGAGGGCAAAACAGATGTGGTCGTTTCGATTCCAGGTAGCGTTGATGCGGAAAAGGTGACGGTAGAGGTTTCGCCGGCGGTCGCTACAGTAAATGCGGGCGGCGCGGAGATAAAGGTTACAGTGATTGGCAATGGCGGCAACAACATAACCGAATACCTCGACATTCCGGCGGCGGACTCTAACGGCATCATAGATATGACGAAGGCAGCGGTTAAGGAGTCTATCATAAGGGAAGTTTTAGACACGACAAAACAAGAGGTGGACATCGACCTTACACCGTCCAATCCATCCATAGAGACGGCGAACACGCGCCCCGGACTGAAGTACACTTTTGTCGAGGGACGGACGATTCAGGAACTTGCGCCGACAGAGCAGTACAAGTGGGGCGATGGCACACCTTTCAAGCCCACACCGTCCGTCACAGGAGGCAAGAGCGCTTTCTACACGGTAACAGTGGAGAAATAAACCAAACACCGAAAACAAGGAGGACAAAATGTGGTCGGGGTGCGGGCTTTCCAGTAATGCCCGTTAAGTAGTGCGTCGCTATGTTCTGAATCCTCCTCCTGAGCGGGAACGGGTCAAACCGGAAGCGAAAACAGCCTTCCGGCATCCAGTGTGCAAGATGTAAGTTAGATGATCGGGCAGGGGTGCGCACCTTTAGACTGGGGGAATCAATACATATCGTCAGACCTTTTCATTATTAAGGTCAGACGATATTCATAAAAAGGTCAGACCATAAATATAATATCGTCAGACTATATTCAATAAAAAGTCAGACTTTATAGTTGAGAGCAGGCCACCTTCGGGCTTTGATAGCAGCGACAAGCAGGTAGACAGGCACGCCCTAAGCAATCGATTGTAATTGTTTTGCCGGTGGGTTGGGGATAGATTACATATAGTGTAAAGAATTGTGCGTTTCGGCGTTGGCACGGGGTGTGCTATTATTGTTTCGAGATGAAACGAATACACGACATATACCGTCCGGCGGAAGAGCGCAAGCGCGACTGGCGCGAAGTCGAGCGGATGCTCTCGAAGGACGAGGCGCACGACCAGACCGAGCGCTGCCAGAACTGCGGCATCCCCTTCTGCCACGGGGCGGGGTGTCCGCTCGGCAACCTCGTGCCGGATCAGAACCGCGCCGTGGCTCGCGGCGACCTCCGCCGCGCCTACGAGCTGCTTTCGGCGAACAGCGACTTTCCGGAGTTCACGTCGCGCATATGCCCCGCGCTCTGTGAGGCGGGATGCGTCCGGCAGCTGGATGAAGAGTCCGTGATGATCCGCCAGACGGAGAAACTCATAATCGAAACTGCCTTTGCCGAGGGCTGGGTCGTGCCGCGTCCGCCCGCGCAGGAAAACGGCAGGCGCGTCGCCGTCATCGGCGCTGGACCGGCCGGCCTCTCGGCGGCGGTCACACTTCGGCGGCGGGGCTGGGCCGTGATGGTGTACGAGAAGGAAATGGAAATCGGCGGACTCCTGCGCTACGGCATTCCGTATTTCAAGCTCGACAAATCCATCATCGACCGGCGGCGCAAGATCCTGGAGGCGGAGGGAATCCGCTTCGTCACCGGCGTGACCATCGGCGTGGATGTGATGGCGGACTACCTCGCGCGCGCGAATGACGCGGTCGTCGTCGCCATCGGCACACCCGCCGCGCGGGACCTCAAGATTCCCGGACGCGAACTTGGCGGCATTCATCTCGCCCTCGAATACCTCGGCGGACAGAACCGCGCGCTCGGCGGCGAGATTGCGGCCAATCCTATCGACGCGCGCGGCAAGCGCGTCCTCGTCATCGGCGGCGGCGACACGGGCAGTGACTGCGTCGGCACGGCGATTCGCCAGGGCGCGGCAAGCGTGACGCAAATCGAGATCATGCCCCAGCCGCCGGAGGAACGCAGCGCGTCCACGCCGTGGCCGGAATGGCCCTACCAGTTGCGCACCAGCTCCAGCCACAAGGAGGGCTGCACGCGCCGCTGGAACCTCAATTCGCTCAGCTTCATCGGCGAAGGTTCGGTGGCGGGCGTCGAGGTCGAAACCGTTGAATGGCAGTTTTCGCCGGAGGGGCGGCCGCTGAAGTTCGCCGCCAAGCCCGGCACGAAGGAGACGATCGCCGCCGATCTCGTGCTGCTCGCGATGGGCTTCACCGGCGTTCCGAAGGATAACCCCGTCGTCGCGCAGCTCGGCCTCGCGCAAACGCCGCGCACGGCGCTCATCCCCGACCTCGCGCGCAACATCTACTGCGTCGGCGACTGCGCAAGCGGCGCGTCGCTCGTCGTTCGCGCCCTCGCCAGCGGCAAAGACATCCAACTTGACTAGAATCGAGGAAGCAATGAACCAGCAAAGCAAATACGAATCAGACGGACAGCAAGGGCTCTATCGGAGCGAGTATGAGCACGACGCGTGCGGCGTCGGACTGGTGGCGGATCTGGGCGGCAAGGCCAGTCACGCCATCGTCGAGGCGGGGCTGACCGTATTGAAGCGCCTGATGCATCGCGGCGCGACCGGCAACGACCCCGAGACGGGCGACGGCGCGGGACTGCTCCTGCAGCTCCCGAAAGCGTTCTTCCGCCAGGCGCTCTCCCTCGACGGCGACTTTGGCGTCGGCATGCTTTTCGGCGGCGTGGGCGAAGAGGCGGCGATCGAGGCCGCGGTCAAGCAGAACGGCTGCGGCGTGTTGGCGTGGCGCGAGGTGCCGACCAATCCCGACGCCATCGGACGCGACGCCCGCGCCGTGATGCCGCGCATCCGACAGCTCTTCATCGACTGCGCGGACGAAGCCGTCCTCTACAAGATCCGCCGCGAAATCGAGGCGACGACAGAGAGCACCTATGTCTGCTCGCTGTCGTCGCGCACCATCGTCTACAAGGGGCTCCTCCTCGCGCCGCAGGTCGAGCGCTTCTACCCCGACCTCGCCGACCCCGACTTCACCTCGGCGATCGCGCTCGTCCATCAGCGCTACTCCACCAACACGTTCCCCACCTGGGATCTCGCGCACCCCTTCCGCATGCTCGCGCACAACGGCGAGATCAACACCATCAAGGGCAACCTCAACGCCCTCAAGGTGCGCGGCCTCGACATCGCCTCCCGCCGCCAGTCCGACTCCGCCTCGCTCGACAACGTCTTCGAGCTGCTCGTCAACTCCGGACGCGACCTGCCGCACGCGATGCTGATGCTCATGCCGCAGGCCTGGGGCGCCAAGTACCACATGGGCCACGACGTGCGCGGCTTCTTCGAGTACCACTCCGCGCTGATGGAGCCGTGGGACGGTCCCGCCGCCGTCGCGTTCACCGATGGCGTGACGGCCGGTGCGGCGCTCGACCGCAATGGACTGAGGCCCGCGCGTTGGACGCTCACGAAAGACGGACTTTTCGTCCTCGCCTCCGAGACGGGCGTACTCGACATCGCGCCCGAACGCGTCGCGCGCCACGGACGCCTCCGCCCCGGCTCGATGGTGTATCTCGACATCCCGAACCACCGCCTGATGGAAGACGCGGAAATCAAGAATTTCTACGCGCGCCGCCAGCCCTACCGCCGCTGGGTGAAGGAGAACCGCATCGACATCCACGGCCTCTTCTCCGAAATCGTCCCCTCGGCTGCCACGCAGGACCTCGCAGAGAACCTGCGCCGCTTCGGCGTCACCGACGAAGACCTGAACCTCATCATCCGCCCGATGGCCGAGACGGGCCAGGAACCCGTCGGCTCAATGGGCAACGACGCCGCGCTCGCCTGCCTCTCCGAAAAGCGCCGCAGCCTCTTCGACTTCTTCCACCAGCTCTTTGCGCAGGTCACGAACCCGCCGATCGACCCGATCCGCGAAGAGCTCGTGATGTCGCTCATGACCTACATCGGCAACCGCGGCGACATACTGACTGAGACGCCCGAGCATGCGCGGCTAATCAAGCTGAAACGCCCCGTGCTGACGGACGACGAACTGGAGCGCATCAAAAAGGCCGCCCCCGACCTCTTCCCGACCACCACCCTCTCGCTCGGCTACTAGCGACGGTCCGCGCTTGCCCTCATCCGCGTATTCATTTCGACTTCTCCGTGGTTCAATCTTCGGGCGGGGCGGCGACGGCTTTGATGAATATGCGGCGGAAGGGAACGGTCTTGGAGTTGGAGCGCGCGAAGGAGAACTTCTTGACGTTCTGTGCGCCATCGCGCAACTGGCGGGTGTAGGCGAGGTGCCCGTTGTCGTAAACCTTCACATCCCGGCCTCTGAAGACGACTTTGACGACCTTGTTCGTCTCGCCCTTCGGCCACGGGAGAATGGCGAAACGGTTGTCCTTCTCGTCGGTCTTGTTTGCGACGGCGAGCACGCTGAAGCGCTGGTAGAAGTCCTTGGCGCTCGAGCCAAACTCAAAATGCATCATTCCCTCGCCCTTCGTCTCGGGTCCGTCCACCGTCAACTCGAATTCGACCGTAATTTCCTCCAGCTTCTCGTCTATATCCGCCCAGAGATTCTTTGGAAAGATGCCGGCAAGTTCGCAACCGTCCGGCGCCAGCGCCTTGGTGCCGATGCAGCATCCGGCGAGGTATCTCAAGAATCCCCACTGCAAATCCGGCGTGTTGTCCTTCGACACCTCGCCGCGATATATGAGCGGCAGGATGAGTTTCTCGAACGGCTCGTAGTTGCGCGTCTCGTGGGTATGGTCGCGGCACGATTTGCGCATCGGCTCCCACTGTCCGAAAGCGTGGCGCAGCGCGTGCAGCAAGTCCCTACGATCCGTGTCCGGACGCGACTGGACCCAGTCGGCAAGCGCGCGCATCCCCGCATTGCGCCATGTGGTCGTGTTTTTCACGGCCTTGATGTAAGTCAGTTTCTCTTCCTTCGCCTTGGCGCCGTCGTAGTTCCGCCACGCATCGAACATCTCCATGTCGCCCATGCTCCAAGCCGCCGCAAGGAACGTATCGGCGACGAATCGGCGCGCCCCGATGGAAACGCCCTTGCGCTTGAGATAGCCGCCGTTCATGTAGATGTCGCTGAAGTGGCGTATCACTTCGGCGTTGTTCTCCGCCCATTCCTCGAAATTCCGCTCCTTGCCTCGATACGTCTCTTCCTTGAAGACGTCCCAATACACCTTGTCGATTGCCCAGGCGGGCATGAGCGTATCGGCGAAGTCGTCGGACAGGAACATCCTGAAGAACGCCATCATATCGAGCGTCGAGCCACCCCAGCGCGGACGCATTCCCCACACGAACTGGTCGGCGGCGAGCGCATCGTCCTTGAAAAGCGCCGCCGCGCGCCGGTACCACTTCAGCGCTTCCGCCCTGTTGCCGTAGTTGGCCTTGAGGCCGACGAATGTCGGGGATGCCAGGTCCGGCCGCAGCGCGTAAGCTTTCTCCGCCCATTCGAGCGCCTTGGCGCGGTGCTCGCCGTAGCCCTTCCAGCCTTCCTCCGTGACGGTGCTGGCGAAACCGCTGCCGCGCGCATCCCATGCGCGGTCGATGTGCCAGTAAGCCATCGCCACCGCCTCCAGCCACGGATCGAACGCCGCGCCTTCCGCTTTCAGCTCCTCGAAAACCATTTTGTTGTTGCCGCGCTGATGCGCAATCGTCCACCACGCGCAGACGATTTCCTCCGGCTTCCATTCGCCGGAGACGATGAACTTCTTTTTCAGCGCGACGGAAATCTGCGTCAGCTCATTTGCGTTTTTGCCGTCATGCTCGCGCCAGTCGGCGATGAATAAGATGCGCGAGGCAAGCGGCCAGCGCGGGTCGTCCTTCCACTTTCCCCAAGTCTCGCGGCGCACGGCGGCATTCTCCTCCGCGCCGATCTTTTTCGGGTGTTGCGCCGTATGCTCGATCACCACGAACGGCGTGCGAGCGCCGCGTTCCCACGCCGCCGTCGCGTCCGCCGCATAATCCTTGCGCAGCGACTTGCGGTTTACGTCTTTCGGCGCGCGGGAAATGGCGTATTCCCTGACGACTGCGGCCATATCCATATCTGAGAACGCGGCGCCGAGCATCTCCTGCTCTGGCTTGGCAAGCAGCCGCTCCGCGAACGGCATGAACACCTCCTCCGTCCAGTCCAACGCAGCCCCGGCACCCGCAAGCGGCAAAGCGAGCGGCGCGGCGGCTTCTTCGTCCTCTTCCTCATCATTATCTTCGGCGTCATCATCTTCATCGCCGCCCTCATCTTCGCCATCCGCCGCCGACTCGAGGATTTCCTCGACACTCGCCTCGGCAATTTCCACTGAACGTTCCATGCCGTATGCCACACTTTTGAGTAGTTCGTCCTTCTCTTCCGCAAGTTCCTCCGGCACCTCAAGCGCCTTGAGCCGAGACTCGACATCGCGCAAATCCTCCGCCCGCTTCGCGAACAGCGCCTTGATGCGTTCGGCAGTCTCGGCGTCCTTTGGTCTGCCTATCTTTTCAAGTTCGGCGGCAAACGCCATACTGCTTCGCTGCGACTCTTCGAAAAGCTCCTTGAAATATTTTCCCCTGAGCGGCGCAAGCCGCAATTCCTTCTTGAAATTCTCCACCCATTTTTCCGCACCGCCGCGTTCGTAGCCGCCTTGGGACATGATGCTTTCGTCCCCCGCCGACACGATCAGCACCAATGGATAGCCCCTGACCTCGAACTTCTCCTGCAACTCGCGGTTGCGCCTGCGTTCCTTCGCCGACAACATGCTTGCGTCTTTCGGGAAATCAAGTACGACGCACTCGAATTCATTTGTGGCATAGTCGAGAAATGCGCTCTTCGAGAGGACTTCCTTCTCCAGCTTCTTGCAATAAGTGCACCAGTCGCTACCGGTGAAAAGCAAGAACAAATCGCGCCCGTTCGCTTTCGCCCGCTCCCGCGCCGCATCGTAGTCCACCGTAAAACCCGCCGGCAATTTGCGATTGGCATTCGCCTCCGTCTCCTGCGCCACAGGAACAGCAACGCTGACCGCCGCAAGGCCATATCCCTGGCCATCTGCCGACGCCACCGCCTTCCAGTTGGCGTCGTCGCGGAAATCGTAACCGAGCGCGTTTTTCTTGTAGCCGAGCGTGACGAACCCCGTGTAGTCGCAGACCGCCCGCACACCTTCCGGCGAATCCGTGAACACCGCGCGGACGCATTTCACGTATTCCTTGCCGTCGCCCTTGTCGATGCACTGGAACTGCACGCGCAGCTTCTCTCCCGGCTGGTATTCCTTGTTATAGCCCTTCGCCTCAAGCCCCTCGCCTCCGTTCACCCACGCGCCGCCCATCATCCCGGAGAACTCACCCTCGGCAAGATCTTCTATCGTCATGCCGGGGAAAACCAGCGTCGCCTCCCCTTCCCTCGCCGCAACATACCCGGCGTACGATTCTGTGCGAACTTCGGGCGGCGGCGGCTCTGCCGTTTCTTCTTCCGCCTTTTCGTCCGCTTCCTTCTTCTCAACTGGCTTCAAACTTTCCGCTCGCGCCACCGCCTCTTTAGAAAGAAACGCCTTGGCGTAGTCCGGCACTTCGCCGCCGAAGAAAGCGCGAACCTCGTCATCGGTCGCCGTCCTGACGAATGTCTCCAGTTCCTCCTGGACTTGCTTGTGCTCCTTGGCAATCGACAGCGCCGACCATTGCGCCGCGCGTTGCGTCAAATCGATTGTCGCCTCCTCCGGAAACGTGAACGACCCTCGCTTGATGATGCGCCTCGGCGCCTCCCTGTCGCCCGTCGCGAAGAAATACCCCCACATGAAATCGAGATGCCCCGGTCCAAGCGCCTTGGGATCTTCGCCGACAACTTCGGCCAGCGACTTGCCATCAAGACCGATGTCGATAGCGCCCTTCAGCCAGCGCGCCTTCGTCGCCTCCTTTGCAGCCAGCCATTCGTTCTTCCGCTCCGGCGATATCTTCACCACGCCAAAATAGAATCCTGACATCGGACTCGTTGCGCTTCGCGACTTCCTGACCGACTTCTCGACATACGGTATTTTCGCAATCGCCTCCGCCGCATCCGGCTTGAGGTAGTACGCTTGCAGAAACAAGTTGAACGCCTCCTCTTCGACGCTTGGTTTCCCGCCGCTCTTGCCGACCGCGACCATCGCCATCGCAACAATCGCAGCAAACATGATTTTCTTTTTCATGCTCCCGCTCCTTTCTTAATCCTGTCAATCTTGTAAATCCTGTCTAAAAACCTTCCCGCGACGGCCCGCGCAAACATCATCCGCGTATTCATGAGTTCGTTCCTTTCGATTTACTCCGGCAGAGGCGGGAATGCGATGCAGAAGAATGCTGACAAAACGCACATAAAAACAAAAGAGATTATCGCATCGCGCCACTTCAACCCTACGTCTGAACGCAATCGCCAAAGTCGCAAGGCAAGCAACCCATCGTACAATAAACCCAAATAAAACATCTCGCTAATATTTGCAAGGCTCTTTGCCGGAACCATACTCTCATAAACCGCATTCCATATTGCAACAACCGCAAAAGGCACGGCAATGTCAATAATCGTCAGAGGGCAGCATTTCGGCAATTTCAACGTTCGCCGAATAATAGCGCAAATCGCATAGACAATTGGAATTGCCACTAGCGGGAAGCAAAAGCCTACAAGCATAAAAACAGTCATTCTATTGCTCCTTTCGTTTTGTCCGCGACGGCCCGCGCAAACATCATCCGCGTATTCATGAGTTCGTTCCTTTCGAATCAGCCAATTTTAGATGCCAAGTGTTTTTTCATGGCGTGGAACAATGCAACGAAACCCCAGCCGATAAGCGAAACAGGAACGAGTGCGACAATCATGATCCACTGCCGCGAGTCAATCACCCCAATGACAATAATAAGCCCGACCACCACGAAAACTGCGCTCATCGCCCGTTCAAAAAACGGCGAGCGCAAATCTTTGCGGAGTTTGTCGCGCACAGCCTCGGCGTTCGCATCGTAAAGGCTTTCCCTGTTCGCCCGCTCCAACATATCCATAACTGGGTGGCTGATTGACGGGCCTTGCAGATTGTGATACCATTTCAGGCATG
>CAMZEN010000042.1 GCA_947305775.1 uncultured Verrucomicrobiota bacterium
TATTACCAAGAGGTAACTGCAAGAGAAACTTGCATTAGCTTCTGGACATCACACCGACAAACAGGAAACAAAAAGGCAACCAGCCGTTCTTGACGGTGAGAACCGCTTTATGATATACTACCTTCAATCACCTTATCAGGCGATTTGGAGGGATGGCTGAGTGGCTGAAGGCAGCGGTTTGCTAAATCGTCGTACGGGGTAAACCCGTACCGGGGGTTCGAATCCCCCTCCCTCCGCCAAACCGGCAACCCCCTTCTGAAGCGCTCAGGACTGCGTTATTATACCCACAATCTTTTCAAGCGGCTCGCCAGGAGAATCAATGCGGCGAACTGTCTTATCGAGGCGCTCGGAGACCTTCTTGCGCTCCTCGGCGTCTGCAAGCCACTTGGTGAGAATCGCCGCGACGGAATCTGCAGTGAAGTCCTCCTGAAGAAGCTCTGGCATCGGCGGCAAATCGCCCTCCCCATGGCACCTTTCCCATATGATGTTCGCAAGCCCTATGTATTTCGTGCCTTTGATCACACGACGTGCAATCGCAGCCAACAGCGGTCCAACGCGATACACCAAAACCGTAGGGCATCTTGCAAGCGCAGCCTCGAGCGTTGCAGTGCCACTGGCTACAACGGCACACTCCGCCGATCCAAGCAGCTCCCGCGCCCCGCCAAGTTGAACTTCGACACGGTCGCACGCGCCATGACGTTCAACCAGCTTGGTTATTAGAGCATGCGCCTTCCTGTTCGCGGCAGGCACCGCAAACTTCGCACCTTTCATGCGATCGGCGACTTCAAGCAGTGTAGGGAATATCTTGACGATTTCACCAGTCCTGCTTCCAGGGAGAATCGCCACCAATGGATTGCCGTTGGATGCGGGACGGCATGCCTTGACGCAAGAAAACTCCTTGGCGAGCGGATGTCCAACAAATGTCGCGAAACCCGGTTTGAACAAGGCTGGCTCGAACGGGAAGAAGCAGCACAAGGCATCAAGCGACGCCTCTATCTTGGGGATGCGGTCCTGGTGCCAAGCCCAGACCTGCGGACACACTACATGAACGGCCCTTATGCCACGAGCCTTTGCGTACGCCGCAAGTTTCAGGTTCATGCCTGGATAGTCTATGGTGCACACCACATCAGGACGCCACTCTTCAATCACGCGTTCCATCGTGCGCTTTACGCGAAGAAGGAACGGAAGCCGCATCAAGACGGGGATAAAGCCCATCACAGCCAGGTCGGCTGTCTCAAAGCCGTAGTCCTGGTAGCCGCGAACGTCATGTCCGGCAAGTCTCGCACGCAACCCGTGTGCGTAGAGCATTCCGCTTTCTTCACCGGCAAGAAGCAGTATTCTCATCACATCCTGACCGGCGCCGGCGGCAGTCCGCTTTCGACGCCTACGATTGCGATTCCGTTTCTATCGGCGAAGTCGACGACCTCTTCTCTGCCGAGGAGTATCGTCCGGCCGGCCTGGAAGCCGAGCGCCGTCGCGCCAGCGCTTTTCATGACCTTAAGCGTCTTGATGCCGAACACAGGGATGTCAAAGCGCATGTCGTGACCTTCGCGCGCCGCCTTGAACACGACACCGCCCTTGCCGCCAAGCCGTCCGCCGCGCTTTATAGCCTTGTTTGTGCCCTCGAACGCCTCCACAGCAAGGACCATGCCGCGCTTGACCATTACAGTCTGGCCGACGTCGTGAATGCCCATATCGTGGGCAATGCGTGATCCATGCTCGATGTCGCTGGCTTCCTCGGGAGTGAAGCCTCGCTTCGTGAGCGGCCCAACGCCAGGCAGGTGATCGTCCATGTAAAGGCTCGCAGGCAGCACCGTCAAGCCGCTCTCCTGAAACTTTTCAATGAGCTTAGAAAAGATCGTATGCGCGCTTTTTACGGGCATCGCATTAAGCAAAGCAAGAGTCTCACGATCGAAACGTCCGCGAAAGAGCGAAAGCGGATTGATCTGTCCGGCGAGTATTCCGCCGTCGTAGCCCATTGCGCCAATCTTGCGGATGCTTTCGGCGATAGTTCCCAGGGTAATGGGAATGACATTGTCGGCGGCTTTGCGGGTCGCACGCCAGGTAGACCCGGCTACGCTCACGACGTCCACCTGCTGAACTCCAGCCTTTTTTGCACCTTCCACCAGCAGCAAAGGGTAGCTGCCAGATCCGGCTATCACTATTAGTTTTCGTATCATGGACATATCAAATCGCTTCAATTCAGTCTAGCACGCGCACGGTAGGGCCTTCCCCTGAATACGAGTCAAGCCCGCCGCCCGTGAAGCCGCCGACATCATCGGCCACCGCACGCACACTTTTGATCTTTGGCCTCTCGCCAAAAAGAACAGTTCCAAGACGCACCCATGTCGCGCCTTCCTCCACAGCAACCTCGTAGTCGCCGCTCATGCCCATCGAAAGGCGAGGCAGTGCGATGTTCAGCCTGTCCTGCACGGAATCCCTTATCTCCCGGAGTCTGCGGAAATACGGGCGAGCATCCTCGGGATTCTCCGAAAAAGGAGCCATTGTCATGAGCCCCTCAAGAGTGACACGAGGGCATTCCTCGACTATATGCCGCGCAACGGATTCGACATCTTCGGGTCTCATGCCGCTCTTCGACTTCTCGCCCGAGACGTTGACCTCCAGCAAAATGCGTGGAGACGCGCCCATCTCGTCAGCGATGAAATTAATCCTGTCGGCAAGCTTGGCCGTGTCGACGGAGTGTATGCAATCGAACAGTTCGAGCGCATGCCTCACCTTGTTGCCCTGGAGGTGTCCTATAAGATGCCATTCCGGGCCGGATGCGCTCGCAGGCTTCTTCCATGCCGCCTCCTGAACCTTGTTCTCGCCGACGATACGAAGCCCAGCCGCGCGCGCCTCATCCACCACCTCTGCACCGTGGGTCTTCGTAACCGCGACAATATCGACCTCGCTTGGGCTTCTGCCCGCTCGTCCGCATGCCGCCGCAATACGGCGATTAACTTCCTCCAATATATCACAAAGCTCTCTCATGACTCTCTGATCCAGACCGATATTTCCACGATATCTACATGCGTATGCATAAAGATCCTCCATTGCATTGGCAACGACTGGCCAACATTGGCATGTATTTTACCACATTAATGTGTCCAGGTGCAAGAACATAGAACTGCTAGCATTCCTTTGAGAACAAATTCCGCAAACAGAACCTAGCAGATGACGACAAATAGCAACCAGTTAATGACAAGAGAATACAGGTTGGCCACGAGATCGTCCGCAACAACGCCGCGCCCGCCCGGAAGAGACTGAAGAACCTTTGCAGGCTGGGGCTTGATTATATCCACAATACGCACTACAGAGAAGAACGCGACCATCATCCACCACGGAAGATCAAGGATGGGTATGCCGACGACAGCAATGGGGAAAAGCATCCATTCATCGGCAGAGATTCTCCCGTCGTCGCGAATGCCCAGCATCTTTTCAGCAATGCCGCAAATTGGTATCGCCGCCAAAGTCAGCACAAGGCAAAGCGGTATCTGCGCCCATGGCGGAAGCAACGCAAGCGCATATGCAAGGGCCACGCCAGGCAGAGAACCGAATGTTCCGGGGGCGAATGGCACAAATAGGCTGATTCCGCAACCTGTCGCGAGAAAGAGAGTTAACTTTTTCATTTAGGTCGTACCTTTCTTGTTGCAATTGCTGTAAATGGATCTTCTGGCCAGTAGTGCTTCGGATAGCGTCCTCGAAGGTCCTTCCTGACCAGCTGGTAACCTTCTCGCCAGAAGCCGGCAAGGTCTTTTGTGACTTGAACAGGACGCTGCGCCGGCGAAAGAAGCGTCATAACCACCGGAACCTGTCCGCCTGCGACCTTAGGCGTATCCATAAGGCCAAAGCATTCCTGAAGGCGAACCGCGACGGTGGGATATTCACCTTCGTAGTGAATTAGCATGTTGCTGCCGCTCGGCACCTCCATGCGGGCAGGCGCAAGACGGTCAAGTTCGCGGCGATCACGGCCCGACTCCGCAAGCAACGCGTCCAACACGCCCGTCATGTCAAGCCGTTCAAGATCGCGCCACCTTGTCATGCCAATGACGAATCCCGCAAGCGATTGCAATATACGATCATCCGTAGCTTCAGGCCATCCGCAATGACGATGCAGAAAATTAATGCGAGCCCTGAGCTGAAGCGATTCCTTCGTCCAGCAAGGCATGTTCTCGACGCCCTTTATGCGAACGCCATCAAGCATACATTCAACGACGCGATTGCCGTCGGCTTCATTCGCCGAAGGCTTTTCGCCTATGACCATCGCGCCAATTTTGCGTCGCAGAACGCTCTTCACCCTATCGTCGCGACGATCCCAATCGCAGAAGAGCTCATCCTCGATCCTGTCCGCAAAGATCCCTTCGATCTCCCCCTCTTCTATTGGACAAGCGAGAAACACCTTCGCATCGCCAAGGCGATCATCAAGTTCGCAGCATACAATATACGGCGCTTTCGCAAGCGCGTCAGACTGCTCCAGAGCGGCGCCACGCCCTGAGACCATGCGGAAAGTTCCGTTACCGCGGTTTTTCGCGATGCGATCGGGATACGCCAAAGCGAGCAGCGCGCCTTCGGAGATGGTCCGACCGCCAGACTTGCAAGTGGCCGCGCGGTTGTGCAGATGCGCGGAAAAGCGTTTTGCGAGCTGAAGTATCCTCTTTGAAAAAGGCTTGTTCGGCGTCTCATGGACTTCGTCCAATATCTTGCGGATATCCGTCTCACGGCTCTTTCCGCCTTCCTCGACTATAGCGGCCAGTACCGCGGCGGCGTCCGCGGAGGAACGTCCGCCGATAACCATGTTCGCCAACCTTGGATGCATCGGCAGCTTCGCCATCTCCTCACCTTTAGCGGTGAGGCGTCCGTCGGCATCGAGCGCACCCAGCATCTTGAGAAGGCTGACGGCCTGGTCCCACGAGCTCGCAGGGGGTGGCGTCATCCACGGCAGATCTTCGCGCCGCACCGCGCCCCACGCGGCGCTTGTAAGGACGAGCGATGCGAGGTCGGCATCAAGGATCTCAGGGGTCATCTTCTCTGGACGTTGCCTGTCCGTCCCCTCCTCCCATAGCCGGTAGCACACGCCAGGCATGATGCGTCCCGCACGTCCGCGACGCTGCTCTGCACGATCGCGCGTAAGCGGCAAGGTGACGAGTCCGCTCATCCCCGTGCCTGGCGAGAACCGCGGAACACGCATGAGCCCCGAATCAATCACGCAGGTTATGCCCGGAATGGTGAGCGACGTTTCGGCTATTGATGTCGCAAGTATCA
Source organism: uncultured Verrucomicrobiota bacterium (assembly GCA_947305775.1). Lineage (GTDB taxonomy): Bacteria > Verrucomicrobiota > Kiritimatiellia > RFP12 > UBA1067 > UBA1067. Next base: position 5,263 of record CAMZEN010000042.1, read on the forward strand.
CCTTTCGTCTAGGGCAAGACGCAAAGACAGCGTCCTGTTCATCTTTTGGCATGGCCCCGTAGAGAGGAAGCGCATCAAGCCCAGGACATACTGTGCGCACTGCTTCAACTGTGCGTCTTATCTCTCCTTCGCCGGGAAGGAAGCAGAGGATGTCGCCGCTCGTCTCCTTTGCGGCACGCGACACGGCGGCGGACATGGAAACGTCCCCGAGATAGCGAGTCTCGACAGGGAACATGCGTCCCTCTGCACGGACTATTTCTGCATCACCAAGATGAGCGGCGACTTCGTCCGCGTCAAGCGTTGCGGACATGACAAGCATCCTCAAATCCGGTCTCAAAGCCCTTCTCGCCTCCAAGGCAAGCGCGAACGAAAGGTCGCACGCAAGCGAACGCTCGTGGAACTCGTCGAACACCAAAAGGCCTGTGTCCTCAAGCTCCGGATCGGCGAGAAGACGCTGGGCAAGGAGCCCTTCCGTAACGATCTCAAGACGCGTCGCAGCACCGATCTTGCGCTCCAGCCTAACCTGGTAACCGACCGTCCCGCCCACGCTTTCGCCCATCCTGGAGGAGATGTACTGAGCACAGGTTCGCGCAGCAAGGCGACGCGGCTCAAGCATTACAATCTTCTTGCCGACAAGCCACGGCTCATTCAGCAGAGCCGGAGGAACGCAGGTGGTCTTGCCGCTGCCCGGAGGGGCCGTAAGCACGACCGTTCGGTTCCGCGCGAGAACGCGGCGAATTTCGTCAATCTTCTCCTCTACAGGGAACACAGTACGCCTGACAGGGTCTTACCTGCGGTCCTTAAGAGCGACGTACTGCTTCGGACGGTAGATCGGCTTGTATGCGGGACGTATTATCGGGCCCTGGTTTATGAGTTCCTCCATGCGATGCGCACACCAGCTGACACAACGCGCAACCGCAAAAAGAGGAGTGTAAAGGTCCTTTGGAATGCCTAGCATATCGTACACGAAGCCGGAATACAGATCGACGTTTGCGCAAACGTCCTCAGCTCTTGGATGGCGCGACTTGATCACCGCAGGGCCGCGCTCCTCGATCGTTTCGAAAAGGCGCATTTCGTCCGTGCGGCGCTTTTCGCGCGCAAGCTCGCGCGCCTTCTTGCGAAGCAGCTGTGCGCGCGGATCGCTCACGGTGTAGACGGCATGGCCAAGGCCGTAGATTAGACCGGTCTTGTCGCCGGCGCGCTTGTCCGCAATCTTCTCGAGATAGTTGATGACCTGGTTTGGATTGCGCCAATCCTTGACGTTCTTCTTTATCTCGTCCATTTGACGCATCACACGCAGGTTCGCGCCGCCGTGCCGTGAACCCTTGAGGGAGAGGATCGACGCCGCAATCGACGAATAGATGTCAGTGAACGAACTCGTAACGACATGTGTGACGAAGGAGGAATTGTTTCCGCCGCCATGCTCCGCATGGATTATGAGCGCGAGGTCGAGCGTCTCGGCCTCGAGCTTTGTGTACTTTCCGTCCTCGCGGATAAGCGAAAGGATGTTCTCGGCCGTGGACTTCTTCGGGTCCGGGTTGCGAATCATCAGGGACTGACCCAAATGGTAATGGGCCTTAGCCTGGTAGGCGTATGCCGCAATCGTCGGCAGTGCGCCGATGAGCTCAACGGACTGGTTGAGGCATTTATCTAGCGAAAGATCGTCCGGGTTGCCTGTCTCGTCGAAAGCATATGCGAAAAGGACCGCACGGGCTATCGCGTTCATGATGTCCTTCGAAGGATTGCGGAATATCGCATTCTCCTTGAACCCGTCCGAAAGCTTGCGATACGAGCCAAGGCGGGACTTCCACTCCACCAGCGCGCGCGGCGTCGGCAGCATGCCAAACAAAAGCAGGTATGCGGTCTCCTCATAGCCAAAGCGGTGTTCGCGCTTGTCGGCGGCTACGATATCCTTCACGTTTATGCCGCGATAGTAAAGCTCGCCCTCCACCGCCTGCTTTTCGCCTTCGCTCATCACATAGCCGTGCACGTTGCCTATTGTGGTGAGTCCAACAAGCACGCCGGAGCCGTCTTCGTTGCGGAGACCCCGCTTGACGCCGTACTTGACGTAAAGCGACGGGTCGATCCAGTCTGCCTTGCGGACCATGTCCGCATGGTGCCGCAGCCAATCCTTGTCTATCATTTAAGGAATTCCTTAAGGCCGCCGCGCTTGACGGTCTCCATCGCGCGCTTAAGCAGGTTGAACACAATGCCGCGCTCCGACGGAGCAAGCTCTGAGAACGACTCCATCCTGTCGGCGAGCTCGTTCGCAAGCTTGTCGAACCGCTTGGCGGCGTCTGACCCGTCCGAAACGTCGAACGGATAGCTGCCCTCTTCCATCCAGCCGGACTTTCGACCGTTCGCAAGGGTGTCGCCAAGGGCGATGAAGTGCGACTTTATCACCTTCTTCGCGCCATCAAGATACATGCGAACCTCGGGATTGAGCTCGTCCATCACAAGCGCGTTCTCGGCGTTAAGCACAGGGAAGCGCGGCGATACGAGATATGCAGTGAAGCTGGCGCCGCCAGAGCGCACTCCAGCAGACTGCTCATACAGCTCGAAGCCATCCGGACCGGCGAAGACGATCCTGCCGGACCCCACAAAGCGACGCTTCCATTCGATTATCTCAAGCTTCGCCTCGGCGCCATTCTCTATCGTTATGCGATAGTCTGTCGTCTTTTTTTGCACCACCACAGGCGTTACCGGAAGTCCGTTGAAGTATATCCTTACGTCCGGATAGCTCTTTAGGTAGAGGGCGAAGCGCGCCGCAAGCGACTGCACAGTCTCGACAGCGTTGAGAAGCGAATCGCAGTTTGCCCTTACGTTGCTGATGAACACCTCAGTGCCCGTACCAGGTCCAGGCTGGAGCTCGACATCGAGACTGAACTCGCTGGGATTCTCTATGTCGCCGCTTATGACGTAAGAGGTCAGATTCTTGCCGGATCTGGTCGTTGTGCGCCACTCGACATGTCCACCAAGCGCAAACGCCTTGAACCTTCCGCGCCCATGACGCCCATGAAGCCGACGGTGCGACCGGGCGGTCTCGACGGAGTGGCGCTTCCAGCTGCCGCCCAGCGATCCGAACGTCGTATCGGCGCTGAGAACGTCGATCCCTACTCCGTCATCCGATATGCGCACGGCCTCGACGGCCCCAAGCGCGTTTGTCAGCAAATCTATCCTTATCTCTCTGGCGTCGGCATCCAGCGCATTCCACACCAGCTCCTCCACTGCAGAGAGCGGCGCGGCCTTGGCCAGCGACTCGATGTGATCGGCCTGCGCCTGCACGCGTATCATGCGGCTCATAGTTTCATCTCCTCTATTGACCCGTCCTTTGTCACCTTCTCTATGCGAAGGCGAATCGCTTCAAGTTCCTTGGTGCACATCTCGACAAGTTTGCGCCCCTCCTCAAAAGAACGGATCATATCATCCAGCGAAAGTTCACCGGACTCCATCTTTTTTACCGTATCCTCAAGCTTTGCGAGATTGTCTTCAAATTTCATAGGGTATGAATTATACCATATCCCAACGAATCGCGCTTGAGCTGTTTACTTCTGGAGGCGATGATGAGAATGGACGGGGGACGATTCGCGGCTGTGGGGCTGGCTGCGGTAGAGGGACCATCCATTGTTAAGCCAGAAGCTTATGCCACAAACCCACATGGCCGGCGGGAGCAGGCTGTGGTTGCCGGATATCTCGGCGACCATAACAATCGCCGTCAGAGGTATGCGTATGGCGCTAGCTAGAAAGCCAGCCATGCCTACAAGTGCAAACGCCGCAGGATGTATTTCAAACGTCGCCGGGAGCATCCTGGCAAAGAACAGCCCAACCGCCGCGCCAAGAGTGCCGCCGCAGACAATCGCGGGGGCGAATACGCCGCCCGACCCTCCGGAGCCAACGGTGAAGGCCGTCGCAATGGCTTTCATGAAAAAGAAGCACACGAAGCCAGCTATCGTCAACGGGCCGAAATCCTCGAACAGCTCGCTTTCGCCGGCCGTGAAACTGGCCTGTATGACCGAATAGCTTGTGCCAAGTATGTCCGGGACGAAGAAGCCTATTATACCGACGCCCAATCCGCCAATGACGACCTTTACCCAGCCAGGCGCACGCAAATCGCGAAACCATCCCTCGACGCCGCGGAAGAACGCAATGTAGAACCTGACCCCGTATGTGACTATGACCGCAAGCACAAAGTACGGCAAAAGCCTCAGACCGTTCTGATAGGCGCAATCGGGCGGCATGGTAAAAAGTGATCCCCATCCGAAAAAGTAGGCGTACACGGTATAGCTGACGGCGGACGCCAGAAAGCACGGAAGAAGCGTCTCGTACTCGACGTCGCTGGAGGAGTAGAAAATCTCCGCGCCGAATATTGCGCCCGCGAGAGGCGCCTGGAAAAGCGCGCTTATGCCTGCGGCGAGTCCGGCCGCCATGAGGATTCGCCTTGCGCGAACCGTGAGATTCATCCAGCGGGCGACAAGCGATCCGCATGCGGCGCCTATGAGCGTCACTGGGCCTTCATATCCGGCAGAGCCTCCGGAGGCCACGGTCAGCACCGATGCAACAGACTTTATCGGCACCACTGCGGCAGGCACATGTCCTTCGCGCAGATGATATGCCGCCACGGCACTATCCGTACCGCGCGCGTGCTCAAGGCTTGCGAAACGCTTTATCAGAAGGTAGCCGAGCAAAGCACCTATGGCTGGCATGACGACTAGAAGCCAGCGATGCGGATCGAGAAACCTCGTCATGGAATAAAGCCCAACGAACGCCGCACCGTCGGTGAGCTTGGACAGGAACTGGTGGTTGCCGAGATTCTCCATCAACCAAACACGACCAAACCCTATCATGTAGCGGAAGCCCACCACGACGAAGCCTGTTATAAGGCCAACAAGCATTGCCTCTACAAAGTACTTGCCGGTGCGGACCGATATGCCCGAACCCGCCCGCAGGAACTTCCAGCTAGTTATTGACAGCCGGCGCAACATGGGAACGCCCACCTCCCTTCCTGCCGCCAAGCACGCTGTAGCCAAGCATGGCGACCCATTCCTTTACCGCATATGAGTTTCGCAACAAGGCATCGGCAGACGGAAAGAAATCCGCCAGTTCGAGCTCCTTTTCGGCGGAGCAATTCATCTCAAAGTCTGTCGGGGCGGGCAAAACCTCGAAACCGCACCGCTCGAAGAGCATCTTCGCCCGCGACATGTGCCATGCACTCGTCACCAGGATCACACGCGGATCTTCTCCGCCAAGCTCATGCCTTATAAGAAGAGCCTCCTCCTCTGTATTGCGCGGCTCTTCAAAGAACGAGATGGCCTCGCGGGGAACTCCAAGATCCACCAAAAGCGGAACCGCCGCATATTCGCATCCGCCACCAGTGCAGAAGACCTTCAGCCCTGGTGTTGCGGCCTTCTTGACATTGTACACCCTGGCGCCATGCCATACGCGATCGGCACCAGAATACAGTTCAGGCGCATGGCATTTCTCATGCGACCCCACGCCGCCGCCAAGGATGATTATTGCATCCGCATCAGGAATGACATCAATGGCGCCATGCACGGTTCCTTCGCGCTCCCATTCGCGCTCAAGTCCCAACCCGACAAAACGTGTGGTGACGCCAAGGCTCATCACCCACAGAAAAGCAATCGATACAACGGACACAACAGAGCCAAGCCAGACAAGACGACGCGCAAAAGTGCGACGAAGCAAAAACCCGATGCCAAGACCAATGAACGCAACACCCAACGGACTAAGCACCCAGCTTACGAACTTGTTTAAGTAATACATAGCGTTAAGTATTATAGCATATATTCTGGACAAAAAATAGTTCAGCACGATTTTCTTCTGCATCTGGAAAGTGTAATATCTAACGGGTCAGCAAAGAAGCGAGGAAGGCCATAGAGGAATCCGAGTTTGAGGAAGTAGCGGATGCAGAAGTCGGCGATGGCATGGAAGTAGGGCTGGAGCTTTGCGGAAAACAAAAACCTCGGCCGAATAAACGGTCGAGGTTTGCTGACGTTAGTGCGCGGAGGTCTTGCCACCGCAGTTAAAGAAACAAATTATTTGGAGCGGCTACCGCCGCAAGAAATTATGACTCGCACCAGTCAATGGAAACAGCCGCCGATGGTGCATCCTGTGCAACAAAAAGTCGCGAGATGATATGTTTGTATTTACCGGCGAACGGAAGTTGCTTCGCCTTTGCCTCAAGTTCGTAGAGTGCGCGGTCCGCCTCAGTCTTGGATAGCGAAAGCTTGGCCTCGCCAACAAACAATGTCTCGCCATCCAACGACTCGGCAACTAGATCGATCTCCATCGCATTCCTGTCAAGGCCCAAGCCCCACCAACGCGCCGCGTTCCTGAAGCGCATCCCCAACCCAGGCAGCGGCTTACGCTGAATCTCATCGCGAACCAAGCGCTCCCATGCCTGCCCAAGATATACGCGAAAGGCTGGCTGCAACGCCTTCACCTCGGCTTTTGTGGACAGAAAGTTGGCGTCGGAATAGTTGGGCAGGACAAAAGAATACCAAAACCGCAAGAATGGATCCGATATACGGTAAAGTGTTTTCTTGTTTGATTTTGCGTCGCTCCCGAACGGTATCTCGCGTATTACCAAACCAAGCTCCATCAGTCGCTTCATTGGGCGGCCAAGTGCCGTAACAGGAACCTGAAGCCGTCCAGCCATCTCCACTAACCGCTCCACACCGCGCCCAACGAGGGAAAGCACACTTGTTGCCTGCACGGAATCCTGCAAGTCGTCCTGCAGAACGTAATTCGGTTCATCATGGAAAAGCCCTTGCGGAGAAAACACCTGCTCGCGAAGCACCGCCCACATGTCATCATCACCCTGAAACGTCTCCCAATAGCGTGGCACGCCACCCAAGACGGCGTAAAGGCAGAACCTCTCCCACGCAGACATGGCAGGAAACGCATGTTTCATCCACTGGAAGCGAATCGGCTCAAGCTTGACGATTTCCCGCGCACGTCCGTAGAGCGGTTCGTCCTCGTTCAGCACAAGGCCCTGCATCATACGCTGGGATGATCCGCACAAGATCATCTTCTTGCCAGTAGTCCGCAACCCATCGGCAATCCGCTGCAGGACACTAGGCAATTCCGGCGAACGTTCGACCAGATACGGCAACTCGTCAATTACGAGAACACTCCCCTTTGGAGCATCCTTCTGCCAACGGTCGAACATCACACTCCAATTGTCGTATGATACATCAGCGAAGCCTGGAATCAGTGCAGATATATCCGCAGCCAACCTAGAACGCTGCAAAGCGGCCTCGCTTCTTTCGGCTATGAAAACCACCACATCATTACGCCCCGCAACGACTTCCTCTATAAGGCGACTCTTGCCGATACGACGTCTTCCGTAAACGCAAGCCAAAGCACCTTCCCGAAGATTCAGGAATCTCTTGAACCGCTTCTGCTCTTCAACTCTATCTAGAAAATCCATGATGATTATGCTCCTCAAGAATTATTCTCGAACGGAATTATTCCTTACGCGCATAATTATACCACATCATATTCAGCCAAGTCAATCGCAAACCACTCAGGCATGCAAAAACAAACGAGCTGACCGCCCTGTCCGACGACACAACCGTCATACCGGGCCATGGCGTCTTCACCTCGATCGGCTACGAAAAAGACTCCAACCCCTTCTTGATGTAGCGGCACTATGGAACGCTACATCTTGCGCCGAATCCACTCCCTGAAGAACGGATTGGTGAACTTGTACTCGCCGCCATACTGATAAATGAGTCTCTTGTCGACAAGTCGCGCCAGTGCTGTTCGAAGCGCTCCAGTGCTGGACGTGCCAACCTTCGTCATGAATTCTTCCGAAAATATCTTGCATCCGCTCGCCTCTGCTATCGCCCGCAAAACGGACGTCTGCAGCGGCGTAAGCTGTCTGACGGAATCGCCGTAGGATTCATACTCCCTCGCAAAGACCAGTTCAAATGCGGCATTTATGTTGTCTAGCGAGATGGTCGCCCCAGTTTCGGTAGTATCCCATATCGCCTCGCAAAGCTGCTGCACATCGCCAGTAACAGAATCTGCGTAGCGTACCAGTTCCGCAGCCGTCTCCTCATCAATCACGCGATTGCCCTTCTTGAACCGCGCAACGACAAACCTTGCCAAATCCCCAGTATCGATTGCGCCCACCGTGAAAGGAACGGCAGACTTGAAGAAAGGACTGTCGCTATCCTCGAATATTCCCATCATCTCGTTTCTTACGCTGCCGGAGAACAAGTACGGCGTATCTGGCTGAAACTGAATTGTCGAGCGCATCTCAGCCAAAACAGTCTGGGCATTGGGTAGATTCAGAATATCCTGAAACTCGTCGAAAACAACACACAATTTCTCTTCTGAAGCAAGCTTTCTGATCATCGCCATAGTAACACCCAATGAATCAGGCTCACCAGCTGCCCTTGCATCTACAGAGATCGATGGTGCTCCAGTCATTGAATCAAAGGAAAGTACAGGACGAAGCCGAGATACCAAAGACATCGCCTTCTTCAAGAAAGGCATCTTTTCACTCGTCTCGCTGACCCCAGCCATAACCCTTCTGCAGAAGTCGGACAATGTCTGAATGCAATATAAATCAACATAAAGCATCCGGACACCTTTAACGGAATTGACGGTCCTTTTGATGAGAGACGTCTTGCCCATCCTTCTGGCACCCTGTATGACAACATTCTGACCCGACTTGACGAACGCCGCCAAATCGCGTTCCAATTCTGGGCGAGGGCAGAAGAACTCGCCCTCAACAACACAGCCATACTTGAATGGGTTCATTTTTTGCTCCTTTTTGCGCAAGATTTTATGCGCAATATTATACTATAGTTTTTTGAGCAAATCAAGCGCACTGCTATAACAACTTTGGCGACGCCTCTTCCCTATATCCATATCCACCAACCACCTATACCAAAGCACTTATCGTAAACGCCCTTGCGACAGTTCGCAACCCTTGGGAAGGCGAACACGCAGAGGGAGGCGAGCACCGAGAAGTACCACTTCCACCCTGGCACTCCATCAAGGAAGCCGAGTTTGAGGAAGTAGCGGGTGCAGAAGCAGGTGAAGGCGCAGATGCAGGGCGGGAGGCGGTAGTACTGGCATACCGGCTGCGGACGGCAGAGCAAGGACTGTCATGACAACGCCTTTCTTGCGCACAAGTGCATTCTATGCAACAAGAACATGCCTTTCTGGCAGATTATTGAATTTTAAGACTTATTTAGCAGAAACTCATACGCATTAATCTGCTGTATTCCATCCAGACTTGCCCTTGGCTCTTCGTCAAGTGTGATAAGTGTCTTCGGATAGTTGTCCCGTATGGCCAGAAGCGGCGCATATTCGCGCGCCCTTGTTTCGGCACTTCTGACGGATTCAGAGACCTGAAAATAATGCAGATCCCCTCCATCACGAGTTACGAAATCAACCTCTTTACCATCGTGCTGCCCGACAAATACATTCGCCGATCGGCGCAGCAACTCCAGATATACAATATTCTCAAGTATTCTTCCCGTATCGCCGACGCGATGACCCAATGCTCTGGCACGAAGCCCCAGGTCTGCGGCATAGTATTTGCACCCGGTCTGAAGCAATTCCTTGCCGCGAATATCAAAACGCTGCGCCTTTCGAAACAAATAGGCCTGACACAACGCATCCAGATAACCGTCGACGGTGTTTGCATTCGTCTTAATGCCGGAATTGGAAATAACACCCGCTATGTTTCTCACGCTGGAGACATTGCCAATGTTGTCAAACAAAAACCTCGCCACACGCTCTACCAATCCGGCATCAGACAGTCGCTTGCGCTTCAGGACGTCCTTCACCAGCACAGTGTTGTAGATGCCGTCCAGATAATCGGGGATGAGCTCGCTTTCATCCTCAAGAGTCAATGAATACGGGAACGAGCCAAATCGGACATAGTTCGAATAATGGCGCGGATAATCACCCTTCACGTTTTTTGCCTGACAATATTCAGCAAAAGACAACGGCTGGACGGCTATCTCTACATATCTACCCGACAAATATGTAGTCAATTCGCCTGAAAGCAGGTGGGCGTTTGAACCCGTAATGTACACATCTATGTTCTTTCTTGCAGACAGCCCATCCACCAACTTTTCGAACTCATCCACCCTCTGAATTTCATCAAGGAACACATAGTTTCTGCCATTGGCTGCTAGTCGAGGCTTTATGTATTCCCAAACATCACGCCACACTTTGAAATCAGGAACGTCCGGGTCTTCAAAATTGATAAAGACAATGCTAGACTCCGCAACACCGCTGGAAAGCAGATCTTCCCTGAACAATTCCAACAAAGTTGACTTGCCACAGCGACGTATACCCGTCAGAACTTTTATGACATCCTTATCCCGCCACTTGGAAAGCGCGTCAAGATATAGGCTTCTTCTGAAAATTGACATTGAAAACTCCTTGATAATCCCTTGTGCGACATATTTAACCATATTCTCTCGCACCTGTCAATAGAATTGCTAAGTTATTTTAGCATTACACCTAAAACTCATACGGTTGCTAATCGAGACTATCACTTTAGACGAAAGGTCAGTTTCAGTTGAGGAAGCCGAGTTTGAGGAAGTAGCGGATGCAGAAGTAGGCGAAGGCATGGAAGTAGGGTGGGAGGCGACTGGGAAAACAGTTGCTGACCTATTTTCCCAGCAGGATATGGCCTTCTGGCGCGTTTCGTCTCGCATAGAGCGACGCGATCTATCGCCAAAACGCACGAAGCCCCGCTCGGCTCTCGCTTGTGCTCGGAAAGTGGGCGATGCCATCCCCCTTGATGCTCTTATGGTTTCAAGCAGCCGACGGGAATGACATGGACTCCATCGGGCCTGGTATAGGCCATTTCACCTCCTGTTATCACGACAAGCAAATCCGGCTCTCGTAGGGGGCATTGCTTCTCCATTTTATTATGCTCCTCGACTAGGCGCTTTATCTCAAGAAGATGGACCGAACCCTCCTCAATCTCCGCCGACCCAAGCTTGATCTCTATCAGGGCGTAGCGACCGTCCTCAAGGTGGAGAACCGCATCCGCCTCCAGCCCGTACCGATCCCGATAATAGGAAATCTGCCCTCCCATGCTCTGCGAATAGATGCGCAGATCCCTCATGACAAGACTCTCGAAAAGGAATCCGAACGTCTTGAAGTCCTTCAGGAAGTATTCAGGTCCGACACCCATTGCGGCGACAGCGACGGACGGATCCACAAACCCCCTCTTTTTCCCCGCCCGGATGTCCGTCGCGCTTCTGATCGAAGGATTCCACGCTTCGACGTCTCGCAACACAAAGAGCTTCTCCAGCGCCCTGATGTAGGAATCCAAAGTCACCATCGATACATCGCGGACGGATAGGACATCCTTCCTAATGCTGGTCTTCGTCGCCAAGGTGGAAATGTTGCGGGCGTACGACTTCAATATCTGTGCCGCCAACGCCGGGTCACGCTCAACGTCGTCAACCCTGCTTATATCCACCTCCGTCACGTTTCGCAGGTAATCCCTGGCGATGAAGAGCTTTGCGTCATCTCCGTTAGCATCCATAACCGCAGGCCATCCGCCACGGCACACGCTGAAAATAAGCTGCTCTACCGAAAGTGCGCTCTTCGCTCCATCTACCGCCGTCCCTGGAGCGTCGAAAAGCCCCTTCAGCGACAATTCACCGCTCGTCTCCTGCGTTTCGTACAGGCTCATGGTGGACATCTCAAGGCGGGAAATGCGCCCCGTGCCGGAATGCTTGATTTTCTTGTCGTCAACCACCACCGAACCGGTAAGCAGATACAATCCCTTCTCGCCCCTCCTGTCCACGGAGACCCTGACCGCGTCCCAGAGGTTCGGGGCGATCTGCCATTCGTCGATTAGTCGCGGCGTTTCGCCTGCAAGCAGGAGCGACGGCTTTGTCTGAGCGAGCCGCAAATACCCTTCCTGAAGGTCGGGATCCTGCATCTCAAGGACGCTCTTCGCCTTCTGCTTTGCCGTTGTGGTTTTGCCGCACCACTTTGGACCGACCAATACCGTGGCACCCACAGCCCGAAGTCTCAAGTCGAGTTCAGAATCGACAACTCGCGGAATATAGTTCATGCTCTGCCCTTCTTCTCCAATTGTTTCGGCAATATTCTACAACATTTTTCCGCTCGAAGCAATAGCGTTTTGTATATTTGCGATATTCTGCTTTGCATTTTTGGGCTGTTTCGCTGTAAATTATTGGGCTTGTTGACTATTCTATCTTGGGATGCACTGGCGAACAAAACATCCTGCCGCCCTAAATGGACGCCTTGCGCGGTGTTTGGATACAGCAAAGGCCGCCCTCTCGGACGGCCCTTTTCTCAACTCCAACTAATCACTCCAACTCAAAAACAACCACTCTCAACTCCTCCACTCTTAACTCCCAATTATTTCCTCTTGAACACGAAACCCCAAATCTTGAATAAATACTTGAGGTAAATAAGAGGCAGGCATGACCAGATGCCGTGGGAACGAAGGGCGCGGAGGTCTTCGCGGTTTATCTCGACATTCGAGCGCCAGCCAGCGGTGGAAGCACCGCCCATGCGCATGACGACCACGCACTCCGGCAGATAAGCCGCCTTGAGCCGTGCAAGGTACAGATAGCGCAACTCCAACTCAAAGTCCGCGCAGATGCGGTAGTCAAGCGAATAGCCGCCGAGACGGTCGAAGCACTCGCGGCGGACGTAGAACGATGGATGCGGCACCATTGCGGCAAACCTGAACATCCACGGCCTCCACTTCGCCGCAGAGCAGTAACGCACGGTCTTGGCAGCTCTCAGCGCCTCGACCGACTCACCCTGCTTCACAAATCTAATATCCGCATACACGCAATCAACCTGTTCCCCGTTCCCCGTTTCCCGCTCCCCGAACGCTTGCGCAATGTGCGCCAACGTATCATCAGTGGCCAATACATCATCAGCATTCAAGATGCCGACGATGTCGCCAGTAGCCATCTTAATCCCCTTATTGATGGCATCGTACAAGTCAACAACAAAGATCTGCCTCGGCTCAAGCGCTGCAAGCCGCTCCAGACAACGGGCGATATAGAGTTTTCAATCCTCCATGAAAATACAACATTTAAAGTTGCTATTGCACGATCGTATCAGAATGTGGTATAATACAAGCGTTTTTAAGCGAAAAACAAGAAGGAACGCAATGTACATCTATAGAGAAATCACGCCTTATGTTGCGGCGCTGGCGAAAGCCTTCCCTATTGTAATGGTAACAGGCCCGCGCCAATCCGGCAAGAGCACTCTCGTGCAAGAGATGTTCTCGAATCATTTGTATGTCAATATGGAAAATCCCCAAGAACGTGAAATGGCCAAGGCCGATGCGGAAGGGTTTCTTTCGCGCGGACCTATGATCATCGATGAAGTTCAAAGGACGCCTCAGCTTCTTGAATTTGTCCAATCAATAGTTGATCGCAAAAAGGCTATGGGGCACTTCATTCTGACAGGCTCCAACCAACCAGAGCTTTTCGAGAAAGTCAGCGAGTCGCTTGCCGGTCGCGTTGGCATTGCAGAACTGATGCCGCTATCTTTATCAGAGCTTAAAGGTGCGGGAATGGATGTGTCCGACAGAAACGCTGTGCTTTATAATGGTTTCATGCCCCGTCTCCATGCAGACGGTATTGCACCAAACATTCTGTACTCTTCCTATTTTCGCACATATGTTGAACGTGACGTTAGAAAACTGGTAAACATTGGAGACCTCGACCTTTTCGAGACATTTGTGCAATTGCTCGCAGGACGCATCGGACAGCTCGTAAACAAACAATCGCTCGCCAAAGTCGTGGGAGTCAGCGAAATGACCATTGCGCGATGGATAACCGTCCTAAAGACATCCTATATCGTGTTCTCCCTTCGTCCCTACCACAACAACTTCGGCAAGAGGATTACGAAATCCCCCAAAATATACTTTACCGACACAGGACTTGTGTCATACCTGCTCGGCATACGATCTCCTGCGGACATGGCGACACACCCTCTTTTGGGAAACATATTCGAGAACATGGTTATCGCAGACGCATACAAGGAACAATTCAACAGCGGAAAGCGCCCAAACCTGCATTTCTTCCGCAACAGCTCCGGCACGATTGAAGTCGATTTGCTGCGTGAGGAGGGGCAGGATCTTTACGCCTATGAAATAAAAGCTTCTTCAACGTTTGCCGAGAACATGACACGCGGGCTCAAGTCACTTTCCGCCATCGCCCCAAGCATCAAAAGCAGAACGGTAATATACTCCGGCAGTACGATGCCCCCGCTGGCAGTCAACTACGCAGACATCCGATCGGTTATGTAAATGAGCCATCGCCATTCATAGGTCGGCGCCACCCTTCTGAAATTCAATCTTGCATTGCGAAGCCCTACATCCTACTTGCTTGGGTACAGAAGATATTTTCGCCCTCTGCCGTAAGTCAATGGGGAATTGAGAAAATCTGCAAAAAGCCAAAGCCCCGCTCGGACAAACCGAACGGGGCTTCTTGATGCCACAAAGGCCGCCCTTTCGGACGGCCCTTTTCTCAACTCCAACTAATCACTCCAACTCAAAAACAACCACTCTCAACTCCTCCACTCTTAACTCCCAATTATTTCCTCTTGAACACGAAACCCCAAATCTTGAATAAATACTTGAGGTAAATAAGAGGCAGGCATGACCAGATGCCGTGGGAACGAAGGGCGCGGAGGTCTTCGCGGTTTATCTCGACATTCGAGCGCCAGCCAGCGGTGGAAGCACCGCCCATGCGCATGACGACCACGCACTCCGGCAGATAAGCCGCCTTGAGCCGTGCAAGGTACAGATAGCGCAACTCCAACTCAAAGTCCGCACAGATGCGATAGTCGAGCGAGTATCCACCCAACCGCGCAAAACATTCGCGGCGCACATAGAACGAGGGATGCGGAACCATCGCGGCAAACCGGAACATCCAAGGCTTCCACTTCGCGGCAGAGCAATAGCGCACAGTCGGCGCCCCTCGCAGCGCCTCCACCGTCTCCCCTTCCCTCACAAACCGAATGTCCGCATAGAGCGCGTCAATGCCAGGCGTGAGCGCCGCCGCGATATGCGCAAGGGTGTCATTCGACGCAAGCACATCATCGGCGTTCAGGATGCCGACTATATCGCCCGTCGCCATCTTGATGCCCTTGTTGATGGCGTCGTACATCCCCTTGTCACTTTCAGACAGCCATCTGAAAGAGAGCTGGAGTTTAGAGTTGGAGTTGGAGTTAGTGGTGTGGGAGTTGGGAGTTTTGTCGGCGTACTCTTTTATTATATCGACCGTTCCGTCCTTCGATCCGCCATCGACGACGATATACTCGACATCGACGCCCTTCTGCGAAAGAACGCTCTCAATCGCGGTTCTGATCGTCCCCGCGCTGTTGTAGCAGGCGGTAATAAGTGTTATCTTCATAAACAAGAAATCAATCTATGACACATTCGTCACGCCAATTGATACAGTTGACCTTGTGCGTCCCGAAATCTTTCATCGCCTCTCCATCATAGATCAGCTTCGGTTTTCTCGCCGCTTTGTCGGCATCGCAATACAATTCGAGATTATGGACAAGGTTTTTGCCGAATGTCATTGACGATTTGATTTCTATCGGCACAACATGGCCACTAGCGGAGATTATCAAATCAACCTCAAATCCCTTCTCTGTCCGATAGAATGCCATCCGTGGCTCACGCCCTCGATTGGTGAAACTCTTTCGGATATCAGCCACTACCATATTCTCGAAAAGCGAACCTCTTAATGGGTGTGCCGTCATTTGCAAAGGATTCTCAATGCCGAGCAAATAGGTGGCAAGCCCTACATCGGTAAAATAGATTTTTGGTGCTTTGACCACCCTCTTCGCGACATTCGCGAAATGAGGCGGAAGGCGAAACACCAAGAATGAAGCCTCCAAAGCCGAGAGCCACGCGGAAATCGTAGGAACGGAAACACCCGTCTCGCTTGCCAGCGAAGTGAAATTCACGACCTGTCCCACACGCCCGGCGAGCAAAGTAACAAACCGTTCAAACTGAATCAGGTTTTTGACATTGATCAGCCTTCGCACATCACGTTCAACATATGTGCGGAAGTAATTGCGATAATAATTGAATGGTCTTTTTTTCCGGGCGTGCAACTCGGGCATAAAGCCACGTGTCATGCATTCATCTGTCGAGAGTGAGCCCATTTCCTGCCGAAGCTCCTCCGTTGAAAGCGGCAACAGATCCAGTATGCTGGTCCTCCCCGCAAGCGACTCGTCCACAGCTTCCGCCAGTTGAGTCTGCTGACTACCCGTAAGGATAAACTGTCCGCACACATTACGCTTTTCATCCACGATTGTCTGAATCGCCGAAACAATCTCTGGCAGTCTTTGAACTTCATCTATGATGAGCGGCGCTGGATGGTTAGCAAAAAACGCCTTGTAATCCGCTGCAGCCGCATCGCGAGTCTCTTTGTCTTCCATTGAGACATAGCCAAAGTTAGGACGGCAAGCGCGAGCAAGTGTCGTCTTTCCGGACTGACGCGGGCCGAATACAGTGACGACTGGATATTCTTCCAATTCTGCCACTAGACTATTCATCATTAAGCGATCAATCATCTTCTCCTCCTCATTGTCGAGGAGTATCATACCAAATATTAGGCGTATTTGTCAATTACAATCTTACAATTACGCCCATTTGAAGCACTAACGACTAGACCCTCAATTGCAGATTTTAGAAGTTGAATCCGCTCTTCGGGTGAGCCATCGCGATATCCCTTCAGATAAATCAAGCGTCCTTCATGACCGGAATACAATCCTGTAAATCCTGTCAATTCTGTCAAACCTTCCCCCCAAGCTGGTGCGCCGTCGGTGGTGATGACACGCTTGCCGCGTTCGAGGGCTTCGGCGATGACGAGGCCGAAGTTATCGGAGAGGGTCGGGAGAACGAGCACGTCGCACCAGTCCCAAACCTTCTCAAGCTCGTCGCCGACGGCGTTGCTGACAGTGCGGAACTCAATTGGACACTTATTATAATATGTGGTATCGGGCGCTTCGGGAGGTAGGTCGAGGGGAGTTGGCTGCGACAACATATTATAATA
>CAMZEN010000043.1 GCA_947305775.1 uncultured Verrucomicrobiota bacterium
ACACCCGATGCATCAGGAGGAGCGCCTAGGGTGAACCAAAGAAAGATACATCAAATTTATGCGTCTTCTTGGTGATGAAGCCTCCTAGACTTTCTCACGACGCAACCCCATACGTGGTTTCAGCTACTACTCTTCACCTTCCCCACGCGGAAAATCTAGCATTCCGAATCAAAGCAACACCCGCCGACTTTCCTCAGAACGTTGCTATTATATCACAAACAAGCTGAATTGTGGGAGGAGAAAAATTTAGCGGAATCGCGGTAAACCAACGTGCGGGAACATGCCCCGCTCTCCCAAGTTTAGGTCGAAGACCTGTCAGGAAATCAACTAGTCGCGCGCGCTTGCGCGCGCACGGTCAAATATAGTATAATATATTTTAATTTAAACACTAAATATGCCAGTCACAAAGAGCGTTCGGAGATTGACCGCGTACACGCCCGGCGAACAGCCGAAGGCGAAGGATGTCGTCAAGCTCAACACCAACGAAAATCCATATCCGCCCTCTCCGCAATGCGCCAAGGTTCTAGCCGATTTCGACTTGGATAGGCTACGGCGATATCCCGATCCAGAGTTCTCCGCCCTTCGCGAGGCAATCGCCAAAATGGTGCATGTGAAGGCGGCGAACATCTTCATCGGCAACGGTTCTGATGAGATTCTCGCCCTTTCCGCAAAGGCGTTCGTCGAAAACGACGAGGTGATCGGTTCGCTCGACCCGTCCTACTCCCTATATAAGACGCTGGCGGCCATCCGCGACGTTGAATGGCGCGGATTCGACGATCTTTGCGAGGTCAAAGGCGAAAAAGCGAAAAAGCTTTCGCTATTCCTTCTTACCAACCCCAATGCGCCAACAGGCGTGCTCAAGCCATGCGCGGAGGTCGCGGCATTCGCAAAGCGCTTCAAAGGCATCCTGATTGTGGACGAGGCATACGCCGACTTCGCTCGCGAGAACTGCATGTCGCTCGCGGCGGATGAGAAGAACAAGAACGTAATAGTCATGCGAACCTTCTCCAAGAGCTTCTCGCTCGCAGGGTTGCGCGTCGGCTATTGCGTAGGGCCAAAGCCGCTTATCGACGCTCTATACAAGGTAAAAGATTCCTACAATGTAGACGCCATTGCGCAGGCCGTCGCACTGGCGGCCGTAAAGGACGCCAAATGGATGCGCGCAAACGTGAAGAAGGTGGTCGCTACGCGGCGGCGTTTCGTGGCGGAGCTGGAGAAGCGCGGCTGGGACGTTCTGCCGAGCGAATCCAACTTCGTGTTCGCAAGGCCTGCGCACGCGAAGGCGTCAGAGATATTTGAACGATTGAGGGGCAGGCACATATACGTAAGGTACTTTAGCGGCCCGAAGACGGTGGACCGTCTTCGGGTTACGATCGGAACCGACGGGCAGATGGCGACGCTACTCGCCGCGCTTGACGAGTTCGACAAATAAACAAAACGCTCAAATTAACAACTTAAACACAAAAGAAAATGGAACTCCTTAATTCACTCTATCCTGTTCTTCCGCAGGACGTAAACTGTCCCACGCACCCCGTCTCGGCGATGGACTACATGCCCGTCGAGCAGCTTCGCGCACTTCAGCTGCACCGCCTCAAGTGGACGGTCGAATACGCCTTCGAGCGCGTACCCCTCTTCCGCAAGCGCTGCGACGAGCGCGGCGTAAGACCAGAGCACATCAAGACGCTCGCAGACATCAAGCTGCTGCCATTCTCCAAGAAGATCGATCTTCGCGACGAATATCCGATGGGGCTGCGCGGCGCGCCGATGGACGAGATTGTGCGCTTCCACTGCTCCAGCGGCACGACCGGCAAGCCGATCTGCATTCCCAACACGTTAGGCGACGTGGCGGTGTGGCAGAACGGCGCGATGCGCTGCCTCGCGATGTACGGCATACGCGCCGGTGACGTGTTGCAGGTCAGCTACGGCTATGGACTATTCACTGGCGGTCTCGGCCTGCACTACGGCGGCGAAGGAATGGGCTGCGCGGTGCTTCCGACCGGCGGCGGCAACACGGAGCGCCAGGTCATGTTGATGCGCGACCTCGGCGTAAACGCCATCGCCTGCACTCCAAGCTACTTCCTGCGCATCATGGACGAAGCCAGGCGCCAGGGCGTGGACTTCCGCCGCGACACGAAGCTCCGCCACGGCATCTTCGGCGCGGAGCCTTGGACGACCGAAATGCGCGACACCATCGAGCGCGAGACGGGCATCGTCGCACACGACATATACGGACTTACGGAAATTGCAGGGCCCGGCGTTGCGGGCGACTGCCAGCACAGGACGGGTCTGCACATCTGGGAAGATCACTTCTACCCTGAGATCATCGACCCCGAGACGCTTGAGCCTCTGCCGGACGGCGAGGTAGGCGAACTTGTATTCACTACAATCTCCCGCACCGGCACCCCGATGATAAGGTACCGCACCCGCGACCTTACAAGGCTGCACACCGAAAAGTGCGCATGCGGCAGGACGATGAGGGTGATGGACCGCATCTCAGCGCGTTCCGACGACATGCTGATCATCCACGGCGTCAACGTCTTCCCGGGACAGATCGAAGCCGGACTGCTGCGCGTACCCGAGGTGGCGCCGCACTACCAGATCATTCTTTCCTCGACCGACACGCTCGACCTCTTCGAGATCAAGGTGGAGGTCAACGCCGACGCGTTCTCGGATTCCGTCAGGAAGATGGAAGACCTCAGAAAGCGCGTGTTCGACGCGGTGAAATCCATAATCGGGCTTTCCGCAAAGATCATCCTCGTCGAGCCGGGCTCGCTGCCGCGCAGCGAGGGCAAGATAAAGCGCGTAATCGACAACCGCCGCAAGTAGTAGTGGTGCATCGGTCAGATGAAGAATTTCTTCAAGAGCGTACGGCGACACATCAGCAGGCTCGACGCGGGCCAGCTGAGGGAGCAATACAATCTCATATCCGACGAAGCCGAATTCTTCGACCTGATCCTCGGAACCATCGACCGCGGAATAATGGTGCTGGACAACAACGGCGGGGTCAAGTTCTCCAATCCCGCCGTAAAGTCCATACTCGGCATGGAGCCCGCCCACGCCGTAGAGTCGCTTATGCTGCCGCTCGGCAAGTCGTCAAAGAGTGAAGTATCCCTCACCTATCCGGAGTCGAAGGTTCTTGAACTGCAGACGTTCCCCATGAAGGACGGCACCCTAGTGCTGATACGCGACGCGACAGCCGACAGGGTGCGCTCCGAAGAGGAGCTCAAGGCCGGCGCGACGCAGGCCGTGAGGGACCTCGCTGCAGGCGTAGCCCACGAAATCGGCAATCCGCTCAACGCCATATCGCTCAACCTTCAGATACTGAAGCGCAAGCTAAAGAACGACGAAACCATAACCGAGTGCCTGCATCAGGTGGCGCGGCTGGACGGGATAATCAAAGGATTCCTCGCGGCGCTCAGGCCATCCAAGCCGAACCTTATGCCGGGATCGATGGCCGAGCCGCTGACCGCATGCCTTAAGACGCTCAAGCAGCAGTTCGAGGACAGGCGGATATCGGTGACACTAGACATACCGGGCGTTCTGCCCAGCGTTGCCATCGACAGAGGCCAAATGGAGCAGGTCTACTTCAACCTGCTCAAGAATTCGCTTGAGGCGATGAAGGACGGCGGCACCATCGCAATAGCCGTCGAAGCGGACGACAATGACGTATCGGTGACGATACACGACTCCGGCACGGGTATGACATCCGAACAGATTGCGCATCTCTTCGAGCCATACCGCACGACAAAGTCCAACGGCACCGGACTCGGGCTCATGGTCTCGTCACGCATAGTGCGCGACCACGGCGGCACAATCGCGGCAGAATCAGCCAAAGGCGGAGGGACTGCATTTACCGTCCGTCTGCCGCGAATCGAGCGAAGGATAAGGGAACTCAAGTAAAACGACATGGCCAAGCTGAAGATACTTATTGTGGACGATGAACGGCCGACGAGAGAGGCTATGTCCAGGGTGCTTTCCGAAAACTACGAATGCATCCTGGCGCCCGACGCAGAAGGCGCAATGAACGCCATCCGGGAAAACCCCGACCTGGCGTTGATGATCTCCGACGTGCGCATGCCTGGGGAGGACGGCATATCGCTGGTCAAGCGCGCCAAGGCGGCAAACCCTTCCTTGGCTTGCATCCTGCTGACGGCATACGGAACGGTAGACCTCGCAGTAGAGGCCATGAAAGATGGTGCGGACGACTTCCTGACCAAGCCCATAACAGACCTTGACCAGCTAGAGCTCAGGGTGGCGAAGGCGATAAAAACCGCAAAGCTGGAAAAGGAAGTAGCCACCCTTAAGGAAAAGCTTGCGGGCGAGCTCGAAACCTTCACCGGCAAATCTCCAGCAATGGAGAAGGTGTATCAAATGATCAGAAAGGTCGCGCCGACAAACGCCACCGTCCTGATCGAAGGACCAAGCGGATCCGGCAAGGAACTGGCCGCTCGCGCGATACACAATCTCTCCCGTCGTGCAAAGGGTCCATTCATCGCGCTGGAATGCTCCGCCTTCGAGGGTGAACTTCTCAAATCGGAGCTTTTCGGGTATGTCGCCGGAACATTCACCGGGGCGCTGAAAGAAGGCAAGGCCGGGTGCTTCGAGGCGGCAAACGGCGGCACGCTCTTTCTGGACGAAATAGGCGAGATCGACATGGCGACTCAGATCGCCCTTCTGAGAACGCTGGAGACTCGCAAGGTGCGTCGCCTTGGAGATGCCATGGAACGGGCGGTGGACTTCAGGCTGATCGCGGCGACCAACCGCGACCTTGCCAAGATGGTCGCTTCGGGCGACTTCCGCGAAGACCTGTATTACCGCCTTAACGTAATCGACCTCAAGACTCCAGCCCTAAAGGATCACAAGGAGGACATCGCGCTTCTTGTATCGCGGTTCCTCAAGGAGTTTTCGGCTCAGAACGGAGGTCTGGTGACGGGCATAGACTCGCGCGCGATCAAAGCGCTCGAGGACTACTCGTGGCCCGGCAATGTCCGTCAGCTCAGGAATATCGTCGAAAAGATGGTTGTTCTCTCGTCGGGCGGCAAGCTTACGCTCGAAGACATCCCCGTGGAGATACTTCAGGGCGAAGAAACCGTTGCGGCAGAGAATACCGATGCCGCACCCGCACCAACGCAATCCCTTTCGCTCGCCGACGCAGAGCGCACAAAGATACTTTCGGTCCTTGCTTCCGTCGGCGGCAACAAGACCAAGGCTGCTGAGATGCTCGGGATATCGCGCCGCACGATTCAGCGCAAAATGAACGAATGGAACGTGCAATGAACGACGATTCCCCGGTAGAGGTGCTCGCAACGAGAAGCCAGCTCCTAAAGGTACCCAGCCTCAAGTTGATAGAAAAGATCGGCGAGGGTGGGATGTCGTCGATATGGAAAGCCTGGGACATCTTCAACCAAAGGATAGTCGCCGTCAAGATCCTCAAGCCAGAGTTCTCGGCCCGTGGAGAGGACGTACGCGCCTTCCGCGAAGAAGAGCGCCTGATGGAGGAAATACACCACCCGAACATCGTAGAGGCATACGACTTCGACAACGGCAACGGCAACTGGTATTTCGTGATGGAATATGTAGACGGATACACATTCGCCGACCTGCTCAGGAGAAGGATGTACGTTGAAGAGTCGGACTGCCTTCTGATCTGCGAGTCGGTTGCGGCTGCGTTGGACTACGCATGGAACGACCATGGGATAGTTCATTGCGACATCAAGCCGGAAAACATCATGATAAACTCCGAAGGGGTGGTAAAGCTGACCGACCTTGGCATCTCGCACAGGTTCCAGTTCAAGGAGAACGGTTTGCAGGATGCGCCAGAGCATATCACCGGGACGCCCGCCTACATATCGCCAGAGCAGGTCTACGGTGACGTGGAGCTCGACTGCCGAACCGACATCTATTCGCTGGGCGCGTCGCTCTACCACCTTGCGACCGGACAAGTGCTATTCCCAGGCTTGGGTGCGGACGACTACATGCGGGCCCACTGCGACGAGGATATGCAGGCGCCGGATCCACGCGATCTGAGACCTCCCATAAGCGAAGGCTTTGCTCAACTTCTTGAAGCCATGCTGGTCAAGAACCGCGACAACCGCATCCAGTCATGGAAAGACGTCTTCGAAATGTGCAAGCTTGTGGAGAGAGGCACTGTCTTCAAGCCGCGCGACACCACAAGCGCGTCGTCGATTCGCTTATCATATTCAGCATAGAGCAGCCGACGCGCTCACCACATGCCCATGCGCAGATAGGGAAGTATCTGCTTCTCAAGCGTGACATCCAGATCGAATAGCGCGTTGCCCGCAAGGCCGTGCCGTCTAGAGGCGTTGATCTGTTCAATTACGCTTCGCGCGTCCAGCCGCGACTCGTTTGCTGTAACGCCTATCCCGGCTATGGTCCTGCGCGCGTGCGACTTGACCGATGAGTGCTGCTTCAGGAACGATTCAAACTGGGTAGAAGATTCCGTGTAATCCATAGGCACGACATAATCCACAAGATTACCCGCAAGCCAGCTTTCCCAATCCTGCCCGACCGAGGCGACGCACGACGGATACTTGCCGAGCACCGCCGTCGTAAGCCAGCACGGACGCCGCACATGACCGCGCGCCTCGGCAACAAAGCGCGTTATTACATCGGCAGCACCTTTTGGCTTCTCGCTGCGCTCATACCAGCGGACAAAATCAAGATGAATGCCGTCTACCTTGTATTTCGACTGTATCTCATCGATTGCAGCTATGATCCTCGCCCTCACCGACGCGTTCGATGGATTAAGATACTCGGTAAGCTTTCCGCCTCTGTCCGTCAGCCTCCATCCTTTCCGCCGAAAATCTTCCATGACATCGGGAGTGGCACGTGTAGCGGTGAAGCAGAGGATCCATGCATGTATGCGGATGCCGCTGCCTCTTGCAGCCGCAAGACACTGGGCAAGCTGGTCGCCTTCCTGGGAGAATGTCTTAGAACGCGGCAGAACCGACGATGTGTAGTGGGCGAAACCGGCACCGGCAACGTTGACGAAGACATCCGTCACATGGGATTCCTTGAGTAGCGCGATTGTGCGCTTCCAATTGCCTGGATAAAGTCCACAGCCGGAATGGTCCCAAACGGCATGTATCTCTCCTTTGCGCGGAGCCTGCCTCAACGCCAAAGCCTTCAGAGCTTCTGTCCGCGCACGTTCCCTGGCAGCAAACATCGCCTCATTCCAAAGCGACGGATCCACAGAACCGCATATGGCCGCCAAGAGCTGGGCCTTGCAAGCCTCATCTCCATCGGCGAGGAACACATGCGTCATCCAATACCCGGCGTCAGACTTTATCCATGCCGCATCGCCTGTTACCTTGCCAGAGCGATCAAGCCAATTGGCCATGGTCCAGCTTCGCCCCTTCACGGGAACGGCGCACTGCAGCACGGTCGAAGTCTGCAATATCGATCGTGGACAGCCCTTAAGCGCCGAAGTGTCGAAATCCATCCTGCTCCACGCTCCAGGGTATGGCGCGGTCTTGTAGCCAAGCACCTTGACGCCCATCAAGTTCGCCAAGGCAGGGGAAGCGGTATAAAACACTACCAGCTTTCCGCCGCGCTTCACAAACGCCGTGAGCTGAGCAACCTCTGTCTGCGTAGGCTCAACGAATCCAATGGCGAATGCAACCTTGGCTGACGAAAGAGGCTGCACCATTGCGGAAGGCGCCACCACGCACGAGTCGATGCCCTCACCCTTGAGCCATCGGGCGGCATGGTTGGCGAGTGAGGTGTAGTAGCCCGGCTCGTGGGCCAGAATCGCCACCTTGGGACCCGCCTCAGCCGCCAACGCGAAAGCAAGGGAGACCGCGGCTATTAATATTCGTGACAGCACAGCGAACTTAAACAAGAACGTTGTCTATCAGGCGAGTCTTGCCATCGTAGGCAGCCACCAGTACGCACGTGCCTGGCCCCACGGACTTGGCGTTCTCAAGCGTTTTGGCGTCTACACATTCCACGTAGTCAACCTTGAGCCCTGCCTTCTCGATAGCCGCGGCCACCTTCGAAAGAGCCTGCTTCGCAGAACGCGGCGAATCGGCGGCGGACGCCTTGAGCTCCATAAGCGAACGTGAAAGCACAAGAGCGGCCTCACGCTCTGCGGGAGACAGATAGGTGTTCCGCGATGAGCGTGCAAGACCGCTCGGCTCGCGCACTATCGGAGCGACTACAATGTCGATACCGAAATTGAGGTCCCTCTCCATCCGCTTTATTACCTGCGCCTGCTGGTAGTCCTTCTGCCCAAACACGGCGAAGTCTGGCTGGACAAGGTTGAAGAGCTTCGCGACGACCGTGCATACACCTCGGAAGTGCCCAGGGCGCCGCGCCCCGCAGAGGCCCTTTGAAAGGTCCTCTTCCACGACATACACGGAATGGCGATCGAGATACATGTTCTCTGGAGTAGGGAAGAACACCGCAGTTGCACCAGCTGCGCGACACTTCGCCAAGTCCGCACGTTCGTCACGCGGATACTTTGCGTAATCCTCGTTCGGGCCGAATTGAACCGGGTTCACAAAAACACTGACCACAATCTCATCCGCCTTTCGACGCTTCGCCTCGGCTATAAGGCTAAGATGCCCCTCGTGCAGATAGCCCATGGTGGGCACAAGCGCGATCTTGCAGCCGTTCGCCTTTCGTGAGCGGCACCATTTCTGAAGTTTGGAAGGCTCTCTGAAGATCTTCATTTTTAAGTTCCTTTAAGGTTTACGCCTTGATTCCAGCGTTGACAAGACTCTTAAGCAGGGCTATTTCCTCTTTGTAGCCCTGAAGATCGCACGGGGTTTCAAGATAGAACGGCAGATTCGCAAGCCGTGGATCGTTGACTATTCGCGCAAAGGCCTCAAGGCCTATCTTGCCTTTGCCGATCTTTTCGTGACGGTCCTTATGGGCGCCCAGCACATTCATCGAATCATTGGTATGTATGGCTCTAAGCCTGCCCAACCCGACAATATCGTTGAACTCCTCCAACACTCCGTCAAGGTCGTCGACTATGTTGTAGCCGCCATCCCACACGTGGCAGGTATCAAGACACACACCTAGCACGGCATCGACACGATGCTCAACACGGTCAATGATTTCACGAAGTTCGTCAAAAGAGCGTCCTATCTCGCTGCCCTTTCCCGACATCGTCTCCAACAGCACGGTGGTCGACGGCGTCTTGCCAAAGGACTCGAATATCCTGACAAGCATGTCAGATATGAGCTCGACGCCCTTCTCCGCTCCCTGACCGACATGGGAGCCCGGATGGAAATTGTACATTGTCCCGGGCGTCAACTCAAGTCGTCTTAGGTCATCGGTCATTGTCATTTCCGCAAACTCGCGTACGCGCTCTTCTGCACCGGCTGCATTTAGCGTGTAGGGGGCATGAGCCAGTATGGGGCCTATACCGTTGGCGGCAGAATACTCCAAAAACGCCGCTACATCGTTCCTGTCAATAGGCTTGGCTGCGCCGCCACGCGGATTTCGCGTAAAGAACTGGAATACGTTCGCGCCGATCGATACGGCGGTCTGCGCCATGGCAAGATATCCGCCGGAAGATGAAAGATGGCATCCTATCTTCATTGTCCTTCTCCCTGCCGTTCTCCAACAAGCGGTGCCGTAAGACGTCTTATGGCCTCATCACCAATCACAAAAACCGCATCAGACGAGCCGAAGGTGATGTAGCGACCGCCAGGCGCCTTGTCGCCAATTAGCAAATTGCGACGAACCGTTCCGTCCTGAGTACGATCAATGGCGATGACATGCATAGGTAGTTCAAGTCCGTAGCGACCAAGCCCACTAGAGCCCACCCTCAATGTAACGACAGACTCGGCACGCAACGGATTCAACACATCCAGTATGGCCTCTATGGCAGCCATGTCGGCCACACCGCCATTCGGAGACGTCTCCACATTCCAGGCACGACGATCGGGGTCATAGACCACGGCCGTCGGCTTGCCTCCCGACGGAGATGACACGATGCGCCTTATCCTTGAAGGATCGACTCTTGTCACCTCTTTGGAACGAAGGTTCTCGAGACGGTGGCGACCAAGGGTGGCTTCGCGCGACACACGAACCGGTTTGGCATTTGTCGAAATGCTCACCATTACGCCAGAAGCGTCCGCCGCCGAAGGATTAAGCGCAAGCAGACGTCTGACAAGCGAAGTTACTTCGTCGTCATCCGCCATGGCGACCACCGGTGCGTCTAGACGCCAAACACCGTCACCGCCCTTTGCCAGCAAGTACCGCTCATCGCCATCGGTTATTGAGAGCGATGTCACTGCCGCCTCTTCATACGGGAAAAGGCGAGTATCCAGAAATCCGCTTGAACCATCAAGTACGGCATCCTTGAACGACGCGGCAACGGTTACGACAGCTCCACCGTTTTGCGCAAGCGCATATACAAGTCCATTTTCAGCCTCTTTGCCGAGTGAAAGCAGGCGATCCACACCATCAGACCCTTTAAGGGTTACCGTCACGGCGCTTTCAGGATCAAGACCATAGCCGGCAAGCAATGCGACGGACACCTTGTCGGTTTCGTTAGACGCCCCTACAGGCCATACAAAATCAACCGCGCGCGCATTCAATACGGACGCAAGAAATTTCATGACTTTTGACGAAGACGCTGGAGAGTCCTGCGGTTCTGTCATGCGCCATTTCTCGCCATTCCTGACAAGACGCATAAACAACCCGGCGGAGCGGCGCACATCGAAAGCACCTATCTCATCTATATCTACAGTGAAAAGAGAGCGGCTGCGCAGTCTGTCCGCCGCCATATCCACTGCAGCGAACACGTTTGTGTCTACGACAAAAACCGACTTGTCGCCACTTACGGCCGCATATACTCCATCTCCGGCCGGCGTAGAGAATCCAAACATAACTTCGCAAGAACCTTGCTGATCCTCTACAGCAACGGTTAGGCATGGCCTATCCAGGCCGAAGTCCGACCTGCTTCGTCCAAGCTTGGAAAGCTCCGAATCATCCATCGAATCACGTATGGGCGAAAAGGCGAGGGCATCCAGAAGCCGCAGCACCATATGGGAATCTGCGCTTGCATGGAACGGAGATAATAGCTTCCACGAACCGGATGACTTCGAGAGCACAGTCTCTTGTGAATCCGCCCGGCAGACCGAAAGCTTAATCGCCTGGTCCGCGTCTCCGCACAGGGAAGTTCGCCGCACTATGCGAGGAGTCCCCCTACGGACATCAAGCGCAATATGTGCACCTGCAACGAGGATGATGCCCAGCATAAGCCAGCATATATAGCGGACATTGCTCACGACCGCCTCCTCCTGGACACAACATACCCAAACATGATCAAGAACAAGACCCCGGGAACGACCAAACCGGACTGCACTGCAAACGAGGTCCAGGCACGTCGGTCCATCCCTGTCAAAAGCACTTCTCCCTCAAAGCCGCCACCGGTCATGGCGCCGGTGCCCGCCAGGTAGGCCACGCAGTTTAGGAAAAAATCCTTGTTCGCATTTGCACGCGAAGCAAGAGGTCCATTCATCGCAAAAAAAGAATCCCCAATGACGACTATCCTTGTTGGCCTAAGGGCCAGATCCTCGCCTGTAGCACCGCCACGCTCCGTTGCCACAGCAAGGCAGTGCTCACTGGACATGACAAGCGGACTGAACTCTATGCGGTCGGCACCGGTTCCTCCGGCGGCAGACGACTGGACGAATGTCAATGGGTGTTCAAGCACGACTTGCGTACCCTTCAAAGGCGCCACCACGACATGGTTGGAGAAATCCGATGCTACCACGTCACCTCCCGATAGGGTCTTGGCCGATACCAGCCTCGTCGAAGAAGCCCGTATGCCCCATGCAGAAAGCAACGAGGCAAGACCGCCGCCCTCTGGAGAATCCATCATGACAAGAAGGCGTCCACCCTGCTTCAGGTACGACCCAAGCCTCTCGGATTCGACACGGGAAAGGTCCTCTCTGCAACCGGCGATCACAATCAACGCACAATCCGCCGGTATCACGACATCGCCGGTAAGATCTATGGTGAAGTTTTTAAATCCATCGCGCGACAGTTCGCGTGCAATGTCGCTCATGCCAAAAGCACCGTAGGAATCGAACGACGCCTCGCCATGCCCAGACGTCCAATATATGCTGTTCCTGTGTGGCGGAGTGACTAGCCTCAACATGGCCGATGCAATGTTCCTGTCCGTAAGTCCGTCTTCCAACGCAAGCACAGTACGTCTGCGGCCAAGCTCAAACGCTACCGAAGGTTTGTCGATACCAATACGCGCGAGTCTTTGCGCAGCGGAAAAATCCCATCGTGGATCAACAAACCTAAGCGACATCTCCACACCACCCTGCGCCTCAGCCTCCCTTCGCAAAGATCTGAGCGTATGCGCCACGGAACGAAAACGCGAATCGTTTCTTGGCAGCAGGCAAGTTACGGTCATAGTACCCTGGGATTCCGCGATTATGTTGCGCGTCCTCTGTGATATGCGGCCATCACCAGATCCGAACGGAATATCTGCGACGAAATCCAACCTATACGCCAGCGCCGTCAATACCACCGCAAACACCATGGCAAGGATCATCACTGCGAACGACATGAAGCGTGCACCCGCCGCGCGCCGCCCCACAAGGCGCAAGGTCTCAATGCGTTTCGTGCCTACGAAAAGCGCGGCTATAGCAAAAGCCACATAGGCCACTACCGTGCCGGACGAAAATGTTCCGGACGAGAAAGCGGTAACGTGGGCATCGAGGGGCATCTCACCAAAGGCGGTGCGACCCTGTGGAGCACACTCCATAAACATCGCCCACAATCCACGCGGCAATACAACAAGAAGCACACACGACACGACTGCCGCAACTGCAGCATGACGGAAAAATGCGCTTACCGCCACGGAGACCGCGCACCAAAGAGCTCCTTGCAGGCAAAGGGCCATCATCCCCGGCAGGAAATCGATAAATCTAGCCGCGGCGAACGCCACCGGTGCGTTATGATGAACCAGGGAAAGGGCCGCTACAAGCGAAGCAACAACCGAAACCGCCATCATGACACATACACCAAGGAACTTGCCGGTCATGAGGTCTCGCTCTGGCACAGCTGCCGTCAAAAGAAGTTCCACGCGCCCCGAAAGACGCTCGTCACTCCAGACATCCATCGACAATACTGCCGCCAGCAGAGGCAGGACAGGCGCGACGCTAGCCGTCCACACGGACGCAAGAGACAGCAATCTACCTTCTGCGGCGCGCAGATTGAAGACAAACATTACGCCAACGGCAGCGAGAAAACCTCCTATCGCGAGTGCCGTGGACGGAAAGTTGCGCGCAAAGCCAACCGTTCGCCGCATCGTTACGCCAAACGGGCTCACTGTTCGCCTCCCTTCAGTGCGGCATCCACCCGGGCGCACACATCACAGGGCTCACCGCCGGCCGTGGCGACAATCGACGAGACAACGCCATCCTTCAGCACCAGAAAGCGAGTAGTCCATTTTGCCATGTCGTCCACATCGTGTCCCGTCACAATGACACAGGAAAACGCAGCGGCGTTGGAGAGCACCTCGCCGGCAGCATCGCGCATTGACGAATCCAGCCCGGCAAGAAAATCGTCCAGCAGCAGCACACGAGGACGCAAAAGAAGAGCATCGGCCAAAGCGATGCGTTTCTTCAAGCCGTTGGAAAGCCACTTGATGGGGCGACGCAGGACATCCGTCAACAGGCAAAGCTCTACAGCCTCACCGACGCGGCGACGGATTCGCTTTGCGGGCTCGCCCTTCAGCCGAGCGCGGTATGTAAGATACTCCTTGACGGTCATGTCGTCGTATAAAGCAACCTTTTCGGGCATATACCCAAGCTGGCGCCTATATTCGCTGGCATTGGCCAAGGCGTTGCGGCCATCCATGAGCACCAGCCCCGAATCCGGAACGGCAAGCGTGGCGAGTACCTTGAGCAGCGTGGTTTTTCCCGCCCCGTTTGCGCCGACTACGCTGACCGCCTCGCCTGGGGAAACGACGAATGAGACGTCCCTCAAAATAGGACGCCCGCGGTATGTGAAGGCTATGTTCCGAACCTCGAACATCTTCCCTTGCTCAGGCCCTCTTTCCGAGGAAGTAAACGTATGCGGGATTTCGGCTTACGTCCTCATGCTTGTAGCCGATCTGCCGCAAGACATCTTCGAATTCGCCGCGCTCTTCCTTTGGCACCTGAAAGCCCACAAGTACCTTGCCGTGATCGGCACCATGGTTCCGGTAGTGGAAAAGCGATATGTTCCAGCGTCCGGCAATCACGGAGAGGAACTCCATAAGGGCGCCAGGCCTTTCAGGAAACTCAAAGGCATATACAACCTCGTTCACAATCGAAGAGGACCGCCCGCCAACCATGTACCTGACGTGCTCCTTCGCCAAAGCATTATCCGACAAGTCTATGCAGTGCGACCCGGCCGACCTTATCCGCTTCTGCAACGCCTTGCGCTCATCAATGTCCCTTACGGCGATGCCGACGAATATGTGGGCAAGGAACCCTTCGCTCATGCGATAGTTGAACTCCGTGACGCTATGGCGGCCAAGCTTCTCGACAAACCTGAGGAAGCTGCCCGGCTGTTCGGGAATAGCGCAGTCGAATATGGCCTCGCGCCCCTCGCCAATCTCGGTAAGCTCGCTTACGAAGCGAATACGATCGAAGTTCATGTTTGCGCCCGATATCACGCAAGCGCATGTTTCGCCCTTCTTGGCAGTCTTCTTGGCTGCGGCAAGCGCCAGTGCGCCTGCCGGCTCGCATATGGCGCGCGTGGCCTCGAAAATGTCCTTTATCGCCGCGCATGTCTCGGCGGTCGTAACGCGCACTATGCCGTCAAGATACTTGCGACAGAGCTTGAACGTCTCGATGCCCGGTTCCTTCACGCAGACTCCGTCTGCAAAAAGACCGGGGCTATCAAGTGTTACGCGGTGCCCAGCCTTTATCGACTGGTACATGCAATCTGAGTCCTCAGGCTCTACACCGTAGACTTTAACCCAGGGACGCACGCTCTTGACGTACACGGCGACTCCAGCGGCCAAACCGCCGCCTCCGACGGGAACGTAGATCGCGTCAAGATTTTTTCCGGCCTGCTCAAGAATCTCCTTGCCGACAGTTCCCTGTCCGGCTATTACGTCCGGATCGTCAAAAGGGGCAATATAGGCATAGCCATGCTCCTCTATCTGGCGGTGGAGCTCCTCGTATGTGTCGGAGTACGAATCTCCGTGCAGCACGATCGTCGCACCATAAGCCTTAACCGCAGATGTCTTTATCTCCGGAGTGGTTACAGGCATCACGATCGTCGCCTTGGCGCCAAGTTTCTTGGCCGAAAGCGCAACTCCTTGCGCATGGTTGCCGGCCGAGGCGCAGATGACCCCCTTGTCCAGCTCCTCGCGGGGCAGCTGGCTCATCTTGTTGTATGCACCACGTATCTTGTAGCTGTGTACAGGCTGCAGGTCTTCACGTTTCAGAAGGAACCTGCAACCGTGCTTCTTGGAAAGAGACGCCGCTTCTTCAAGTGGCGTCTCAACCGCAACGTCATATACGGTGGCGTTGAGTATTTTCGAAAGATAATTCATTTCCTTCATTTCGCAGCAGACGTCAATCCTCTGACGCCCCGTCCCCAAGTTCAATTTCCGGGAACATCTCCTTGGCCGTGTTCAAGTAATCCGGGAACACCTCCACGACCTTCTTTACGATAGCTTCGCCTCGGCTGATGGCGCTGGGATCGTCCGAGCAGATTATGCGCATCGTAAGCGCCGCTCCGCTCATTGCCTCGGCCCACTCGCGCAAGTTGAGGCGCGGCTTGCCATTCTGCCGCCCGTTTTCGACAAAGGCGATTATGAGCTCGTTGAGGTTGCCGTGATAGCCCTGATACAGCTTCACGAACGTAAGCTTCGTAGGAGTCTTGCCATCGCCAAATA
The DNA here is from genome assembly GCA_947305775.1 of uncultured Verrucomicrobiota bacterium. Taxonomy (GTDB): domain Bacteria; phylum Verrucomicrobiota; class Kiritimatiellia; order RFP12; family UBA1067; genus UBA1067. The sequence continues at coordinate 15,893 of CAMZEN010000043.1, forward strand.
CGATGTCGGACTCGGTGGCGCTCTTAACCTGGCGGCCTTTGAGCTTCGGCTTCTTGAACGTGTAGCCGGCGAGATTGCGACGGAATATCTCATGCGCCGCCTTCATCGCGTTGACCTTGCGAATCTCCACATCGGCAGCCAGCCCACCCTCTGCCGTCTTGAACTCGGACTTCATTGCCTCGAGCTGCCTCAAAGCGCCCTTCCAGTCCAGCTGGCGGAAGCTACCCATTTCAGCGATTGAGGAGAACTTGGCCTTCGCCTCCGCCGTCTCTTCCTCCACCTGCTTGGCGCGGGCCGCTGCCATTTCCTCCTGACGGCGCTTGTCGGCCTCCTCGTCGGCAGCCTTCTTCGCCGCTCGATCGGACTCTAGCTTTTCTATCCTCATGCGCTTTACGGCCTGCTCAATGATCTTTCTCGCGCGGTCCTTTATGTAGCCCGTTCCCTTGCGGATGTTCTCAACATCCTTGGACGTCTTGATCTCGTTGCACATCGCAGTCACATCCTGCGAGAGCTTGGACAACTTGTTCGCGGTTCCCATATCGTTGCCAACGATACCCGAGGCCGAATCGCAGTCCGCCAGCACCTTGCGCACGCCATGGCGGATCTTGACTGCGCCAGCTCTGCACGAATATGCCCTCTCCCACAAAGCAATAATGTCGTTGATTGCAGCTGGCATCTCCTTTTGAGCATCCCCGGACGCCTGCGCCGGCTCGGCAGCTGGTGCAGTGGTCGCAGCAACATTGGCGGGCGCTGCGTTGGTTGACGCGGCAGCGGCAGGTTGCGCCTCGGCAGTGCTGGTCTCGCTGGCCAAGGCTTCCGCATCAAGAAGCTCCTGCGTCTTGGCAGGCTTCATGACGCCAGCGAAATCCGGCAACAATTTCTTGAGTTCGTCTGTGGTCTCTTCGCAGCGACGCTCAGCGGTGGCCACCAGAGCATCCACCTCATCGGCGAACTTGGCCGCCGTCGCGGCGGTTTCGGCGATTGCCGCCCTGGCCTTCTTTATGCCACTGTCTATCTGCGCCTGATACTCTGCCGCGCGCGCCTTCTTGTCGGCGACCTGATACCACACCAATCCTCCAACTACGGCTCCGATCAGAGCTATGACACCGGCGACTACGCCGATGACCTTGAGGCCAAGGTTTCCGCCGCCTTCCTCGTCCTCCTCGCCTTCTTTCTCCTTGGCTTCCGCCTCCTCTGCACCCGGCGACTCCTCGCTGACGACAGGCTCCGGTGCGGCCGCTTCATCCTTATTGCCAACTGAGGCGCCCGGTCTCTTCATGGCCATGGTGCGGCGTCCCTTGACCGTCATCTTTCTCGTTCCCGCTGGCGCGGTCTTCTTCTCCCCTACCCCGGCCGGTCTGTCTATGCGGCTGGTCGCGTCAAGACCCGTCGTCATGACCTTCTTGAATTCCTCGATAAGGGCCTCAAAGCTGGGGAATCGATCCTCCTTCTTGAATGCAAGCATCTTTGTGACAAGCGCATCGATCTGAGGCGAAAGCTCGGGCCTCACCTCGCTGGGCTTGGGCGGAGGATTGGTGAAGCGGGCCTTTACGACCGCAGTCACGTCGTCACCGTCAAACGGCGGCTTGCCCGTAAGCGCATGGTAGATCGTTCCGCCAAGGCTGTACATGTCGGCACGGTAGTCGACGACCTCCTGCTTGACCTTCTCAGGCGATATGTAGTACGGCGTACCCCATATCTCCTTCGTGTCCTTCTGCATGCCCGCTAGTCCGAAGTCGACCAACTTGGCGTTGCCGTTGGCGTCCAGCAGGATGTTCTCGGGTTTCACATCGCCATGCACGTAACCTTGGTCGCTTGCGCATTGCAGGGCCTGGGCGACCTGCTGACATATCTTCATCACACGCGGCACCTCGGTCTTGCCGGCGCCTGCGTGCTTCATGAGAGAGTCAAGGGATCCGCCGGCCACGAGCTCCATCGCTATGTAGGGCATTCCATCGCAGATGCCGTAGGAATATATCTGCGCGATGTTCGGATGGATCAGCTTCGCGGCGGCCTGAGCCTCCTTCTTGAACTTCTCTACAAACTCAGGGTCGGAACCGTACTCCTTAAGCATCACCTTTACGGCTACTGGACGGTCAAGCATCTTGTCGCGCCCCATGTAGACTCCGCCCATGCCGCCGGCGCCAAGTTCGCGCTCAAGCAGGAAGTTGCCGTTCTCCCCGAACACTCCGGGTGTCTTGATCAGCTGTTCGCTCATTGTATGGTCCTCCATCCGTTTAATGGCCAAAATACTACGCTACCGACGCCACGCAGGTTCGACTCCGGCACGGGGCCCCAATAGCGGCTGTCGTTCGAATTGTTGAAATTGTCTCCGCATGCAAAGTACTCGCCTTCGCCCATAGTCACCACATCAGGACGACCATCCACAGGATGCTCCAAAACATATGTCTCCCCTGGTCTTGCCTTCATTCGCTTGATGTAGTGGGTTCCCTGCGGAAGACCCTCTATGCCGGTCGTGGAAAATATCATCACTTCGCCGTTACGCGGCTTGCGGAAGTTCCAAAGCCACCTGTTTACGAATATGAAGTCTCCCGACGTTACGGTGCCCTGCCAAACGGTCTCGCCTTCACGATAATACCGGCCCATTATGGAATTCAGTGCATCTGTCGGGACCTTGAAGGTTTTGTCGCTCAGGCCTACGGCTATGTCGGCGAACCCGTCACCTCGCATCCTCATGCGCGACGCCCCGCTCGCCGGAGCCTTATAGTCGGCAACAGTCTCTCCACTCCAAACCCACTTGAGGACAGACAGGGGAAATACATCCCACGTACCCTTCTCGGTGCCGCGCTCGGTGTGGTAGCCCCAAAGAGTCGGCTGCATGGAACCTGTAGGTATGTTGAACGGCTCGTAGAAATATGCACGAAAGGCCATCGCGACCGAAATCGCGACGACCAGCGTGTCAAGCCACTCCTTGCCGTAGTCCTGCCAGGTTCGCATATTACGTTCTGTAGTTTGGCGCTTCCTTGGTTATTGTTATATCGTGTGGCCTCGCCTCCCTGAGGCCAGCCGCCGTGACACGGTAGAACTTGCCTTTCTTCTGAAGCTCGGCTATGGTCTTCGCTCCGCAATACCCTAGCGAGGCGCGAAGTCCGCCGCAGAACTGCGTCATGATGGACTTCACCCTCCCGGAATACGGAACCATTCCCTCTATGCCCTGAGGCACAAGGCTGTCTTCGTCCTCGTTGTCCTGGAAGTATCTGGCGCGGCTGCCCTTTCCGTTCTTGAGAGCAGCCATCGAACCCATGCCGCGATAGACGACGTACTGCCGCCCGTTGGAATATATCTTCTCGCCGGGGCTCTCTTCCGTTCCGGCCAGCACGCTACCGAGCATCACGGAATCCGCACCGGCGGCAATAGCCTTGGGCACGTCTCCGGAAAGTTTTATGCCTCCGTCGGCGATCACCGCCACACCCGTGCCCCTCAACGCCTTCGCGGCATTGTAGACCGCCGTAAGCTGCGGAATGCCGACACCGCACACGACTCGCGTCGTGCAGATGGACCCGGGGCCAATGCCGACCTTGACCGCGTGCGCACCGCATTTCGCAAGCGCCACGGCAGCCTCGCCAGTGGCGATGTTGCCCGCAATCACATCAACCTTCGGGAAGTTCTTGACAATGTACTTGGTCATCTCCATTATGCCCTTGGAGTGACCATGCGCCGAATCGACCACAACAACGTCCACACCAGCATCCGCAAGCTTCTCCATGCGCGAAAGGTCGCCCTTTCCGCCAGAAACCGACGCAGAAACACGCAGGCGGAACTTGTCGTCGCAATTTACGGACGTGTTGGAGTTTTCAACAATGCGCTGCACATCAGTAAAGCTGTAAAGACCGACGATGCGGCCCTCTTTGTCCACGAGAGGAAGCTTGCCGATTTTGTTCTCGCGCATTATCTCGTAGGCCTTCTTGAGGCTGGTGCCAGGCTTCGCCGTCAACAAAGACGTCTGCATAACGTCCCGCAGCTTCGCGGCGTTCTGCGGGGCAAAGCGCATATCGCTCGACGTGATCATTCCGACAAGACGATCTTGTTCGTCAAGGACCGGGAATCCGTTGAACTTAAGCTTGCGCAGGGCCTTTTCGCTTCGCAGATATCCAATGTCGTCGCTGGAATGGAAGCATACGGGCTTCTCGATCATGCCGTTCAGATGGTTTTTTACAAGGCGCACCTGCGCCGCCTGATCGTCTTCCTCCAGATTCTTGTGTATGCAGCCAATGCCGCCTGAAAGAGCCATGGCTATCGCCATCGGCGCCTCCGTGACCGTGTCCATCGCAGCCGACATGAAAGGAGTCTTCATCGTAGTGCGCGAGGTCAGCTTGGTCTCAAGGGATGTATCATCGGGTAAAAAGTCCGCATACTGCGTGACGAGCGTCACGTCATCATATGTAAGGCCTTCGTATGGAAAGGCCTTCATAAAATCGTCCATGTACTTGTTCATATTAAATCCTTGGCTCTTTGCACTAGACTACTTTTGGATGGTATTATACCGTATTTTCTGCGAAAACGCAATATGCCGACAGCTTAGCGTTTACCAGTTTTTCGCCGTGTGATGTCCAGAAGCTAATGCAAGTTTCTCTTGCAGTTACCTCTTGGTAATAC
>CAMZEN010000044.1 GCA_947305775.1 uncultured Verrucomicrobiota bacterium
TAGTCGATGGCGTAGGCAAGGTCCAGGAACCAGCATAAGATGCAATCCTCGTCCAACTCCTCCGTCCTTACATCCAAAAGCGTGCGCGGCTTTCCGTCTTCGGCAAGAACAAGATCCATGACGAAGTACGGCGTCCCGGTAGCTTCATCGAAGTTCAAGTCGAACACGCGGACAAGATGAGGGTTTCGCAACCTCGCCAACACCTTGCCTTCCGCCAGGAACTTGTTCTTGAGAATGTCGGAATGCTTGTTCGCCGTCGAAAACGCCTTGAGCGCATAGCGGACGCCAAGCTGTTCGTGTTCGACCTCATACACGGCCCCCATGCCGCCCTCTCCCAGAAGCCGGATTATCCGATACGCACCGATTTTATGTCCTGGCTTGAATGCCATTACCGCTTCCCTCGCCTTAACCGACGAAGGCCAACCCATACTTGGCAACCTCCGCTCACATATGCCGCCCATCCCAGATTCCTAGACACCCAGAAGCATGGGAAAGACAACTGTATCGTAATTATACTACTTCAAAGGCGACATAGTCAATAGTGTCTTGCGCACGGTGCGCGAAAGTTTGGTAAAATACCCAAAACCGTTCCGGGCAAAGGACCCGCTCGGCGAACAAGCAAAGGAGTTCAAGAATGACTGACAACGTTCCCTACAAGACGTACCTTGCGGAAAACGAAGTTCCGTGCGACTGGTACAACATGAGAGCCGACATGAAGAAAAAACCGGCGCCGCTTATAGTCCCTTCCACACTCAAGCCCTGCGAAGCAAAAGACCTTGAGCCCGTTTTCTGCAGCGACCTAGTAAAGCAGGAGCTGGACGACACCACCGCTTTCTTCCCGATCCCTAAAGAGATCCGCGACTTCTACAGGATGTTCCGTCCCTCGCCGCTGATCCGTGCATACTTCCTCGAGAAAGCGCTCGGCACCCCGGCGAAGATATACTACAAGTTCGAAGGCAACAACACCTCCGGCTCGCACAAACTCAACTCTGCCGTCGCCCAGGCCTACTACGCCAAGGCGCAAGGCCTCAAAGGCGTGACGACGGAAACCGGCGCGGGGCAATGGGGCACGGCCCTTTCGATGGCGTGCGCATTCTTCGGTCTCGACTGCCGCGTCTTCATGGTAAAGTGCTCCTACGAGCAAAAGCCGTTCCGCCGCGAAGTGATGAGAACCTATGGCGCGTCCGTGACGCCATCCCCTTCAATGACGACACAGATCGGCGAGCAGATCAACCGCGAGCATCCGGGAACGACCGGCTCGCTCGGCTGCGCGATATCGGAAGCCGTCGAAGCGGCGGTGTCGAATCCGGGTTACCGCTATGTGCTCGGATCGGTGCTGAACCAGGTGCTCCTGCATCAGTCGATCATCGGACTGGAAGCGCAAACGGCGTTCCGCAAGCTAGGCGAAAAGCCCGACATCATAATCGGCTGCGCCGGCGGCGGATCGAACCTGGGCGGTCTCATCTCGCCTTTCATGGGCGAGAAGCTGCGCGGCGAATGCGACTACAGGATCATCGCCGTCGAGCCGGCGAGCTGCCCTTCGTTCACACGCGGCAGATACGCATATGACTACTGCGACACCGGCCGCATCTGCCCGCTTGCGAAGATGTACACCCTTGGCGCGGACTTCATACCCTCGGCGAGCCACGCAGGCGGTCTTCGCTATCACGGCATGAGCCCGGTCCTTTCCGAGCTCTACGACCAGGGGATGATGGAGGCGCGCAGCGTTCGTCAGACGGACGTATTCGCGGCGGCGCAATATTTTGCGCGCACTGAAGGCATCCTGCCCGCTCCGGAATCCAGCCACGCAATCCGCACGGCGATCGACGAGGCCTTGAAGTGCCGCGAATCCGGCGAGTCCAAGACGATCCTGTTCGGCCTTACCGGAACGGGATACTTCGACATGACCGCATATCAGGCCTACAACGACCACCTGATGGGCGACTACATTCCGACGGATGACGAACTCGAGGCATCCTTCGCAAAGCTTCCTAAAGTTTGATATCGCGACGTGAAGCGGTTGATCGACATCGCACTGGTCCTGATCGCGGCGCCTCTTTGGCTGCCGCTTTCAGCGCTTGTCGCAATCGCCGTCGCAATATCGATGGGCTTGCCCGTGCTCTTCACGCAGGAGCGCGCCGGCCTCGGAGGGAAGGTGTTCAAGTTCCGCAAGTTCCGGACGATGCGCGCCGGCGACGAGCCCGATGCGGAGCGAATCACGAAAGTCGGGCGCATTCTCAGGGCGACGTCGCTTGACGAACTGCCGCAGCTCTTCCACGTGCTCTCAGGCAAGATGTCGCTCGTGGGTCCGCGCCCCCTTCCCTCGCGCTATCTGCCGCGCTATTCGCCGGAACAGGCGAGGCGCCACGAAACAAGGCCCGGAATAACCGGCTGGGCGCAGGTCAACGGACGCAATGCGCTTTCATGGGACGAGAAGTTCCGTCTGGATGTGTGGTATGTCGATCATCGTTCGCTGGCGCTCGACATCAAGATACTTTTCCTTACGGCCATTAAAGTATTCCGCCGCGAAGGCATAAACAACTCCACGACGGAAACCATGGGCGAATTCAAGCCTCTGTAAGGCCGTCACTTCGGGGACAGGCCCCGCACGATTGCTTTTATAGGAGCCACGCTTTTACTCTGCATCAATCGCATTGTCGCTGACCCAAACCTTGAAGAAGCTCTGTGTCTCGCTTTCTGGCTTTGCGACGATAAGCGTCGTATCGCTTGTGGCCGGAGTCGCCGCGCCGGGACATTTAAGTTCGCCAAGGTTCGCGGCGGATGCCGCCGCATAGTAAAGCCCAGGCACAATTTCGATATTCATTCTGACGTTTCCGTCGCCCACTTCCATCCACGGCTCGTCAGGCGTGCCTTCCTCCTTTGGCATCTCGTAGGGATCCAAGAGCGCTATAGTGGCCACCGTCCCCTCGATCTTACGAGAGAATCCTCTGGTCACATCCACACCACCGACTCTCACAACTATATCCTCGGCCGTCGTTCCGGCGGCTACCGTAGCCGTCCGAGATCTCCCGTCCTCCGCCGCCTCGAACACGACCGCCGTGCCGCCCACTTCCACAGCCACTGCCCCTGCTGCAGCCGACATCCAGGCCAGGCCGTCAAGCCATACACAGTCACCTTCTGCCGTACGCGATGAGGTGCGAAGATACGTCCAACGTATGACATGCGTCCCTGCACCCTCAACAGAAACAGTCTGTTCCTTCCAGCCATCCGTTAAGTATTCCTGGGTCTGCTGCACGCCGTCGACCTCCACCTTCGCGTAGGCGAACGGGTTGTTGCGATAGATGCCACCCATCACTTTCCACTGGAACATCAGCGTCCCGGAGCCATTCACAGTCGCCTCTATCCACGACTCCTGCCCGTTCGTGACGACACCGCTCTTTGCCGAGACTGCATTGGTGTACCCGAATGTCGAATCCACCGTCCAGTCGGCGTCGCCGCCCGTCGTGAACGTGATCCCGTCGGCATCGACCGCCTCGCCAAGTGTCCAAACGTGCAATTCCCACACCGCCGTCAGCGTCACATTGGAAGCCCCGACCACATACGTCGCGCCGACAGCCCATGTGGTCTCGCCGTCAGACCAGCCCATGAACACATACTCGCCATAAGCGAGCGTCCCCGCGCCAGGCAGCGTCAGCTCATAGCCTTCATATTTCGTGACCGCCTCCGGCGCCTCGCCTTCGGAAGCGCCGCCGCCCGCAAACGTAACCGTCACCGGCGCTGGCTCCCATTCCAACTCATCGACCCATGCGGCGTTCGCCCAAGTCGCGCCGTCCTCGTCGTAGTCGTCTCGCGTAAACGTCCACGCGAGCGTGTGCATTCCCTCGCCAGTCACCGTGTATTTGACTTGCTGCCAGCCGCTATCGCCAGCGATCTTCGCTATCTCGGTCCCGTCAATAGTGAACACGGCATAGTCGTACCACTCGCCGTAATACCCATCCATCTCCTCGCAGCTCACCTTCCACCAGAACGAGCCGCTTCCCGCTCCCTTCACAGTGACCGCAAGCGTCGTGTTCGTGCTTACTCCCTCATCCGCGGCTCCAATCGCGCCGCTCCGCACGGACGCCACGCCATCATGGCTCTCCATGAAATCGATCGCCCACTCCGCGCCGCCACCCGTAACCCACGGCAGGGATGCGCTCATCGCGTCCGCGCCAGCCGCATCCCCAAGCGTCCACTCGCGCACCGACCACACGGCGTAGAGCGTCACGTACGCCCCCTGCTCGTATGTCAGGTTCACGACCTCCGCCGCGTTCGCATAGACGGCCTCGCCATCCGGCTCCGTCGCCCATCCATCGAACGCATAGCCCGGACGCGAGAACCCGCAGCCCGAAAGCGCCACGCTCTCATCCACGGTCATCGGCTGCCCTTCCATCTCGCCAAGGCCGCCGTTCGCGTCGAACCTCACAATGTAGCGGTTGGGCGTCCAGTGCGCGTAGAACGTGTGCGGCCTCGTCAGCGCAACCTGCGTAACCGCCGTCACGCGCGCGCCGCCCTCCCGCGCCGTCCACCAGCCGCCGAACGACGCCCCGCGCCGGACGGGATTGGTCGGCATTGCATACGTCGTGCCCGTCACCTGCTCCACGTCGACCGGCTCGCCGTCACCGCCGTTCAGGTCAAATGTCACCATGAACCGGTTCGGCTCCCACCAGGTTATCGTCTGCGCCGTCCCCTCCGGCCAGAACTCCGGCAGCGTCTTCGATGTCGGTATGCCGTCCCATCCCCGCGATCCGTTCACCACGTACGTCACCAGCGCCGACGGAACGCCGCTGTAGGCCCCAAATGCGTATGCCGGTGCGTTGCCGACGAAGCGGACGGACCGCAGCAGCGTGCAGCCGTTGAACACTGCCGTCCCCATCGTCGCAACCTTCTCCGGCACAATAACCTCCGACAGGGACGAGCATCCAGCGAACACGTAGTCCGGCAGCACCGTCAGTTCCTTCGGCAACGCCATCTGAGAAAGGTTGGAGCATCCCCTGAACGCTTCCGCCCCCAGCGTCGCCACGCCCGCCGGGATTCCCAGCGTCGTAAGAGACGAGCATCCCTTGAACGCCTTCGCGCCGATCTCCGTCAACTCAAGCGGCATCTCCACCACGACCAGAGCCGAACACCACTCAAAGAGAGACGCAATGATCTGGCAGGATGCGGTGTCCTCGCCTTGACGCGCCACAACCTTTGCCTCCGTAATGTAGCGGTATGCATTCGGGAACGCCGCCGAAACCGTCGTCGCATCGCCCGGCAGCGAAATCACCCGAACCGCCGTACATCCGCCGAACGCCGCCGCACCGACCGCTCTCACGTTCGCGGGGATCTCCACACGCGACAGCGCCGTCAGGTTCCTGAACGCCCCCGCGCCGATCGACACCAGCCCATCGGGAAGGGAGAGAGCATTGATGCCGGAACATCCCGAAAACGCCTCATCTCCAATCGAGGCAAGACCCGTCGGGAACGTGAACGACTCGAACTGCGACAGGTTCTTGAACGCCCTCGCACCGATGTTCGTCACCGTCTCGGCAAGAACGACAGACTGAAGCCCAACGCACCCAACAAAGGCATCCGCCGAGATTTCCGTCACCCAGTCTGGCAGCTCAATCCCCTCAAGCGCCGCGCACCCCATGAACATCCCCGGCACCATAGGAGGGACGGGCCCTGTCCCGTCCTCCATGCTCCGCTCCGCCACCTCCACCGTCGCGATTTTGTCATACGCAGCCGGGAACATGTTCGCCATCGTATCGACATGGAGCGGCACCGTCACCCCCGTCAGTCTCCTGCAATCAGCGAACGCCCCTGTACCCACGTTCGTCACGCTGTACGGCATCTCCACCGACAGCATGCGCCAGCAGTTCGAGAACGCCGCCGCGCCGACATCCAGCACCCCTTCCGGCAACGTCACGCCCATGAACATCGCGCAGTTTGCGAACGCCCCAGCCCCGATCTCCCGTAGAGACGACGGCAACGTAACATCCTGCGCATATGTGCAGTTGCGGAACGCCTCACGGTCAACCACCGCCACACCCTCCGGCAGCACAATCTCCTCTAAGCTCGTGCAGTCCTTGAACGCCCGCGCGCCCACGAATCGCAGTGTCGATGGGAATTCCACCGTCTCGATCCCGTATTCGCCATCGAACGCCCCCGCTGCAATTCCTCTCACACCTTCAGGAATCACCAAATAAGATGGGCAAAGCGTCGCATCGGCCAATCCCAGGCACCACCCCTGATACAGCACCAACCCGTTCGTCACCACCGTCTCCAACGCCGAACACACCTCAAACACAGTCGTCCCGATCCGCGTCACGCTTTCCGGTATGTCCATAGTCTCCAGCGCCGTACAACCAGAGAAGTAGTTGTCGGGGATCACCGTCCGCCCGTCAAGAAACACAACCTCCCTGATGCTCGGCCTCGCCGATGCGAACACATCGCCAAAGGAGTTCGGCGCAACATTGGCCGGCATCGTGATTCGCGCCAGACCGCTGCATCCCGCAAACGCATTCTCGACAATATTCGTCACACTGTCCGGAATCACAATCTCCGTCAGTCCGCTGCAGCCAGAGAACGCTGAACCTCCGATGCTCGTCACACTGTCTGAGATTACGACTGCCAGATTATCATACCCGCTAAATGCAGACCGAAATGAATCAACACCCGCCTTTGGAATCGTCACGCTCGTCAGCCCGCTACATCCGGAGAACGCAGAAACCCCAATGCTTGTCACGCTGTCGGGTACCGTCATGCTCGTAAGACCGCTGCAGCCGTGGAACGCACTCTGACCGATGCTCGTAACGCTGTTCGGGATAGTCACGCTCGTCAGCCCGCTGCAACCGGAGAACGCTGAAGACCCGATGTTCGTCACCGAGAAAGGAATGGTTATCGCATCCAACAAGGCACAGCCCGCGAACATTCCTCCAGGGATGACACTTACATCTCCACACAGCGTAACGTTCGTTATTACATTGTATGCGTCCGGGAACATCGACGCCATAGTGGAAGTGCTGTTGCATCTAAACATCGAACCGTCGCCAGGATCTTCAAATCTCCGTTGGGTCGAGTCCTGGCTGCTCCACCACCAAAACCCTTGCTTTGCCCCGGAGTTGCGTGCACCAGGACCGCCATAATTATATCCGCGCAGTTCGATCCACCGCCATCCCGGCTCAGCAAATGTTATGTCACCTGTTTGACTTATGCATTGGCCGTTTGCAGGGGAAATCACCACTGTATTTTCAACTTTGACCGATGAATAGTCATCGTAGTCAGCCAAGAAATAATATGTCACACCCCCCTCGAAATACATGTATGCGCCATACGCATACATTGTGTATTCGCTTATCGTGTCAGCATGCATCATTGCCGCGGACAGCGTCACAGCCCTTGCGTTGTCAACTATCGAGACATCGTTATCAATCGCATAAATGTTAAGAAACTCTGCTTCATAAAAGCCGGGCACAACCGATTCTAATACAGGCACCACAACGCTTCGTATGCCATCACAGCCACTAAACGCACAAGCCCCAATTCTCGTCACGCTGTCCGGTATCGTCACGCTCGTCAAGTTAGTACAATCCTGAAATACTCCATCGGCAATGCCCGTCACGGGATAACCATCAACCTCTGACGGAATCATGACCGCGCCAGAAGTCTGCGATGTTTCGGTGATGATGGCGTTACTGTCCGTAACCTCGTACTTCCATTGCGCATATACCGTGGTCGAATAGATTTCCTCCTGCGCCACGTCGCCGATGTAGGTGGTGTACGTAAGCTCGTGGCGGCCAATTGGCGACGGCGTGTACATAAACTCGCCAGCGCCCGTCGCACGCCGCACCTCAGCTCCGTTGTCCGCAATCACCACCGTCGCGTTCGTGTCTCCGCCAATCCACGAAGCATCCCACGGTAAAACGACAGAATCAGGAACCGTCTTATCCTGACGCAAATCAATCGCCACGGGCGCGGCTTGCGCCGCGCAGATTTCGCCGGCTCGCTCCGCCCCGGCTACCGCCTCGGGGCTACGCTCGCCCTCTGTACCCGACACAGTTCTGACAAGGCGGAAGCCGATGTCGCCGTAACCGGAGTATGACGAGTAACTGTAGTTTCGCATGGACAAGGCGCAACCACCCGCATCGCATCCCCAGCTTCCACCGCGAAAAACCCAGTCTGATCCAGAGGGAGAACCAACGGGATCCATGACGCCACTCGTCAGAGCTCCATACCTGTCCAGGCACCATTCGTACACATTCCCGTGCATGTCGTAAAGGCCCCAGTCATTCGGCAGATACGAACCAACTGTCGTATGCTGCGAATATCCGCCCTTGCCGTCGGAGCGGTTGCCAGAATACCTCCCTAACAGTTTCAGGTCGTTCTCCATGTCGCCGCCGTTGTTGTATGTGCTCGTCGTCCCCGCACGGCAGGCGTACTCCCACTGCGCCTCCGTCGGAAGATCGAAGCTGATGCCCGTCCGAGCCTGTATCCTGCCCACGAAAGAATTTGCCTCGACACTCGTCGAACCCGGCCAGTTGTAGGTTGAGGAATTACCGCGTATCGTGTTCCAGGAGACTTGTTCCACCGGCCGCATGTCGCCATTGTAACAGGACGGATTGCTCCCCGTCACCAGATCGTACTGCTTCTGCGTCACTTCAAAAACGCCCATGTAGTATGGCTTGGTAAGAGTCACATCATACTCACCACCCATCTTGAACGTTCCCGGCTCAATCAGCCGCAGCACCAGCTTGGCGGTCTTGTATTCGTCCGACCAGCCGCCGGATGGGACATCTGCGAGATACGAAACAGGATAAGACTCAGCATTAGCACCCGCCGAAAGGTCGATTACGCAATACATCGGAGCTATCATTCCATACGACACAGAAAACACCACCACGTCCGATTTGAACTCAATCCCCTGCTCATTCATGTCCCACACAACATGATGCGCTCCCTCCGTCATCTCCGTGTCACCAGAGAGCGCTGATACACGCGATATATAGTTCGACCCTGTTGCGGAGTCCGTTGCCGACAGCAAGAGGGGAGGGTGCTGGCCCGGCGGCAATCCCGCCGTCACGTCGCCCACCACCTCGAACGAGATATCCACCTTCCCGTTCCACGGATACCGCTGCTTCGCCGTCACATTCCGTATCTCAGGCGCAATATAGACGATCTCCAAGTCGGAGGCGCATCCATTGAACACACCACGCGTCTCGACAATCCCCTGCAGCGTCTTCGCTACCTCCACACGCCGCATACCTGTGCAATCCGCAAACGCCCCTGCACCGATATTCCACACGCTCCCCGGAATCACCACCTCAGTCAGATTGCTGCAGCCGGCAAACGCAGAAGCCCCGATGTTCGTAACGCTGTCAGGTATCGTCACGCTCGTAAGCCCACTACAATTATAGAAGGCATACTCTGCAATGGCAACAACATCCATGCCTTCGATTTTGGCAGGGATTTCCAAGGCTTCGCCTGGGGTGAATTCGCCGGCAAATCCGCTTACGGTTACTCTATTGTCGTACATTGAATACATAAAGTTATACATCCAATGTGCATAGAGCCGGACATCTTCCGTAGCGGCGAACTTTGTGGACTCTGTCACTTGCGATCCGCCATCCGCCGCCGTCCACCAGCCATTGAACGTATAACCGAGTCTTGAAGGTTCGGGCATTTCACCGTATGCGGCATCGAACGCCACGACTCTGGCGGGCGCATCACCGACGCCTCCACACAAGTCAAATGTCACATGATATTCGTTTGCCGTCCATTGCGCCGTGTAAGTTACATCCTCGTCAGGAACGATATCCGCAACTTCTTTATCCCAGCCCATGAATGTGTAGCCCGTCCGCGATACCTGTGGCGCCGAAATTCCGCTGCCATAGTCAAGCGTCTCGCTAGTTCCCCCCTCGCCGCCGTTTGCGTCAAATACGACGGCATGAGAGTTTATCTTCCACTGCGCCGTATATGTGACATCCTCGGCAGGGACTGTTGCGGCAACATCTTTATCCCAACCTGTGAACGTGTAGCCCGTCCGCGTCACGGACGGCGCGACGAGTTCCGACTCCCACGGCAAGTTCTCGCATGCGCTTCCATGACCACCATTGGCATCGAACGTCACCCATGAGCGTATGTAGTCGATGCTCTTGCCTTTCCATGTACCTGGAATATCGACACCCCAGCCTGTTGTACCGTAGCGAATTCTGATTTCAGGTCTGTCGCCAATCTCATAGAACACATACGAGTCTAATTCGGGCGCATTGCCCAAGAATATCATCCTCTCCAACTTGCTGCACCAGCCAAAAGAAACATAGCCGACAAGCTCGATTCCCGTGCCAACCGTGACATTAGTTAAACTTGAGCATTCAGCAAAGGCATATCCCCATATCTTCTCCACGCTATCGGGGATGACAATATCCTCAAGACCCTTGCACTCTCGGAATGCTTGTTCGTCAATATTCGTGACTGTTCCAGGAATGACAATTTCCTTAAGTACAGGACATCTCCTGAACGACTCTTTGCCAATATTTCTGAGGTCTGTTCCAAGCACAACTTGGGCAAGATTACTGCAAGCGAAGAATGCCCCAAAAGGTATAGTTGCAATACCATTGGAAATTCTTGCAGTTTCAAGCCCAGTGCAGAACATGAACGACTTCTGCCCTATCGACGCAACGGTATCAGGCAAATCAATCGACATTAAGGCCGTGCATCCGTAAAACGCCTCGTCACCCATTTCCGTCACGCTGTTGGGGACATTGATCTCTGCGAGGGACGAGCAGCCGTAAAATGTCCTGTATGGGATGGATTTCAGGCCCTCGTGCAGAATAACGCTCTCTAACGACGTGCAGCCATTAAACTGCCATGTGCCGATACTCTCTACACTCGCAGGAACCTCAATACTCTTGAGCGATGTGCAGTATTCGAATGCGGCGGTGACTACATTCGTCAGCGTAGATGGCAGCGAAACCTCTTCAAGCGAACTACAGTTGCGGAATGCGTAATAGCCAATGTTCTTGACGCCCTCTGGTATCGTCACGCTCGTCAGCGTCGCATTGTTTTCAAACGCCCTTTCGCCAATGCCTGTCACGGGAACGCCGCAGATTGTCGCAGGTATCCTAATGTCGTTCACGCCAGTAGCCCCGGTAATTGTAATCTCGCCGCCCGCAATCTCATAGGTAATATCCATCCCCGTTTGACGATATTCCACAATCGTCCCGCTTGGAAAGGCACTTCCTCCAACTTCGCATGTTTCCGGCAAAGAAATCCATTTAAGATTACTGCAAACAGAAAACGCAGACGACCCAATGCTTGTCACGCTGTCAGGTATAGTCACACTCGTAAGACCGCTGCAACCGGAGAACGCAGCATCTCCGATGCTCGTCACCGAATCTGGGATAGTCACGCTCGTTAAGCCGCTGCAACCAGCGAACGCAGAAGATTTGATACTCGTAGCGCCTGCACTGATGACAAGATTCGTAACATTTCCAAAAGGAATTCCACATGACCAGCCCGGGAGAATCACTTCACGGACATTGTTACAATCCTTGAACGAATCAGACTCGACGCTCATCACGCCGTTGCCAATCGTCACACTCTTCAGGCCGCTGCAACCGGAGAACGCTAAATATCCAATGCTCGTCACGGAGTCGGGAATGGTCACGCTCGTCAACCCACTGCAGCCTGCGAACGCATAATCCGCGATGCTCGCAATGCCGTCGGGTATCGTCAAGTCGGTCACCAATGCGCCATTGAGGTATAGATTGTGCGCATAGACAAGCGGATTGTCGCCGAATGAAATTCTACACCATGCCGCAAGGTCGGAAATGCGGACCTCCTTCAATGCACTGCAGTCGTAGAACGCATTGCCCCCGATGCTTGTAACACTGTCGGGGATCGTCACGCTCGTAAGCCCTCTGCAGCCGGAGAACGCACTGCCCGCGATGCTTGTCACGCCATCCGATATGACAACATTCGTAATTGATCGATATGCAGAATAAAATACGTCCCAAATACCACTACCACTGTCGCAGACGCATTGCGGCACGGCGACATCCCTTATCCCGCTGCAACCTTCGAAGGCATCACGCCCAATGTTTGTCACGCTATCAGGAATCGTCACGCTCGCAAGGCGACTACAATATCTAAACGTTCCCTCCTCGATGCTCGTCACGCTATTAGGGATCGCCACGCTCGTAAGCCTACTGCATCCGGAGAACGCACCGCCCCCGATGCTTGTGACGCTATCTGGGATCGTCACGCTCGTCAAGCCGCTGCAGCCGGAGAACGCACCGCCCCCGATGCTCGTCACGCCACTTCCAATCACCACATTCGCAAGCCCGCTGCAACCGGAGAACGCACCGCCCCCGATACTCGTCACGCTATTGCCGATCTTCACGCTCGTAAGACCGCTGCAATTCAAGAACGCAAGGTCCCCGATGCTCGTAACGCTCTCGGGGATAGTCACGCTCGTAAGACCGCTACAGCCGCGGAACGCATCAGTCCCGATGCTCGTCACACCGTCGGGTATCGTCACGCTCTTCAGACCGCTGCAACCGGAGAACGCCCATTCCCCGATGCTCGTCACGCTATCGGGTATCGTCACACTCGCAAGCCCACTGCAGCCGGAGAACGCACTGCCCGCGATGCTTGTCACGCCATCCGATATGACAACATTCGTAATTGACTGGTACGACAAAGAAAATACTGACGAAATGCCCCTGTCGCAGACGCATTGCGGCACGGTGACATCCCTTATTCCGCTGCAACCTTCAAACGCCTGATACCCGATGCTCGTCACGCCGTTGCCAATTGTCACACTCGTAAGCCCACTGCAGCCGGAAAACGCATAATCGCCGATGCTCGTCACGTTATCAGGAATCGTCACACTCGTCAAACCGTTGCAGCCGGAGAACGCACCACCCCCAATGTTTGTCACGCTGCCAGGGATCGTCACGCTCGTCACCCAACTACAACCTGAGAACACGGAATCCCCGATGCTCGTCACGCCAGAGGGGATCGTCAGGTCGGTCACCAATGTACCATTGAGGCATAGATTGTGTACATGGCTAAGCGGATTGTCGCCGAATGAAATTCTACACCATGCCGCAAGGTCGGAAATGCGGACCTCCGTCAGTCCGCTGCAGCCGGAAAACGCAGAAGAACCAATGCTCGTCACGCTGCTCGGTATCGTCACACTCTTAAGACCGCTCCAGCCGGAGAAAGCAGAAGTCTCGATGCTCGTCACGCCATCCGATATGACAACATTCGTAATTGACTGGTACGACAAAGAAAATACTATCCAAATGCCACTGTCGCAGATGCATTGCGGCACTGTGACATCCCTTATCCTACGGCAATCTTTGAACGCCTGATACCCGATGTTCGTCACGCTGTTCGGCATCGTCACGCTCGTAAGGCTGCTGCAACCGGAAAACGCAGATTCCCCGATTGCAGTCACGCTGTCAGGTATCGTCACGCTCGTAAGCCCTCTACATCCGTAGAACGCACGATCCCCGATGGTCGTCACACAGTTGCCTATCGTCACGCTCTTAAGTCTACTGCAATCGAAGAACGCACCAGCCTCAACACTCGTCACGCCGGCAGGAATTGTCATGCTCGTAAGTCTGCTGCAACCGAAGAACGCATAACCCCCAATTCTAGTAACGCTGTCCGGTATTGTCACGCCCGTAAGCCCGCTGCAGCCGTAAAACGCAGAAGACCCGATGCTCATAACGCCATTACCAATCATCACGCTCGCAAGCCCGCCACAGCCAGAGAACGCAGAAGACCCGATACTCGTCACGCTGTCCGGTATCGTCACGCTCGTCAGTCCGCTGCAGCCAGCGAACGCAGAATCCCCGATGCTCGTCACGCCGTCCGGTATCGTCACCCTCGTAAGCCCGCTACAACCAGAGAACGCTTCAAATGCTATATTGGTTATCACCGAAGAATAGGAAACGTTTTTAAGCGAATAATAAACATCTGGGAACACATCAGAAATACGGCGGTCAAGGACATATTGCGATATCGTCACGCTCGTAAGACCGCTGCAGCCGTAGAACGCACGATCCCCAATGCTCGTCACACCGTCAGGAATTGTCACGCTCGTAAGCCCACTGCAGCCGTAGAACGCACAATCCCCGATGCTCGTCACTCCATTACCAAGTTTCACGCTCGTAAGGTTTGTGCAGGTATTAAATGCACTATCCCCGATGCGCGTAACGCTGTCAGGTATCGTCACGCTCGTCAATCCGGCGCAATACTGGAACGCACCAGCCACGATATTCGTAACACTGTCCGATATGACAATATTAGTAATCGACTGGCGTGCCGATTGAAATATGGGCGATATGCGGGCGTTGTTGCAGAAATATTGTGACGCGACAAAATCCTTTATTCCGTTGCAGTTGGCGAACGCAGCATACCCGATATTCGTCACGCTATCCGGGATCGTCACGTTCGCAAGACCGCTGCAGTCGGCGAACGCATAATCTCCGATGCTCATCACACTATCAGGAATCGTCACACTCGTCAAACCACTGCAATCGTTGAACGCCCGCTCCCCGATGCTCGTAACGCTGTCGGGGATCGTCACGCCCGTAAGCCCACTGCAACCAGAGAACGCACCGACCCCGATGCTCGTCACACCGTCGGGTATAGTCACGCTCGTCAAGCCGCTGCAGCCGGAGAACGCACCGACCCCGATGCTCGTCACGCTGTCGGGGATTGTCACGCTCGTCAATCCGTCGCAATCCCAGAATGCACAATCTCCGATACTCGTCACGCGATTGCCTATCGTCACACTCGTCAATCCGTCGCAATCCCAGAATGCATAATCTCCGATACTCGTCACGCGATTGCCTATCGTCACACTCGTCAATCCGTCGCAATCCCAGAATGCATAATCTCCGATACTCGTCACGCGATTGCCTATCGTCACGCTCTTAAGACCACTGTGGCTGAACGCACCACCACCGATGCTCGTCACGCTGTCGGGTATCGTCACGCTCGTAAGCCCGCTGCAATAGGAGAACGCATGATCCCCGATGCTCGTCACGGTTTTGCCACCAAGCGAAGCCGGGATCGTCAAGGCTCCCTTAGGACTAGGTGAGATGGCAGAAGAATTGCCGTTATAAATCTCTGCCGCATCAGCATTTACAGTATACGTCCACCTATAGCCGCCTACTGTTTCCGTGTCCGCCCAAAGTGGCAATTGCAGCAGGCAAACCGCAACCATCAGTGTCATCAACGTTTTCATTTCGTAATTTGTCCTTTTCAAGTCCCGTTTTAATCATGACCAGCCATGTCAAGGCGCATAAAAGATAACATAACACCAATTCCAGGCCATCATACGCCCAGGAGTATGTCAAGTATCTCGCTCCTTGCCCCCCAGAACGCCACAATTATACCAAAAATCCACCCAAGCGGGCGTAGGAAATTCTGACATATGTTAACCAATAAGTGCGAAATTCAAATAGGAACGAAAAACCATAACCGCTACTTCACGACAACTTCGCAACGCGCACGGACCGGACGAAAGTCCTGCGGCATCCCCACTCGAGACTGGACGACGAGGAAGTAGTTACCCTTCGGCGGAGTTTCGTCGAAAACAAATTCGATCTCGCACTCACTTGATGAGAGGACGCGTGCGCGGGCGCACTTATACATGCCGCGCCTCTTCTTCTTCTCCAGCCACACGCCCTCGTCATCGCGCCCCTCAACGACCTGAATGTTGCTCCCGACCCCGCGACAGTTGCGCCCGGTCGATATTACATTGGCCTTACCCGTCTCGACATCCATCACCCCGTACAGCGAGGCGCGGGCGCGTGCAAGAGAATTGACGGCTTTTAGATGCCGTTCGAGTGCGTGGGTGAGAGTCCTCCGCGCCTTAACCGCGCCACGGACGAACCTCTCCTCCGTCTCGGGGTCGGCGTCACGCGCCGAGAGCGAACCCGACAGCCTTGGATAGAATATCGCAAGGCCGAGATTTACCTGACATCCCGCCCTTAGCGCCGCAAGCACGCCGCCTTCCACCAGCTCGACCGCCCGCTTGATCTCGAACGGTTTCACAAAGGACCGATCCGCCCACCATTCAGCGAATGCGTTAAGCCCCAACGTCTCTTCGGGTTCCAGATCGGCCTGGAACTTGCCGCGCGTTGCACTCTTGCGCGTTCTCACACGCAAATCTTTCTTCATTTCCATATGATGTCTTTCTCCTTGTCTGGGGGATGCCGCCAGCTTCTCTCCCCACACCCTGATGAATATTGGCGGCATTATATCAAATTTTGCCGCCAATATCAATGGTATTGCCGCCTCTTTTGAAGGAAATGCCGCCTCTTATAGTCAAAGTGTAGGGGGTGGCTTAGGATGTGGACAGGGTGGCCTCTCTATGGCTTGACGACTATCGGCGCTCATTGCTGAGTATAGCGGTTGATATCCATAAGCATCCGGAAGATCTCCTCCCTTGGGCTGAGGTCGTTTGTATTGATAGTATGGAGTTCTTTTTCGGGAAAGGCCCAAGATAATCGGTGATCTTCGCGAGACAGAGCGAATCGATGATTCTGCGGAATGATTCTTTTTTATGTTCGGAATTTCACGGTAGGGTTTGACGGCGCATACTATACTGTTTTCGCGCAGTGATGGGAACGGCATCAAAGGTCTTTGGGCATGTTGCTCCTTGATGTTTGGAAAGCGCCAAAAGGAAAGGAAGAATTAATCAGAACTTTCTTTAGGCTCAAAGATTCTGGCATCGAACATGTCCGAACATTCATGCGCGAGCAGCGACACTTTATTGCCGAGGCCGCCGCCATAGCCCGTCAGACCATTGTTCGCGCCGATCACGCAATTGCACGGGACTATTATGCAAATCGGGTTCCATCCAACCGCGCCGCCGACAGCACGCGCAGATACCTTGGCTCCACCGTGCTTCTTCGAGATTGCCTTGGCAATGTCGCCATATGAGACAGTGGCACCATAAGGGATTCGCAACAACTCGTCGATTACGTCCTTGCGGAATTCGGTCAACCCTTCTATACGGTAGTTTGGCGTGAAGTCTGGATCGCGTCCTGCAAAATACTCGTCAAGCCAGCGATACATCTATCTGCCCAACTCAAACTCGACAAGCACCACGGCATAAGGGGCGAGGCGGGCTGTCAGAGCATCCTTCAACGACTTGGTTTCGCCCAGCTCCGCGTCATGCGAATAGACTATCTTGCGAGATTTGACCGCTCGCTTTGACTGCGCCTCCGGTACGTCCAGCACCTTCCAAAGCGGCTCGGCGAACTCAAGCGTCTCCACAGAAGAATTCCTCAAAATCACAATGCCCTTCCCCGAGTCTGCGCTTGCATAGCCGTAGATCGCGCCTGCACCGCCGTTGTCTGCCGAAGGGTCGCCGCCGACCCAATGCACATCGCGCAATGCGGCCTCATTCGCCTTTATCCACTTCACGCCGTCCGCCAAGATGTCCCACCATGAAGGATGCATCAGGCTCGGCGTAATGTAGTATTCCTGAAGCCCTGTGCCGCATGCTACGCCCATCCACACCTCGTCCGCAAAATCCTGCGTGGATTTTGGCGAGGCCGAGCGGTCCATTGCGGCGGGTGGGCCGAACTTTCCGACGATTATGCCGTGCATCATCATCGAGTTGAGTGGAAAGAGCGGACATGGCCTCACAAAGCGGTCGTGTATCTTGTTGTCGCGATAGGTCAGCCAACGCTGGCGTGCGGAGCCTGTGCCGAGCATGGCAAAATCGTCGCCGCCGCGCCAGATGGAATCGGCGAACATCACCCAGAAAGGCGACGCCCAGGTGCCGACGGTGCAGTTGACGAAAACATCCTGCTTGGCGCGGCGCATCTCGCCGAGCAGCCTGACAACCGCGTCTATCTCGGGCGCATATACAACATCGCATCCGTCGGCATCGCTCCCGTTGCCCATGCGGTCAAACTTGAAGATGTTCATGTTGTAGCGCGATATCATGTCCAGCACCCTGTCGCGGAACGCCGCGTAGTAGGTCGGATTGGAGAGCTTGAGCAGGTTGTCGCCCTGCCCGATGTAGCCTTTAGCGCGAGAATACGCAACGCGCTTCGCAAGGCTTGCGCCATATCCGCCGCACGGGCTCATCCAGCATCCGATTGACGCGCCCTTGTCGCGGTGGGCCTCAGCCGCTAGCTTGGCGAATCCGTTCGGAAAGCCGGGGTGGAAGTCCCAAAGCGAATCCCATTCGTCCCATCCGTCGTCCCAGAGATACGACTGGATGAATACGCCGCGCTTGCCCATTTCGGTTCTGAACGCCCGCATTACGGCTAGGGCTTCGGCCTCGTCCATGCGCTCGTTCCACGGCTTATCGTTGCGCTCGATGTTTATGTCGTACCAGCTGTTGTAGTGCGGAAGGACGCGATATGGATGCGCCCGCTCCGAATTCAGATACGCCTGAAAGTCACGACGCGGCGAATCGCCGCGGTAGCGACCTACCACATAGCTGAAGGACCATTCCTCGCCCGACGAAAGCGCAAAGCCGCGCGGCAGATGGGCGGTGACGGCGCCGCCGTCTACCGTAAGCTTGGCCATAGGATGCTCCACGCCGACAAAAAGCCTGACAGACGGGAACACCGCCACAGAGCCATCAGTATTGCCGCTCCTTACGCCATCACGAACGCCCTTCGGCGTCCAATCGCGCAGAAAGCAAATGTCGTCAACGACAACCGGCGACTTGCCGTCGTTCTTGAGCGTGAGTACAACGCGAACATAACCGCCGCCAACGCCATCGACAATCTTTGTGCATGCCGACAGTCCCGCGCCACGCACGGTTTCGTTCACTATCGCCCTGCGTGCGCTGCGTTCCGAAAGACGGGCGGCCTTGGGATTTGCGGCCAGAGTTGTTTGTTTGCCCTTCCTGCCGACCGGCACGGACAGATCATTGCCGCCAATGGTGACAACGGTCGGCTGCCAGTCCATCGCTGCAGTGCGTTCATCCGCTCCGGCGAGAGCCGCGACCATCAGTCCGGCAACCGCAACAAAAAACGTCAGCTTTCTCATTCGCACAACTCCGTGAAGGAATCGATTATCACGTCTGGAGACTTGCCCATCAAAGTCTCGCGGGGCATTGTGAATGTAACCGCGACCACCTTCATGCCAGCGGCGTGCGCGGCCTCAATTCCGTTGGTGGCATCCTCGAACACTGTGCAGTCTTCTGGCCTTACGCCCAACGCGGACGCCGCCGCAAGAAAGCAATCCGGAGCGGGTTTGCCGCGCTCATACCCTGAGCAGTCGATTATCGCGTCAAAGTAGCTGCGTATGCCAAGACCGTCGACAATGAAATCGACATTGTCCTTGGATCCACCTGTCGCGATTGCGAGACGGACGCCGCGAGCCTTGGCGTCGGATAGCAGATCGCCAAGACCTTCCGGCAATTGCATATGCGGCGCGTACATCTCGCGATACAACGTCTCCTTCTCGGCGGTAAGCGCGTCGCACTCGGCTTTGCCGACCTCACGCTCGAAGATGCGATCCATGTAGAATGAGCTTGTCGCGCCCATCCAGTCAAGAATCTTTCGCTTGGAGATTTCCCGTCCATGCCTGCGGGCGAACTCCTGCCATGCCAGAACGTGCCATGCGCAGTTGTCCACGAGCGTTCCATCCATGTCAAATATGTACGCCGCGGCAGTTGGCCTCCCAACGCGCTGACGTACATTTGACGCATTCACATCCTGTACATCCGTAAGAATCATGCAATCTTCTCCAGTTTCATGATATTATAACATTTTTATCAGCAGGATTCCCACCAGCACTACGATTCACAAATGGTAATATCTACCGGGTCAGCAAAGAAGAGAGGAAGACCGTGGGGT